>JAYVCF010000418.1:0-8702 GCA_043750095.1 Deltaproteobacteria bacterium
GCGTGGAAGGCGTGAAGAACGCGTACGCCGAGGCGGTGCGCGAGAGGTACCGCTTCTACAGCTACGGCGACGCGATGCTCGTCTCTTCCGCGCGCCACGGACGTTGAGCACGACCGATGCGTAGCGCGGGATTCTCTTTCACCGAGCTCGCCACGGACGGCACCGCGCGGCGCGGGCGATTCGTCACGCCGCGCGCGACCATCGAGACGCCCGTCTTCATGCCGGTGGGGACGCTCGCCAGCGTGAAGTCGCAGACACCCGACGAGGTCGCCGCGACGGGCGCGCGCATCATCCTCGCGAACACGTACCACCTCTGGCTGCGACCTGGGGCCGAGCGCATCGCGGAATTGGGCGGCGTGCCGAAGTTCATGGCGTGGCCGCACGCGATGCTCACCGACAGCGGAGGCTTTCAGGTCTTCTCGCTCTCGGGCCTGAACGCGATCGACGACGACGGCGTCACGTTCAAGTCGCACCTCGACGGCCGAACGCTGCGCCTCACCCCCGAAGAGTCGATGCGCGTGCAGTCGCTCCTCGGGGCCGACGTGGCGATGGCGTTCGACGAGTGCCCTCCCGGCGACGCGGAGCTCGCCGTGACCGAGCGTGCGATGCGCCGCACGACGGAGTGGGCGAGGCGTTGTCTGCGCGCGCCCTGGATCGAGAAGCAGGCGCGCTTCGGCATCGTCCAGGGCGGCACGAACATCGATCTGCGGCGCACGCACCTCGACGCAATCGCGAGCATGAGCGAGGATGGGCGCGAGTTCGACGGCATCGCGCTGGGCGGGTTCTCGGTCGGCGAGCCGATCCCCGAGATGTACATGGCGCTCGACGCCATCGTTCACGAGATGCCGCGCGATCGGCCGCGCTACTTGATGGGCGTGGGCACGCCCTACGATCTTCTGCGCGGCATGGGCGCGGGGATCGATCTCTTCGACTGCGTGCTGCCGACCCGCAACGCGCGCAATGGGCAGGCGCTCACTTGGTCGGGCCGCGTGAACCTCAAGCAGGCGCGCCATGGGACCGACGAGCGGCCCATCGATGCGCGCTGTGACTGCGCGTGCTGCACGCAGTTCACGCGCGCGTACGTGCATCACCTGGTGAAGAACGAAGAGATGCTCGGCGCGCGCCTCGTGACCCAGCACAACCTGCACTTCTACGGCGCGCTCACGCGAGCAGGCCGCGAGGCGATCGAAGCAGGGCGCTACCTGGAGTTCGCCGACGAGACGGCGCGCGCGATGCGCGAGGGCGACGAGATCGGCCCGGCCGATCCGCGAACGACGGGCTGGAAGCCCCCGAACGAGCGCGCTCCGAAGCCGACGAAGACGAAAACGAACGCGAAGTAACTCAGGCGACCGCCGGCACGAGCGCCCCGAGCCGTCCGCGCACGATCGACTTGAGCCCCCGCTGGATCAGCCGCTGACGCCACGCGTATCGGAGCCCGGCCGCCCCGACGCGATCGAACGCTTCTGCCTCCACGCGGCGGTAGTGCGTTGCCGCGCGCTCCCAGGTCGCGTCGTCGGGCGCGTAGCGGCGACCGAGCGTGCGGCAGATCTTGGTGTGCCCGCGCTCGTCGCGCGTGACCTGATCGAAGGTGTCGGCGGTCGCGTGATCTCCGAGGCGGCGAAACGCGGCGCCGATGAGGGGAAACTGCTCGACTCCACGCTCCTCGATCGCGAGGAGCAACGCGTAGGTGTTCATCACGTCCTCGTCGCTCGCGATCGCGTTCGCCTCGCCCGCGCCGAGCGCGCCTCCTGCCATGCGGGCGATCTCGCGGATGATGAGCAGTGAGTCGGGCACGGCGTCGAGCGCGAGCCCGTTGCGCTCGAGGCAGGCGCGATAGAGCCCGGCGTGGCGCTCTTCGTCGGCCTTGTGCGCGCCGATGACGCGGCGGAGCTTCGGATCGTCCATGCGCTCGATCAGGCGATCGAAGACGCCCGCTTCGTCGCCCTCCTCGGCGGCGACCATCAGGCTGAGGATGTGCGCGCGGCCTTCGGGGGTCGCGAGAAGCACGCCGAGAATGGTGCGGCGAAGGAACTGGGTGGGCGTGGTCATGGGACTTCCTCCTCGATCGAGTGACTCGTTTTGCAGAGTGGTCAGTGGGTGGCCAAAAAAAATCAGCGGACGCGGAGCCCGTTCATCACGAGCCGAAACGCAGCGAGCTGCTGGCGACGCACCTCGGGCATTGCCTCTCGCGTTGGGAGCCCGGTGCGACGACCGAGGAGCGTTCCTGCGATCTGCATGTCTTGAAGGACGCGCGCCGTGGCCTCGACGTCGATGTCGGGGTCGAAGATCTTCTGACGGATGCCGAGCGTGATGAGCTCGATCACGTGCTTGATGCCGAGCTCGCGCAGCTCCTCGAACTGGGGCGCCATCTCGGGCAGCTGACCGTGGAACATCCCGAACAGGAGGTCCTGAACGAGCGGGCGCTTCTGCATGAACGCCGCGTCGGAGGCGCCCATCTCCATCATCAGCTCGTCGGCGCGACGGCGCGGATCGATCTGCTTCGAAAGATCCGCGACCCACTGCCGCAGCTCGCGATGCACCGACTGATAGAAGAGGTCCTGCTTACTCTTGCAGTACAGGTAGACCGTGCCCTTCGCGACGCCTGCGCGCTCGGCGATGGTGTCGATGGAGGTCTTGGCGTACCCGCCGCGACCGAAGCAGGCCGCCGCCGAGCCGAGAACCTTTTCCTGGGTGAGCGGGTCCACTGACCAGAATCGTAATCCGGTCAGTGGCGATGTCAAGCCCGGCGCCGAATCGTTCTGGCGGCTTCGGTCGATGGGCCCTACATCCGCCCGCATGAACGCCATGGAGCTCCTCGCGGGTCGTCGATCGGTAAGCAAGCTGAAGGAGCCCGCTCCGAGCAGCGAGGTCATCGACCGCGTGATGCGCGCCGCCTTGCGTGCGCCTGATCACGCGGCGCTGCGACCGTGGAAGGTGCTGCTCTTCCGGGGCGAGGCGCGCGCGAAGCTCGGTGCGCTCTTCGTCGAGTCCCTCCTTCGGCGCAGTCCCGGCGCGAGCGCCGACGAGATCGAGAGGGAGCGCAACAAGGTGCTGCGTGCACCGCTGATGGTCGCCGTCGCCGCCGCGATCAAGCAGAGCCCGAAGGCCCCCGAGATCGAGCAGGTGCTCTCGGCCGGCTGCGTCATGTACGGGATCGAGCTGGGCCTCCAGGCGGAGGGATTCGGCAGCGTCTGGAAGACGGGAGCGGCGGCGTACGACGCGGAGCTCATGAGCAAGCTCGGTCTCGCGCCGACCGACAAGCTGCTCGGCTACCTCTACGTCGGGACGCCAGCCGAAGAGCCGCCCGCCTTCGCGCGGCCCGAGCCGAGCGCGCACGTGATCGACTGGAACGGCTGACCGACGGCGCGCCGTTTCTCGTATGCTCGCGCGTCTTGCGCGCATGCGACTGATCCTCTCAGGCATCGAAAAGAAGCTCGGCGGCCAGCCGATCTTGCGGGGCATCGATCTCGAGGTCCGTTCGGGTGAGCTGGTCGTGCTCGTGGGGCCGAGCGGGTGCGGCAAGAGCACGCTGCTCCGCACGATCGCGGGCCTCGAGACGCCCGACGCTGGGACGATCACGATCGGAGAGCGCGACGTCACGCGCGCGCCGCCGCGGGAGCGGGACATCGGGATGGTGTTCCAGAGCTACGCGCTCTATCCGCATCTCACGGTGCGCGAGAACCTCGCGTTCGGGCTCACGCTGCGTCGAACCGACCCGAAAACCATCGACAAGCGCATCGCCGAGGTCGCAGAGATGCTCGGGCTCGAGAAGCTGCTCGCGCGGCATCCGCGAGATCTCTCGGGCGGACAGCGGCAGCGCGTGGCGATGGGTCGCGCGATCGCTCGGCGGCCGTCGTTG
Source organism: Deltaproteobacteria bacterium (assembly GCA_043750095.1). Lineage (GTDB taxonomy): Bacteria > Myxococcota_A > Polyangia > Polyangiales > Sandaracinaceae > JBBSAT01. The sequence continues at coordinate 3,860 of JAYVCF010000418.1, forward strand.
TTCTTGTTCGACGAGCCGCTCTCGAACCTGGACGCGGCGCTGCGCGCGGAGGTGCGCGTCGAGATCAAGCGGCTGCATGCGCGCCTGCGCGCGACGATGATCTACGTGACCCACGATCAGGTCGAGGCGATGACGCTCGCGGATCGGCTCGTCGTGCTGCGCGCGGGTGTGATCGAGCAGATGGGCGCACCTCTCGAAGTGTACGAGCGCCCCACGTCGCGCTTCGTCGCTGGGTTCCTCGGCAGCCCCGCGATGAACTTCGTGGACGTCGAGGTGGAGCACGGTCGCGCGCGCGCCGACGCGGTCGAGGTCGGCGTGGACGGCAACACGAACGGTCCCGCCGTGCTCGGCGTGCGCCCGCAGGATCTCGCACTGGTGAGCGCAGGCGAGTCGGGCCTCTCGCTGCGCATCGAGGTGGTCGAGGCGATGGGCTTCGAGGCCTACGTCCATGGCGTCGTCGCAGGCAAGCCCTTCGTCGCACGCCTGACGCCGGAAGAGCTCTCTCGTTCGCGGGTCGGAGACACGGTGAGGCTCGCACCGAAGCAAGTGCACCTTTTCGATCGCGAGACCGGGCGGTCGCTGCGATGACGCGCGCCCACTCGCTCTCGCTCTCGCTCTCGCTCTCGCTCTCGCTCTCGCTCTCGCTCTCGCTCTCGCTCTCGCTCTCGCTCTCGCTCCCCTCTCTCGCCCACGCCCAGACCCTCGTCGTCTGGCACGCCTACGGTGACCACGAAGCCGCTGGCCTCGCGGCTGCCGCGCACGCTTGGGAAACCCAGCACCCGGGCGTCCACGTCGATCTCGTCGCCAGCCCCTTCGGCGCGTACGCGACCCGTCTTCGCAGCGCAGTCCCCACGCACCACGGGCCCGACCTCTTCATCGACGCGCATAACCGACTCGCGACCTACGTCGCCGAGGGCATCGTCGTCCCCATCGGTGGCGCGCCGCTCGACGACTTCGATGGACGCGTCCTCGCCTCGCTTCGCTACGCGGACGATCTCTGGGGTGTCCCGCTCTCGGTGAAGTGTCTCGCGCTCTACGTCTGGGACGACCTCGCGCGCGATCCTTTCGTCGACCTCGAGGCGATCGAGGCGCGCGGATCGACCCTTCCGACAGGCACATTCCCACTGGTCTGGGAGCTCGGCTCTTCCTACGCAACGGTCGGGCTCTTCCACGCATACGGCGCCGAGCTGCTCGACGCGAGCGGTCACTTCGCGGCCTCGACCCCCGCGGGCGCGAGCGCGCTCGCGCGTCTCACCGGGCTCGAGTCACGCGGCATCGTTCCGCCGGAGACGACCAACGATCTCGTTCGCGATCTCTTCCGTTCGCGACGCGCCGTGAGCGCCGTCAGTGGCCCCTGGCTCGCGCTCGATCTCGTGGGTCAGCCCGGCTGGCGCGTGCAGCCGCTGCCGCGCGTGCAGAGCGCGGACGATCACGCGATGCAGCCCTACGCGACCATCGAGGCCGCGATGCTCCCGACCTACTCGCCTCAGCCCGAGCTTGCGCTCGATCTCGCGCGCTACCTCGCCGCGACCGAGGGCTCGGTGATCCGCGCGCGCGAAGGCGGTCACATCGTCGCCTCCGAATCGGCCTGGCTCGAGCCAGCGCTCGCGAACGATCCGACGCTGGTCGGGTTCCACGAGGCCGCGCTGCGCGCGCTGCCGATGCCCACCGATCCGCACATGGACGTGGTGTTCGGGCCCATGGATCGTGCGCTCCACAACGCGCTGCGAGGCGACGCGACGCCCGCCGATGCGCTCGCGCAGGCCGCGCATCGCTTCGAGTCCGAGACACGCGCGGCGCCTGCCCGTCGTGATCCGACGATCGCGATCGTGTTCGTGTCGAGCACGCTCGTCCTCGTGTTGCTCGTCGCACTCTCGCGCCTTCGCAGCGCAGAGCTGCGCGCAGCGCTCGTTCGCTCGATGCCGGCCTACGCCTGGGTGACGCACGCGTTCGTCGCGGTGCTCGCGCTGGTCGTCGTGCCGCTGCTCGTCGGCGCCGCGACCTCGTTCTTCGCGGGCTATCCCGACCAGCACTACGTGGGCCTCGCCAACTACGAGGACATCCTCACCAACCGCGGCAGTGGGCTCTTCGATCACGGCTCGTTCTGGATCGTGCTTCCCGTCACCGTCCTGTGGACCGTCGTCAACGTGACGCTGCACGTGGCGATCGGCGTCGGCCTCGCGCTGCTCCTCCATCGACCCACGGTGAAGCTCCGCACGTTCGCGCGCGTGCTGCTCGTCGTTCCTTGGGCGGTGCCGAGCTACGTGACCGCGCTCGCGTGGCGCGGGATGTTCCACCGGCAGCTCGGCGCCATCAACGCGATCCTCGCACTCTTCGGGGTCGAGCCCGTGAGCTGGTTCGCGCAGTTCTCGACGGCGTTCACTGCGAACGTCGCCACCAACGTCTGGCTCGGCTTTCCGTTCATGATGGTCGTGACGCTCGGCGCGCTCACATCGATCCCGAGAGATCTCTACGAGGCCGCCGATCTGGACGGAGCGACGGCGATGCAGAAGCTGACGCGCATCACGCTTCCCATGCTCGCGCCTGCGCTTCTCCCTGCGGTGGCGATGGGCGCCGTCTGGACGTTCAACATGTTCAACGTCGTGTTCCTCGTGAGCGCGGGCGAGCCCGACGGAACGACCGAGATTCTGGTGTCGGAAGCGTACCGCTGGGCGTTCACGCGTGGCCATCAGATCGGCTACGCGGCGGCGTACTCGGTCCTCATCTTCATGATCCTCGTCGGGCTGACGCGTCTCTTGCCGCGCGAGCGCGCACGGAGCGCCACGTGAGAGCACGGCTTCTCGGCGACGTCGTCGTGCATGCGCTCATCGCGCTCGCGGTGATCTTCGCGCTCTATCCGGTGCTCTGGGTCGTCGCGCTCGCGTTCTCGCCCGGCGTCACGCCGGAGGCGCGCGCGCTGCCTGTCCCCGATGGGTTCTCGCTCGAGCACTTCGCGGCCGTGCTCAGCCGCACCGACGACGGCGGTCACTGGGTGTTCGGCTCGCAGCTCGCGAGCTCGAGCCTGGTCTCGGTATTCACCGCGCTGGTCGCGATCATGATCGCCACGCCAGCCGCCTACGGGCTCTCGCGCTTCGACTTCGTGGGCAAGCGCGCGTCTCTCGGCGCGATGCTCGCGACGCAGATGTTTCCTGGCGTCGCCGCGTCGGTGCCGCTCTATCTCTTGCTCGATGCGCTCGATCTCCTCGACACGCGCACGGGCCTGGTCCTCGTCTACGCGACCACGGCCGTGCCCTTCGCGATCTTTCAGCTGCGCGGCGCGTTCGATGCGATCCCGAAGGAGCTCGAAGAGGCCGCGATGGTGGACGGGGCGACGCGCGCGACGGCCTTCTTGCGCGTCGTGTTGCCCGCGGCGCGACCGGCGATCGCCGTCACTGCGCTCTTCGCCTTCATCCAGGCGTGGAACGAGTTCGTTCTCGCGGCGACGTTCCTCACGCGCGAGGATCTCTACACGCTCCCGATTCTCCTTCAGAGCTACGCGAGCGAGCACGACGCGAACCTCGGGCACTTCGCCGCGGGCGCGATCCTCGTCTCGGTGCCGGTGATGGCGCTCTTCTATTTCCTACAGCGCGAGCTCGTCACCGGCCTCACCGAGGGTGGCGTCAAGGGTTAGCCACGATCACGGCCGGAGTCATCCGCTTCGCAACCGCGACACCATTGTGTCGGCCGGGCGAGCCCGGCACTCCGGTCGAGTTCGTCAGCCCGCGGTCTGTCCGCGCGACGCACAGAGGACGCACGACTCGGCGGCGAGACGCGCCACGAGGTACCGATAGAACGGAAGCACGTCGGCGCCGCTCGCAGCGACGCCCGCGACCTTGTCCGCCGCGCTCATGAAGCCGGGAAGATGCTTCATCGCCGAGTTGGCGATGTTGCTGACGTAGGGCGTGACCTGACGCACTGCACCCTCGATGGGCGCGATGAGCGAGCCCACCATCGACTGCGCCGCGCCCGCGATCTGCGCGCCACCCGGGAGCACCGCGAGCTTGCCTGCCGCAGCGCCGCCGTAGCGCGAGAGGATCGTCTCGATCGCGTTGCCGCCAGCCGAGAGGAGGTTGTCGGCGAACGGAAGCGCGACGTCGACGGACGCGTAATAGAACCCGAGCGCCTGGCCCGCGGGCGTCGTGTAGAAGGCGCTCGCCTTCTCGGCGGGCGAACCGGGAAAGAGCTTGTAGATGATGTACGACATGCCGAGCAGCTTCAGGGCCGCGTCCACGCCCTGCTCGCTGTCGTTGTCGAGCGCCTTGGTGCCCTTGCCGAAGAACATCGTGAGCGCCGAGTGCACGCCCGAGTAGATCGCCAGGCCCGTGTCGCCCGTGTCGATCGCGCCTGCGACGGAGAGGGCGCTCGCGACGTTGTCCCCTTGCGCGAGCTTGTAGACGAGCGTCTGCGCGTCATCGGAGGACTGCGGAAAGAACGAGTGCGCGCAGTCGCCGAGCGAGCCGTAGCTTCCCATCTTGGGCGCGAAAGGCACGGCGCCGAAGATCGCGTGGGCGACGCGGACCGTGACCGCATCCGGCGGGAACTCCGCGAGCACGGGATCGATGTGGTTCTTCATCTTCATGGGCGGTTCCTCTTCACGAGCACTACCGTGCTCACCGTCCACGGATCAAGCCCCCTACTCGCGAGGCACGCCCTTGAGCGCCGTCTTGAGCGCGGGCGAGATCGCCTTCAGAGCGCTCGGAGCGTCGAGCGGCGCGAGCGTGGCGGGCGGCTCGGCGAGCGCAGCCCACGCCGCCGCGAGCGCCTCGTCGCCCAGCACGGCCACGGGAGGATGCGGTCGATGCTCGCGCCACAAGGACGCCACGCGCTCCAGCGTCTCGTTGGG
>JAYVCF010000419.1:0-4577 GCA_043750095.1 Deltaproteobacteria bacterium
CCCACACCCACCGTGCGCTCGAGCGTCGCGAGGGCCACGACGGACGGCGCGTTCGTGCACGCGGTGAAAGCTAGCGCCAGCCCCGCGATGAGGCGTCGCGCGTCAGCCACGTCCGTCGATTCGCCAGTCGAGGTAGTGCTGTGTCTCCTCGAGCAAGATCCGACAGAGCGCCCCCGCGCGCGCGTCGAGTGGCTCGCCGATGCGCGGAAAGCGCTGCGCGAAGATCCGGACGCGATCGATCAGCGTTCCGTCGGTCGCGCGGATCTCGAGGATCGCCGCTGCCGTGGCCGATGCGCCTTCACTCGGACGCACCGCGCTCGCGCTGGCCGTCGCGCCGGGCGCCGTCGCCGACGCGGAGTCTTGCGCACCGCGCGTGAAGCCTGGAACGGCCAGCGTGAGCACGAGCGAGAGCGTGAACGCGTCCGCGTGCGCGACGCCGGGAGGGAGAATGGTGTGCGCGCCGCGATCGCTCACCGCGCCGTTCGTCATGCACTGCGTGACGAGCCGCGGCGTCGCATCGAGCTCGCGCGGATCGAAGACGCTCGGGTCGATCGCGAGCCGGTGATCGTCGAGGTCGGGCCGGTACGTGACTCCCTCGCCCAGCGCGAACGAGGACGCGCGCGCGTACGGCGTCGGTTGAAGCGCGACCTCGGGCTGAAAGTGCGGGCACCCCGCGACGAGGGTCGCGAGCACGAGCGCAGCGAGGAGCACCGCGTCGGCGGCCACGCGTGCAGAAGCGGTCGAGCGTTCGGCCATCGCTCACACCCTAGCGCGTGTCGGCGCGTCGACGTACCGACGTACACTCCGCGCTCGATGCGTCGCCGCCTCGTCACGCTCGGTGCTCTCTCGCTCACGCTCGCGTGCGGCGAGGTCGGGCCTTCGTGGGCGCCCATCGCGACGGACGGGGTCGCGCCGCGCTGGGGTCACGTCGCGCTCGTCGATGTCGCGCGCGATCGGATGATCGTGGTCGGCGGTGAGAACGGCAACGTCGCGCTCGACGACGTGCTCGTCCTCGATCTGGGAACGCTCGCGTGGTCGCACCTCGCGGTCGCGAATTCGCCTCGCGCGCGCACCGATTTCGCGGCTGCCATCGACGCCAGCCGTGATCGCCTCATCACGGTCGGGGGTCGCAGCGGGCTCGCCACGTCGATCGCCGATGTCTGGTCGCTCGATCTCGCGACGAACCGCTGGTCGCCTCTTCCCAACGGTCCGAGCGCGCGCCACGACGTCTCCGCGGTGACCGACGGCGCTCACCTCTGGGTCTTCGGCGGCGCGGGCGAGCTGCTTCAATCGCTCGACGATCTCTGGGAGCTCGATCTCGCCACCGACGCCTGGCGGCTGCTGCCCGCCCCCGGCGATCATCCGGCTGCGCGCACGTCGGTCGCGTTCGCGTTCTTCGACGGCGCGCTCTGGATGCACGGAGGCCACGACGCGCTGACCGCGTACCACGACAGCTGGCGCTACGTGCTCACCGACCAGCGCTGGGAGCGCCTCTCGCCCCCGGGCAACACGGCGGCCGCAGCACACTTCGGGCAAGCGTTCGATGTGCAGTGCGCGATGCTCGTGATGAGCGGCGGCGACAACCTCGACAACTTCGACGTCGGCTTCACCGATGGGTTTCTGCTCGGTGCGACGCCTCGCTTCGTTCGACTGCCCGCCTCGGTGCAGCCACCGCCGCGCGATCACGCGAGCCTGATCGTCGATCCCGTGCGCCATCGACTGGTCCTCTACGGTGGCGGCGCCAACGGGGATGGGCTCGGCACGCTCGGCGACGCCTGGATCCGCCCGCTGGATGCATGCCCGTGAAGAGGGTCACGGCGATCGTGCTGATGGGGCTCCTCGCGAGCGCGTGCATGTCGTTCAGCACCCTCGGCCGCGCGCGCGTCGTCGAGGTCGGCCGGGTCCAGATCTACGGCGCGCCCGAGGCGCTGGTCGTGGCCACCGACAGCGGCGCTTCGATCCGGCCCATCGCCGAGGTCGGCGTCCGCGTCGGCGTCACCCCAGAGCTCGAGCTCGGAGCCCGCGTCACGACCCTCGGCCTCACGCTCGGCGCACGCACGCAGCTCCATCGATCTCCCGATCCTCGCTCGGGCGTCGATGTGCTTCTCGCCCCGGCGCTCGCCTACACGGTGCAGGACAAGCTGGCGCTCGAGGCCCCCGTGCTGATCGGCATCAACCTCGGGGATCACCAGCTCGTCGTCGCCCCGCGGGTCACCTACCAGATGCGCCTCGCGGTGCCGGGCCAAGCGGCCCCCGCGAGCTACCTCTATCTGGGGGTATCCGTCGGCCTCGTGATCCGCCTGGACGATCATGTGGCCCTCATGCCGGAGATCGCCGCGCTCGGACAGGTGTACGCCGACCCGGGCTACGCGAGCAGCCTCTCGAGCGCGCTGGGCCTCCAGGGCTCGATCGGGCTGCTCGTGGACCCGTGATCACACTAGCCCCTACAGTACGCCGGTTCAGATGCGTGTGCTCACGCACGCCCGTGTGGTTGCGGGTTCCCCCCAGGTTGACATTGGGTACCCCCGGCGATATTCCCGGGCCGCTTGGGGGGAAGGATGCGTACGCCATCCGACTACCCCCTTCACAGAAGAAGGATGGGTCGGATGACGAGACTTCAGAGTCGAGTAGCGGTCGGGTTCTTGACCGCTTCAATTGCAGTAACGCTCGCGGGCTGCCCTGGGCCCGCAGTGATCGTCGGGACGGACACCGGCATGACCGACGGCGGCATGATCGACACGGGCCCGATCGGACACGACGGCGGCATGGGGATGGCCACCCTCACGATCGCCCCGGCGCTGCAGGACTACGGCGACGTGGTCATGGGCATGACCAGCTCGCCGATCACCTTCACCGTGACGAACACGGGCATGGTCGCCAGCGGCGCGATGACGGCGAACCTCGGCGGCTCCGGCGCAGGCGACTTCACGGTCGGCGCCAACAGCTGCACCGGCATGCACCTCGCCCCGGCTGGCACCTGCACCGTCGTCGTGACGTTCTCTCCGTCGGCTGTGCACAGCGCGATGGCGACGTTGACCGCCACGGATGGCACCGCGATGGCGCCCGCGACCCTCGAAGGCCGTGGCGTGCCGCCCGTCGGCCTCAGCATCACGCCCTCGCCCTACAACTTCGGCACGGCGACCGTCGGCACCCCGACCGCCGCCCACACGTTCACGGTGACGAACCTGGGTGGCACGGCGAGCGCCGTGCTCGACATCCAGCTCGGCGGCCTCGACTCGACGCAGTTCATGCTCGGAGCCGACATGTGCTCGACGCACACGCTCGCGGCACACGCGACCTGCACGGTCGACGTGATCTACGGGCCGACCTCACCGTCGATGCCGGACCACTCGGGCATCCTTCAGGCGACGGCCGGCGGCGTGACGGCGAACGCCACGCTCGCGGGTCGAGCGCAGACTCCGGCGGGCCTTCGTGTCGTCCCCACGACGCGCGACTTCGGCTCGGTCGTGAGCGGCTCGCAGAGCGCGCCGGTCGACTTCACGGTGACGAACACCGGCGGCGTCGCGACGGGGAGCCTCGGGAACATGGTCTCGGGCGCCTCGACGTCGGAGTTCGTGATCGCGTCGAGCACCTGCGCGGGCGCCCCTCTCGCGGGCGGCGCGAGCTGCACCATCTCGGTCGTGTTCCACGCGGGCGCGCCAGGCGCGAAGACGGCGTCGTTGGACGTCACGGCGGGCACGCTCTCGGCGCACTCGATCCTCTCCGGCAATTCGCAGATGATCGGCTCCATCAACATCACGCCCTCGACGCACGACTTCGGCACGTCGTCGGTCGGCGTCGCGGTGGGCGCCACCACGTTCACGATCAGCAACCCCGCCGGCTCGGCGTCGGTCGGCCCGATCGTGGTCGCGGTCGCGGGCGCGAACCCGGCTGACTTCCCGATCGTTGCAGGCAGCAACGGCTGCACGGGCATGACCCTCGCTGGCGGCGCGTCCTGCACGGTCGCCGTTCAGTTCGTCCCCGGCGCCATCGGCGGGCGCACGGCGACTCTCACCGCCAACGGCGGCTCGGCGGCGCTCAGCGGGACCGGCCAGAACCCTGCGATGATCACGCTCTTGCCGACCGCGGCGGACTTCGGCTCTGTCGCCATCGGCGGCGGGATGTCGACCGTCAACTTCACGGTCATGAACACGGGCGGCGCGCCCACGGGCGCGATCACGGCCAACCTCACGGGCGCCCAGTCGACGCAGTTCAGCATCGTCTCGGTCGGCGCCTGTTCGGCGCCGCTCGCGGGCGGAGCCAGCTGCACCATCACCGTGCGCTTCAGCCCCACCACCGTGGGCGCGAAGGCGGCCGTCCTGAACGTCAGCTCGCCCAGCGGCGGCACTCGCACGTCGGATGTCACCGGGACGGGCATCACGATGGCGGCGCTCATGCTCAGCACGGCCGCGGCCAGCTTCGGCAACGTCGCCGAGACCGACTCCGCGCTTCGCACCATCACCGTCACCAACAACGGCATGGAGACCGTCACGGCGCTCACCTCGAGCATCACGGGCACCGACGCCGCGCAGTTCGTGATCCTGGGCTCGAGCACCTGCGGCGCGACCCTCCTCGGG
>JAYVCF010000420.1:0-14990 GCA_043750095.1 Deltaproteobacteria bacterium
CCCGAGCCCCTCGATGGTGTACACGCCCGGCCAGAGAGAGAGGCCCGGGAAATGGCCCTCGAGCACGGGCTCGTTCGCCGAGACCATCTTGCGCGCGCGCAGCATCGGCTTCCGACCGAGCACGATCGCCTCGACCGCATCGACGAGCAGGAACGGTCGCCGGTGGGGCAGCAGCATCTGCACGACGTCGGCGCCGAGCGCGAGCCGCGTCCACTCGATTCCGTCGCCCGTCATGCGCCGAGCCCTCCATCGACCTGCAGCGTGTGGCCCGTCACGAAGCTCGCGTCGTCACTCAAGAGAAACGTGGCGACACGCGCGACCTCGCGAGCCTCGCCCAGCCGACCGAGCGGCACGTGCGCGAGCGTCTGCTTCACACGCTCGGGTGACGTCGCCTTCACCATGCCCGCGTCGATCAGCCCCGGGGCCAGCGCGTTGACGCGGATGTTGTGCTTGCCGACCTCGACGGCGAGCGTCTGCACCATCGCGTGGATGCCACCCTTGCTCGCGGCGTAGGCCGCTTGGCCCGGGCTCGGTCGCACACCGGCCACCGAGGTGAGCGCGACGATCGAGCCGCGCTTCTTGGCCATCATCGGACGAAGCACCGCGCGCATCGCGAGCATCGTGCCGCGCAGGTTCGTGCTCACGATGTCGTCGAACTGCTCGAGCGGCAGCGTCGCGAACCAGCTGTCGGACACGATGCCCGCCGACGTGACGAGGCCGTCGATCTGCCCGTGTGCCGCGAGGACCTGCGCGAAGAACGCATCGACGCTGGCTGGATCGCGCACGTCGAGCGCGAGCGCGATCGCGCCCTTGCCGGCCTCGGCTACGACCTCGAGCGCCTCTCGCTCGCGACGGCGATAGCCGACCACCACGCGCGCACCCTCGCTCGCGGCATCGAGCGCGATGGCGCGACCGAGCCCGCGCGAGCCACCGGTCACCACCACGACCCGATCGGCCAAGCGCATCACGGCGCGACCAGCGTGGGGGGCGGCGGCGCGCCGAAGCGAACCTCGTCGCGTGCGCGATACGTGTGCCGCCGCGGATCGATGTAGAGGCTCTGGTTGTCGACGAGCGGGGGCGCGATCGTGCGCAGCGTCGCGCCCGCGGCCCCGGCGAGCTCGATGCCGGCGCAGACGAGGCGCGGCTCCAGCAACGCCGACGCGAACCAGCTCTGCCGCGAGGGCGAGTACGCCGCGCGCGTGATGACGCCGACATCGCGACCCTCCAGCGATACGCGCTCTCCGGTTCGAACCTCATCGGACGCGATCGCGCACGCCTGTCGCGGGCCCGGCGATGCGCGCCGCTTCTCGATCGCGTCGCGCCCGAGAAAATCGCGATCGGTCGCGAGCCGCCACGAGAGCGAGAGCTCCACGGGCGTCGCGCCTTCGGGCACGTGACGCGCGTCGAAGAACCAGTTCTCGAAGCCCGCGATCGCGACCGCCTCGGCGCCCACCTCGGCCAGCTCGAGCTCTTTGCCGCGCTCGAAGAAGCGCGCCATCACGGCCTCGGCCGTGTCGCGCTGCACCAGCAGGTGGTACCCGAACTCGCCGGTGCGGCCCGCGCGAACGCAGATGCCCTCGTCCATGCGGAAGAAGTTCAAGTATGGCAGCGCCAGCAGATCGCTGCCGAGCACTTCGGAGACGAGCTCCCAGGCCCAAGGCCCGTGCACGTCGATCACCTCGTGCGTCGCGTCCTCGACTTCGACGCGAACGTCGCCGCGCGCGTTCGCTCTGACGTGCGCCACGGGATCGCCGGGGCCATCGATCAGAAGGAGATAGTCCTCGTCGTCCGCCGCGACGACCACATCGGCGAGCGGACGGCCCGTCTCGTCCAGCAAGAGCGACTGCCTCGCCTGCGCATCACGCAGATGAAGGCGCGACGGCAGGAGCCAGAGCGCTGCGTCGCGGGCTCCCTCGCCGCGCAGTCGGACGATCCGCGTCTGACCCGTGCGCGCGATGGCCGTGCGCGTGCGGATGGCCGTGTGCTGCGCTGCGAGATCGAGCGTGCTCCCGACAGGAGGCGTCGAAGACGCGATGATCACGTCGCCTCCGCAGGCATCGGCGGCGCGAGCACGACGGGCGGCAGCGGCGGATTCAGCACGAGCTCGACCAGCGAGTGAACGGTTCGGAACTGCGCGGGGCCGGCGGCGCCCTCGGGGAGCTGCAGGGCGAACTCGGTCTCGATCGCCACCACGAGCTCGACGGCGTCGACCGAGTCGAGGCCCAGGCCCGTGCCGAAGAGCGGCGCGTCGAGCTCGATCTGCTCGGGCGGGAGCGCCACCTTGAGCTGATTGACGAGCACGCTCCGCACGCGTGCGAGCGCGGCCTCGTGGCGCGCGACGTGCTCTGCCAGCGAAGGCGAGAGCGAGAGGGACGAGTCGTCGTTCATCGAAGCGCTCCTCCTAGCATCGATCATCCCGGCTGCGCGATCACGACAGGAGTGCCCGGCTCGCCGGGCCGACACAATTATGTCGCGTCCGCTCCGCGGACGACTCCGGTCGCGATCACCAGCGCGACGGCCCCCTGCGTCCCTGCCGCGCTCACGACCGCGAGCCGAGCGCCCTCGCGGATGGCACCGATCGCATCGACCACGGCGTACGCCGACGCGCACGACGTCGCGCCGCCCGACGGCGCGCGCAGCCAGAGGTCGACCTCTTCATGCGAGCGTCCCGCGCTCGTCAGCGCCTGCGCGACGGCGGCATCGTGATCACCGGCCGTCGCGACGCCGAGCACGCGCGGTCCGGTTCCACCCGCGACGACGACGACGAAGGCCGCGCCCTCCTCGTCGAGCGAGTCGTGCGCGCGCTCGTCGATCCCGCCCGCCACGATGCGATCGGCGTCGTCCCGCGCGGCGAGCCAGCGCGCGGCGTACGCGATCGCGAGCAAGCCCGCGACTCCGTCTCCGACGACGGTCGTCGCTGGCCCTCGCGCACCCGTCGCGCACGACGCCGCTCCGAGCGGTGCATGCGCCACGGTGCGCGCGAAGGCGGGCGCGCTCGCCTTGTCCACGCCGCGATCGAGGCTCTTGCGGAACTCCTCGACGCTCGCGCGCGGTGGGCCGCCCGTTCCGCCGAAGAGCCCCGTTCGCTCGCGCGCCTCCCCGCGCACCTTCACGCCGGCCCCAGCGAGCGCGCCCGTGACGCACGCGATCGCGAAGCGCGACGAGGGATCCGTGTTCCGCAGATCGACGTCACCGCAGGCGCGCGCGATCGCCGCTTCGTCCCGCGCCGCACCGCGCTCGGTTCGCATCGCACACACGCCATCGAGCGTGATCGCACGCGTGAGCATGTTCGGGCCCGCGTGTGGCGAGCGTCCCACCGCCACGATCGCGTTCGCGCCCGCGAATGCGGCACTGTTGGAGAGCGCGACCTCGATCACACCTTCTCGCGCGCGGCCGCTCGCGCCCACCGTGTCGGAGGGGCCGTGCGATCGGCCGCGTCCGATACGCGCGCTCGGCGGGACCAGCCCTCGCTCCATGCAGGCAATGGTCGCGATCGTCTCGAGCACACCCGCCGCGCCCTGAGCGTGGCCGAGGAAGCCCTTGCTGCCGCTGACGGGGATCGCCTTGCTGCGCGCGCCGAGCGCCTTCTGAATTCCGCGCCACTCGGCGTCGTCGTTGGCGGCGGTCCCGGTGGCGTGCGCGTTCACGTAGTCCACGCGATCGCTCGAGAGACCCGCGTCGCGCAGGCACCAGGTCGTCGCGCGCGCGACCCCCTCGCCGCGGGGATCGGGCGTCGTCTCGTGCCATCCGTCGCTCGAGAGCGCGTAGCCGAGCATGAACGCACGCGCGCGCACCGACCGCACGCCGAAGCGCTCGAGGACCACGAAGCCCGCGCCCTCGCCGAGCGTGGTGCCCCGCTGCTCTCCGAAGGGCGCGCACTTGTCTTCACCCAACACACCCAGCGCCGCGAACCCAGCGACGATCTGGATCACCAGCTTCTCGGCACCGCCTGCGATGACCACGTCGGCGTCGCCGTGCTCGATCAGATCACGCCCCAGGCCGATCGCGTTCGCGCTCGACGCGCATGCGGTCGAGATGGTCCAGCGCGGTCCGCGCGCGCCGATCTCGGCCGCGACCGCGTCGGCCGACGCGGCGAGTGCACCTTCTTCGCCGAGCGTCGTGCCCGACACGACGGCGATTCGTTCGGGCGCGACGTCGCCCGACGTCAGCCCCGCATCGCGCCACGCTTCTCGGGCGGCGAGCCTCGCCCAAGCGTCGAGCGACGCTGCCTCGCCTCGCTCCCAGGGCTCCCGCAACCAGCCGGCGAAGTGCACGGGATGCAGAGGCGTCACGTCGAAGCGCGTCATCGTGCTGATGCCGTCGCGCCCCTCGATCATGGCGGAGAGGATCGCGTCCACGCCGGTGCCGAGCGCCGAGACGGCACCGAGCCCGGTCACGGCGATCACGGCACGAGGCGCCGGCGGCGCGAGCGCCATTCAGCCGCGGGCGTTCTGGACGCCACCGATGATCAAGAGGACGAGGCCGATGATCACCGCGACACCCGCCGGCGTCGCAGCGATGACGATGGGCGAGATGAGGCTGAAGTTACCCGTCAGCGCCGATGCGAGCGCGGCGATGCCGAACACCACGAGGCCCGCGCCCAGCATCACGCCGCCGACGGTGAGCTCCGCGTCGCCGCGACCTCCCGTCGAGCCCGTCGGCATCACCAGCTCCGGATCGATGCCCTGCGAGGTGGTCGCCGTCGTCGTCGTGGTGCCGTAGCCGTACTGCGCGCTCGCCTGATAGCCCGTGCCCCAGGGGCTCGCCCCGGTGCTGCCGCTCTGCGGCGAGCCATCGACCTGCTGCCAGATCACGTCGATCATCCCCATCGCGGCGGGGCTGCGGGCGCGACGAATGTCGGCGCCACCGTGCGCGACCGCCACCTCGATCTTGCGCGCGCAGTCGTCGAGGAGCGCGCTCGTCGACTGACGTCGGATGCGCGTGCCGATGTTCGACGCGATCGAGCGCAGGCGCAGGCGGCTCGCGTTGGAGATGCCGAGCTCGCTCGCGCGCTGATCGATCACCTCGGTGATGCGCATCCCGATGTCGGGATCGTCGCGAAAGCGCGCGTCGAGGTTGCGCCGTACCGAGGGCGGCGTCGCCTCGAGGAGCGCGTGATAAGTGACCGCGCAGTCGTCCAGGATCGGCAGGGCCTCGCCGAGGCGCGTGGCGAGCTCCTCGGGCAAGCGCACGCCCGGCGTGATCGAGCGCGCCACGTCGGCGACCACCAGCGACTCGAGGCCGAGGCGGACCATGCGCTCGGAGGCGCCCGACCGAAGCGTCCATGGCTGCGCCGCGCTGGTGAACGGCGAGGTCCGCACGCCCTCCAGGCCGCGATCGAGGCGCTCGAGCAGGGCGAACGCATCGGCGTCCGGAAGCGTGGGCGCGTGCTGGCTCGCCCCACAGCCCGGCAGCCAGACGGCGCCCGAGCCGACCGCGCCCGCGCCCAGCGCCATGTCCATCATGAATTGTCTTCGGCCCATGCTCGGAGGCTAACGCAAAACACGCGCCAAGGTCAGCGCTTCCCGCAGGCGCGATCGTAGCTCGCGACGAGATCGTCGGGCGTCGCGATCACGGTCGCGCTCGCACGCAGCTTGCTGGCCAAGCGCTCGTGCTCTTCGGCCAGGCGACGCACGTGATCGGCACCTGCGGCACCGGACCGGCGGGAGACGAAGAGATCGTCCGAGCGTGTGGATGACGGCGCACCGTGAGCCACGAGCTACACACTCGTGCCACCAAGTCACGCTCGTGGCGGTCCCACGTGAGCCTCGTGGTATGAATCGGGCGTGTGGGCTCGCAAGAGGCCGGTGGTCGTCCTCGCTTGCGCGATGCTGCTCGCGTGCTCGGGTGCCGAGCGTGCGGTTCGCGTCACGGTCGTCGTCCGAACGCCCACCGACGACGTCTGTCTGACCGCGCGGGAAGAAGGTACGTCCCCCCGCGTCGTGTTCGTGATGCCCTACCCGACGAGCGCCCTTCCCACGCCCGCGACGCTCACGTTCGTCGCCGGACCGAGCTTCGGCGGCACCGTCGACGTGACGGCGCGCGGTGTCCTCGCGGGCTCGTTCGTCGGCGGCGCGACGGTGACGACGACGCTCACCGCCCAAGGGACGGCCGAGGCGACGCTTCCCATCGAGCGCTGTCGCGCGCGCGGCGCCGCGGGATTCGGAACGCGCCCAGGCGGAACCTTCGCCGCGCTCCATGATCCGCCACGCGCGATCGCCACCGACTACGACGCCGACGGTCGCGACGAACTGCTCGCCGTCGCCGCGGACGGAAGCTTGGCCGTGCTCGACGCGGAGAACGTCGCCGAGGGATCGCACCGCGAGAGCGAGCTGCTCACGACCAACGGCGTCCTGGTGCGCGCCGGCGACCTCGACGGGGACTGCCGCGCCGACGTGATCGCGGTCGCGACCTCCGGCGTGCTCGTGGTGTCGTCGGAAGACGGAGCTTCGCCGCCGCCGATCGGAAGCACGCCCCACGACGTCGCCATCGGCCGCGTCGGACGCGCGGCACCAACGCGCTTGGTGATCGCGGGAGCGGCCGGGCTCACGCTCGTGCCGCCGCCGGGGACGATGGGCAGCCCGACGCCGCTGTCCCCGCTCGCGCTCGATCACGTCGTGGCGTGGGACGCCGACGGAGACGGCGGCACCGAGATCGTCGCGACGGGTCCGATGGGCCTGCTCTCGTTCAAGACGGTCGCGGGCGTCGAGACCCTGGAGACGCCATTCCCAGTCGCAGGGTTCCCGATGTTCCACGGGCCGGTCGCCGTGGGCGACATCGACGACGACGGCGACACCGATCTCGTGGTGGCCGACGCCATGTCGATCCACGTCGCGACGCGGGCCGCCGCGGTCTTTCTCGACATGTCGGGCGCGCCGGTCACCATGCTCGACTCGGCCGCGGTGCGACTCGTCGTCGCCGACGTCGATGGGGACTGCGCCGACGACGTGCTCGCGCTCTCGCAGTCGGACATGGTCTCCGCGTTTCGCTTCGTCGCCGGGGGCGGGCTCAGGCTGATCGGTACGCAGAGCGGAGTGCTCGACTTCGCCGTGGGCGACTTCGACGGCGACGGCGCGAGAGAGGTCGCGCTGATCGGGACCGGAGGGCGGGTCACGCTGTGGCAGCCGTGAAGCAGGGCCCGCTCGTGCTCCTCGTTCTCGCGGCGTCGCTCGTCGCACCTGCCGCGAGGGCGCAGACCGACGACGCACAAGCGCTCCTCGAGCAGGGGCGGCGTCTCTACGCGGACCTCGACTACCAGGAAGCCGAGAGCGCGCTCGCGCGAGCGTTAGCGACGCCGGGGTTGCCCGATGCGTTCCGCGTGCAGGTCCTCGAGACGCTCGGCTTCGTGCAGGTGGTCGAGGACGAAGAGCCGGCGGCGCGCAACAGCTTCGAGCGGCTCTTCGCGATCGATCCGTACTACGTGGTCCGCGAGCCGAGCGGCTCTCCGCGCGTGGCCGAGATCGTCGAGTCCGTCCGTGGCCGCGTGGTGCCCGACGCCGCGATCGATCCCGACGCCGCGATCCGCGTCGACCTCCCGAGCGCCGCGCGCGCGAACGCGCCGACCGAGGTCCGTCTGGCGGTCTCCTCGCCCGCGATCGTTCGCCTCGTGATCCGCGCGCGCGGCGATCACGACGTGACGTACCAGTCACAAGACGTCGCGGTCGCGGGCGGAACCGTCGTCGCGTCGATCCCGGCGTTCGGCGACGCGACCGAGCTCGAGATCTACGTCGAGGGTCGTGACGCCCGCGGCCACCTCGTCACGCGCGCAGGCAGCCCGCTGCTCCCGCTGCACCTGCCCGTGCGCGGCGACACGACGAGCCGCAGTGCCGGTGGCAGTGGCGGTTCGGTCTTCGAAGAGTGGTGGTTCTGGACGCTCGTCGGCGTCGTGGTCGTGGGCACGGCCGTCGGAGTCGGTGTCGGCGTCAGCAACCCGAGCACGACGCAAGCTCCGACCGGAACACTCGCTCCGGGTCGCGTCGTGCTTCCCTGAGCGTGCGCCCGCTTCGCGCTATCGCGAGAGCGCTTCGGCGCGGTTCACGATCCGTGGCGTCAGGAAGATGAGCAGCTCGTTGCGCTCGTCTCGCACGCGGCGGCGCTGGAAGAGCACGCCGAGGATGGGGATGTCGCCGAAGAACGGGATCTGATCGACCGTTCGACCGGTGTTGCGCGTGTAGATGCCGCCGATGACCGCGGTGTGGCCGTCCTCGATCAGGAGATCCGTCTCGGCCTCGCGCTTGAGGATGGTGGGATCGCCGCGCGGTGAGGTTCTGGTGAAGTCGGGCTCGTCGCGCGTGACCTTCACGTGCATGGACACGCTGCCGTCGCTGGTGACGTGCGGTCGGACGCGCAGCTCGAGCTTGGCTTCCTGGAAGGCCGTCTGAACACCTTGCGCGCTGATCTGCGAGTAGGGGATCAAGGTGCCTTGGGCGATGTGCGCTTCATGGTTGTCGAGCGTGAGGATGCGCGGGCTCGAGATGATGCGGACGACACCCGTGGACTCCGCCGCGGACAAGCGGACGGCGAGGTTCACGCCGCCTCCGAGCGCGCCCATGGTGATGCCGAGCGCGCCGCCTTGTCCGGTACCGACCGTCGCCGGCAGGTTGACCGCGTAGTTGGGCGTAGAGATCGTTCTCTGGAACGGCGAGAGACCGGCGGTCGGTGACTGCGTGTCGTAGTTACCGCCCGTGACGCCGAGGTTGGCCGGGAAGATGAGGCCGGTGGGATTGCCGGTCGCGGTGCTCATCGCCACGTCGCCACCCCACTGGATGCCGACGTCGCGCACGTACTGGCTCGTCGCTTCCACGATGCGTGCTTCGACGAGCACTTGAGGCGTCTGCGTGTCGAGCGTGCGGATCAGCTCCTCCACGTCGTCGAGGATGTCGGCGATGTCGCGGACGATGAGCGTGTTGGTGCGCTCGTCCACCGAGACGCTCCCGCGATCGGAGAGCAGCTCTTCGACGCGCGGCTCGAGCTCGCCTGCGGTCGCGTAGCTCACCGGGATGAGGCGCGTCTCGAGGGGCTCGAGGGTCTCGAGCTGCTTTCGGCGCTCGATGGCGAGCTCGCGCTCCTTCTCGAGCGTCTCGAGCGGCGCCACGCGGATCAGGTTGCCACGGCGAACCATGCCCAGGCCCTTGGCCTGCAAGATCACCTCGAGCGCCTGATCCCAGGGCACGTTCCGCATGCGGATGGTGACCGTGCCGCTGACGTCATCGCTGGTGACGATGTTCACGCCACCGACCTCGGCGAGGAGCCGCAGGATGTTGTGGATGTCGGCGTTGTTGAAGTCGAGATCGATGCGCCGTCCTCGGTAGCGGCGGCTTCCGCGTGCCTCGTCCACCTGCAGCGGGACGTCGGTGAGGAACGCGGCCGCCTCGTCGCTGTCGATCTCGAAGGTGGCGAGGTCGGTCTCGCCCATCTCTTCGTCGACGGCCTCGCGCATGTCGTCTTCACGCGCGATGGTGCGAGCGCGCGGACGCGCTGCTTCTTCTTCCGGAATGGGCGGGGCGGCGAAGAGCCAGACGATGCGGTTGCCCTCACGGATGGCGGTGCCGCGCGCGCCGTCCGGGCGCTCGACCTCGATGACGGCGCGGCCGTCGGCCATGTGAACGCGGATGCCGCGCACGACGTGGCCGCTGCCGGTGATGTCGACGTCGCGATCACAGTCCGCGCCGATCGCCGCCAGCGGCACCTCGAGACGCGCGTTGCCGACGAGACCGGGCACCAGATTGAAAGGCGAGGCGTGGTTGAGCGAGACGACCACGCGGTCGCGTCCGTCGCGGCGCTCGAGCGAGACGCCCTGGATCATCGGCGCGCTCTCGTCTTCGTCGCCCCCGCGATCGCGCGCGGCACCCACGACGGGCACCTCGTCGTCGTCGAGCGAGTCGTCTTCGTCGATCCGCTCCAGCCGAAGCTGGATGCGACCCGAGGTCGCGCGCGCGCGGTACGCGACCGGCGCCGAGAACTCGAGCTCGATGCGAACGCCGAGCGCCGTGACGCTCGTCGTGCTCCGCGTGACGAGGCTCGAGTCGCCCTCGAGCGGGAGGCCCGCGTCGGGCATCGATGCGTGCGACACGTCGACCACGACGATCCGTCCTTCGTCGCGGCTCCGGATCTCGTAGGTCGGGATCGCGAAGTCGCCGCGAATCATCAGATCCGCGCGCGAGGCCGTCCCGCTCACCGCCAGCGACTCGACCGTCGCTTCTTCGGCGTGGCCGTGCTGCGCGAGCGCCAACATGGGCGACCACGACGCGAGCACGAACGTGAGGGCAAAGGCCCGGGCGCGAATGGCTTGTCGCATAGGGCGATTGTCAGTCGTGCGAGCCGCCGGGACAAAAAAACGGCGAGACCACACCCCGCTCCGACGGCAAAGACCCGGGCGATCAGCCGTCGGCTTCGACTTCCGACGGATCGTGAAGCGCGATCTCGCGCGTCAGCGGTGGTCGATTCGGGGCCGTGGGGTCTTCGCGCGACAGGATCACGGCGTCGTCGCGAATTCGCTCGACGCGCCAATTCAAAGTGACCGGGACGCTGTCTTCGCCACCCGTCTGCACGACCTCGGCCCGTCCGACGAAGTCGCCGCGGTGAACCGTGTGACCGGTGCCGTCGTGGCCCACGAGCATCGCGCTCGGGTTCGCGACGCCGCTGACGATGGCGATGAGATGCATCTCGTCGACCGCCGTCTGGCCCATGATCACTTCGCGCTGGATGTGGCCCGGCTCGACGGTGTGCGGGACGAAGAGGTTCGTGTACGCGCGGAAGGGATCACGGTTCGTGTCCGCTTCGACGAAGTCCTGGTCCGCGTAGGTCATCGCGGTGGGGCCCGTCGGCGCCACGTCGGCGACCGCCACGACCGTGGGCGTGGACGCGACCGGGATCGTGGACGGTGGCGGAGTCGGCGGCGGTCCGACCGTGATCGTCTCGCCACCACAGCCGACGGTGAGCGCGCCGACGATCGAGCAGAAAAGAGCCGCCCGCAGCCTGTTCTTCGCCATCACGCTCCACCTCCAGGCGGCGGTGCTGTCGCAGGAGCTGCGGATTCGACGGGCGGTGGGCGACGGAACGTGGTCGCCATGACTTCGACGTCGATCACCACGTCCTCACCCACGATGTGCGGGTTGGCCAGGCCGATGTCCTCGAGGCTGATCGCGCGCTCGAGGCGGCTGACGCTGTACATGAAGCGCGCGAGCTGGTGATAGCGACCCGCGACGTGAAGCGAGACGGGCAGGCGGATGTACTGCGCCTCGGGCTCCTCGGGTCGCGGCTCGACCAAGCGCATCGCGAGGCCGCTCGTCTCCGCGAGGCGATTGAGATCCTGGAGGAACGACGCGATCTCGGCCTGCTCGGGGAGCACGCGCAGGTTCGCGCGATCGAGGCCCTCACGCTGCGCGAGCTGCTCACGCAGATCGATGTACTCCTGCTGACGCGCCTGCGCCTGGACCATCTGCTGCTGAAACTGAGTGTGTTGTGCGCGGGCGCTCTCGAGGTCCTCGGTGAGCGGCGCGTGGAGCGCGAAGTAGTAGATGGCGCCGATCAGGGCGACGACGAACACACAGAGCGCGGCCTTGGCGGCCACAGGGAGTCCACCGAACGACTGTGCGCTCGAGGCGGCTGCGGGTTTCGGGGGGGCCATGCTTTGCTCCTCAGGTGAGACAGTAGTCCTGGCGAAGCCAGGCGATCAGTACACGACCGAGCACGAGAGCTCGAAAGAGATGAGATCGAGGTGCGACGCCGGGTCGACTGTCGCTTCGGTCTTGGTCAACGTCACGTCGCCGAACGAGTCGGAGAGCGAGAGGCGCCGGAGGAACTCGGCGACGTCCTCGTTCGTCTTGCCGAGCCCATGGATCTCCACGTGCCGATCCTCCTCGTTGAACGAGGTCAGCCAGAGGCGTCGCGTGTCCCAGGCGGGGTTGAAGCCGGCGAGCGGGTTGTCACGGCGGATCGCCTCGAGCCGCTCGGGATCCACCGTGGGCCCGCCGCTCGCCGAGAGGATGCGCGACATCTCCATGAGCACCCGCGTCGGCCCGAAGCGCGCGCGCTGAAGGTCGCCCACGACGGTCTCGAGATCTTGGCTCTGCGCGAGCTCGGCGCGCACCACGTCGATGTTCGCCGACTGGCCTTCCATCGCAGTGATCTCGGCTTGCAGCGCGGTGTTCTGTGCACGCTGCTCGTCGAGCGCGCTCGTGCCGTTGAAGTAGAGCAGCGCGCACACGAGGATCGTGACGAACGCCGCCGCGAGGTACGCGATGATCCAAGGCGTGGCGCTGCCGTCGCCACCGCCGCCGCTCGCGCGTGACTGCTTGCGCGAGTTGGGGAGCAGATTGATGCGGACCATCATTCGACGCGCTCCCGGTCTTTGCGCAGCGCGAGCCCGGCGGCGACCACCGCCTGCGCCGAGCGCTGTGCGAGCAAGCCTTGATCGACGGTCTTGGGATCGAGCTGCGCGATCTTCAGTGGGTCGATCACTTCCACCGGCACGCGCGCGCGGCGCTCGATGGAGTCGAGGAGCGCGCGAATGTTCGCGGTGCCGCCGGAGACGTAGACCTTGTGGACTTCGCCCTCGCCGCTGGTGGCGAGATAGAAGTCGAGAGAGCGCTGGATCTCGCCCGCGAGCTGCTCGACCACGCGACCGACGATGTCGGGCACTTCACGCGGCACGAGGCCGCGACCGTCGCCGCCGCACTTGTATGCCTCGGCCTCGTCCGACGAGATGCCCAGCTCGCGCTGGATCTCCTCGGTGATGTTGTTGCCCCCGTTGGCGATGTCGCGCGTGAAGCTGGTCGTGCCGCCGCTCAGGATGTTGAGCGTGGTCAGCGAGGCTCCGACGTGCAGCAGCGCGAGCGTCTGGTTGGTGGGAATCGGCCCATATCCAGCCTCGAACGCGTTCTGCACGGTGAAGGCGTCGAGATCGATGACGCGCGGCTTGAGCTTGGCCTCGAGCGCGAGGTTGGTGAGCTCGTTGACCTCTTCCTTCTTGGCCGCGACGAGGAGCACGTCCATCTGCCGCTGCTCTTCGCGGCGGCCGACGATCTGCCAGTCCATCTCGACCTCGGCGAGATCGAAGGGGATGTGCTGCTCGGCCTCCCACTGGATCTGCTCGCGCAGCTCGGCGGGGGTCATCAGCGGCATGGTGATCTTCTTGATGATCACCGAGTGCCCGCTGACGCGCAGGGCCACGTCTTTCTGCTTCTGCTTGAGAAACAGCTTCTCGAGCCCTTCGACGACAGCCGCCGAATTGATGATGTGACCGTCGACGATCGTCTGCGCCGGAAGCGGGTGGTAGCCGAAGCGCACGAGCGTGCGCTGGCCTTTCCTGCCCTCTTTCAGCTCACAGACCTTGATCGAGCTCGACCCGATGTCGACTCCGACCAAGTTCTTTCCTTCCGACATCGCGCGGTGCTCCTCGGCTCCCAGGAATGTTCGCACCCCGACACCACGAGATCAAAAAACGGTAGGTCAGCTGCTCACGCTGGCGTCGGGCTGATTTGCCGGGGGCTGCCCGCCGGGCTAGGGCAAGCCGCCCCATGCGTCGGATCGCCGCATACCTTCTTCTCTGGTGGCTGCTCCTGGGCGGAGTCGCCGCCGCGCAGGCCACCCACGTCGTTCGCGCCGGGCAATCGCTCGCGCGCATCGCGCGTCGCTATCACGTCACGGTCGCCGATCTGGCCGCAGCGAATCAGCTTTCGCCCAGCGCCGCGGTACGTCCGGGCCAGGAGCTGCGGATTCCGGAGTCGGGCGTCGTCTACGTTCACGCGGGCGACTCGCTGATCGAGATCGCGCACGCGCACAACTGCACGGTGGCCGAGCTGGTGCGGCTGAACCACCTGCACGAGGGCGCGGCGCTCCAGCTCGGACAGCGGCTCGTGCTTCCAGGCTACGAGGCGCCGCGAGGAACGCGTGGCTCCTCGGCGTCGCGCTGGGGCACCACGCGCACGCCGGGCACCGCGACGTTCTATCGCGTCGCGACCCACACGCGGCAGCGCATCCGACTCGTGGACGTGACGCACCGTGCGTCGCGCGGCGCCATTCGACGACTCGGCCTGATGATGCGCCCTCGCGGCGCCCGCCCTCGCGAGGTGTTTCCGAACCCGCCGGCGCGTCTGCTCGAGCTCCTCGCGCGCGTCAGCGATCACTTCGGTGGGCACGTCATCCACATCGTCAGCGGTTACCGCCCCGCAGCCGGCTACACGCGCGAGTCCAGCCAGCACACGCACGGCCACGCGATCGACATCCACCTCGACGGCGTGCCGAACACCGATCTGCGCGACTACCTGCGCACGTTCGATCGCGTCGGCGTGGGCTTCTATCCGCGCAGCACGTTCGTGCACTTCGACGTGCGCACGCGGAGCGCCTACTGGGTGGACTGGTCGCGCCCGGGCGAGGAGCCGCGCTACCAGCGCCGCGGCGAAGGTGCGCCCGCGGACGCGACGAGCGAAGAACGCGTCCTCACGGGCGAGGGCGGCGACGACGGCGTGACGGAGGAAACTCCCGAAGAAGAGGCCGCGGTCGACCACGAGCAGCTCGACGAGGGGACCGACGAGGTCGAGGTGATCCCGGCCGACGAACCGCCGAGCGCCCCGGTGACGCCCTGACGCTACGGTCGCTCGCCCATGCCGGGGCAGGCGACGATCAGCGTGTGACCCGTCTCGCAGAGACCCGTGATGCAGAGCGCCATCGCGCCGCACGTGCGATCGGGATTGCACTCGGCGTTCGTGGTGCACGGCATGCCGCCCATCCGATCGGGCGGCGGGTCGGTGCGCGGGCATCCCGAGCACACGAGGGCGAAGGCGAAGACGACCAGAACGGCACGCACCCGCTGAAGGTACCGCGCGCGCTGCCGTTCGTCAGGTGGTCACGTCTGCGACGAGTCAGATCAGACCAGGCTGCGGACCTTGAGCTCGGCGAGCTGCTCTGGAAGTACGGTGCCCGGCGCGCCCGTCATGAGGTCGGACCCCTTGCCCGTCTTCGGGAACGCGATCACGTCGCGAAGGCTC
>JAYVCF010000421.1:0-6288 GCA_043750095.1 Deltaproteobacteria bacterium
CGGGTGCGGGCACGATCACCTGGATCGGCCTGCGTCCCGCACACGAAGCACCGATGGTCGTGACCGAGGAGGCGATGCTCCTGGTCGGACGCGGCATCGAGGGCGATCGCGCCTGTCGAAGCGGCGGAACGGGCAAGCGCAACGTGACGCTCGTGCAGGCCGAGCATCTCGCTGTGATCGCTGCGCTCGTCGGACGCGAGGTCGTCTCGCCCGATCTCTTGCGACGCAACCTCGTGGTAGCGGGCCTCAACCTGATCGCGCTCAAGACGCAGCGCTTCGCGATCGGCGAGAGCGTGGTGCTCGAGGGCACCGGCCCTTGTGAGCCGTGCTCGAAGATGGACGCAGCCCTCGGCGTCGGCGGCTTCCACGCGATGCGCGGTCACGGCGGGATCACCGCGCGCATCCTCGAGGGCGGTGTCGTGCGGCTCGGCGACCGCGTGCGCGTCGTGAGGGGATGACGATGCCGATCCGACGGCGACGAATGGCACCGGCGCTTCACGGCAGATCGATCGTCACGTCGAGCGCGGGGCTATGGACCTCGGCGAGGAGCGCCTGAGCCAGCCGCGGTGCGCTTGCGAGCGCCCCGCCGGCATCGGCGGGACTCAAGTGCACCTCGACCCGCACGCCCTCGCGCGGTTCGTCGCGTACGAGCACGCTGACCGCGATCGACGCCCCGTTCAACACTGCCGGGACCTCGACCACGGCGCGCCGTCGCGAGGCGCCGTCGAACGAGAGTGTCCCGTAGTCGATCATGAGGTCCACGGGGATCGGGGCCGCGATGTGCGCGGCGCCTACGATGCGGTTGCCGCGGACGCGTGTGCCGGCATTCCCGGACGACCGGATCAGCAGGATCGCAGACACGTGCTCGATGCGGATCCCGGGTGCGCCGCGCAGGGCGATCCGCACCTCGACCTCGGACGCGACCAGCCCTCCGAGCCTCACCACGTCGGCGCAAGCGCGAGCCCACCGGTGGGGAGCGTCTCGAGCACGACGCGTGCGCCTCGGACGCGACCGTGGCGGCTGACGAATCGCCCGCTGAGAAGCGCGACCCAGTCGAGGGCGAGCTCCGCGTGGTCCGCACCGATCACCAGCGCGCCCCACTCGTCGAGGAAGCGGATGTCGCTCGCCGAGATCCCGTCGAGTCCCACGCTCTCGATCTGCCCGATCGTGAGCGAGCCGCGGATGCCCTCGGACACCGAGCGCTCGATGCGGCGCCCGATCGGGTCGTGCCTCCGAGCGAGCGTCGTGCCCCGATGTCGTAGGGACAGCAGGCGCGCATTGGGCTCGCGACTGGGACATTCCTGACTCGTCGACCCGCTTTGCCTCCACCAGGCGCCCACCCACGACCTGCCGAGACACCGCGCGCGCCCGAGAGCTCGCTCATCGCAGTGGCACGTCGCTTGCGCTGGCCGCCGCTGCACACCTCAGCTGAAAGACCTCGAGAACATGCGCTTCACCCACAGGCTCGGCCTGGCCTCCGTCGTCGCGACCTCGTGCCTCGTCGCGTCCCTCGCCTTTCCATCGACGAGCTTCGCTCACGACCCGATGTACCCGAAGATCGGGTTCCACTTCCGTCTCGCGCTCGGCGGCGAGGAGCACGGGCGCTCCGGCAGCAGTGGCCCGTTCCAGAGCACCCCGATGGAGCCGGGGTTCGGCGGCGGCGTCGAGCTCGAGGTCCCGCTCAACCCCACGTTCTCGCTGGGCGCCGCGTTCGAGGCCTACGGGTGGACGTTTCGGAATGCGAGCGATAGCTACAACGTCAACTTCGACTTCCTGTTCATGCCGCGCGTGCGCATTCCGTTCGGCGATCACCCGTGGCACGCGGAGGTCTACTTCGGACTACCGATCGGCCCGTCGGTGAGCCTCCCTCACGATCGCTTCGTGGCCGCGATCGGAACGGCGCCGCTCGAGCCGGGCATCGGATTCACCGGCGGCGGTCGAGTCGGTGTTCGCTTCAACGTGAACGACATCCTCGGTTTCTTCGCCGATGTCGGGCCGATGTTCTCGTACCTGACGTTCCCGATGCGAACGGGCGCGCCGAACTTCGAGCTATGGCATTACCAGTTCGTGCTTCGCGTCGGTGTCTCGTTCGGAGTGGGCACCCCGCACCGCGAGTCGGAGCATCACGAGCACTGAGTCACCGAGCGGGGCCGACGGTAGCCTGAGGTCGAGCTTCGAGTCGTTCGTGTCGTGCCGGGCCGTGTTCCGGTTCTCCAGACGCGGAAAATCCGCTGTCTGGCCGGTTTATCGGACGCGGTCCGAGAGCGTTGCGTGGGGGCGAGCATTTCGAATGCTCGGATCGAGGGGCGGGCTTCGTCGGGAGCATTCGCTGTGCTCGGGACGAAGGGGTGCGCGTCGTTGGGGGCAATCGGAATGCTCGGGACGAAGGGCGTGGCCTCGTCGGGCGCATTCGCGGTGCTCGGATCGAGAGGGAGGGCTTCGTCGGGAGCATTCGCTGTGCTCGGGACGAAGGGGTGGGCGTGGTTGGGGGCATTGGGAATGCTCGGGACGAAGGGCGTGGCCTCGTCGGGAGCATTCGGAATGCTCGGGACGAAGGGGAGCGCCTCGTTGGGAGCATTCGAATGCTCGGGATGGAGGTAAGGGCTTCGTCTGGGCCCTGGTCAAGGCGCGAGCGCGTAGTCGAGCTCGTAGAAGCCCTTCGCGAGAGCTTCTCGTCAGAGCTTCTCGGTGTCTGGCAGCTTGGAGAGATCGCGATCGAAGGTACCGAGCGGTAGGTGCCCGGCCTTGCGAGCGATCTCGAGGATGAGGCGGTCCGAGAAGCCCAGCGCGGGGCGCTTCCGAAAGTGGGTCAGCGCCGCGGCCACGACGTCGGCGTCCTGGACCACGAGCGAGTTGTGCTGGAGCAGCATGCCCAGCGCGCTCGCGATCTGTGGCGGCGTCCGCTCGAAGACCGAGTCGAGCACCCACGTCGCCTCCACGAGCACGACGTGCGAGACCCAAGCGCCAGCAGCGACGAACGCCTCTGCGCGCGCTACTTGTTTGGCATCGTCGCGTGCGAGCAGGCGAACCAGAACGTTCGTGTCAACGGCGCGCACGACGCCTCATCCGCGCGCGGATGCCCTCCTTCAGTTCGGCCAACGAGCGCGGCTTCCGCTTCGTCGTGAGCTCGGGGAAGAGCACGTCGTGCAGCGCCTCGGAGGTGTGCCGCCCAGCACGGCGAACGACGACGGCGCTACCCTCCTCGTCCCACTCGATCATGGAACCTGGCGTCAGGCCGAGCCGACGCCGGACCTCTGCGGGAACCGAGACTTGCCCCTGCGCGGTGATGCGAGATTCGGCGAGCTTCATGTCCAGCGAGTACCACGGTAATGTAGGGCGTCAACTCGGGCAGGCGGAGCTCACCGCAGCCGACCCTGGTTGGCACATCTCCGTTCCGCGGCTCCGGTCGCTGCCAGGCCGCCGCTGTCTTCGCTCCCTGTCACGGGTGTACGCTGACGCGGTGCGAAGGACCTCCGCGCCCGCCTGGATCGCATCGCTCGCGCTGCTCGCCGTGGGCTGCCCGACGACGGCGACGACGAGCGACGCGGGCGGCGGCGACGCGGACGTGGGCATCGACGCCGCCTTCGGCACCGACGCGAGCGGCGACCGCGACGCGAGCGACGACGCCGCATCGATCGTCCACGACGCCGGCGCGGTCGACGAAGAGCCGCCGCTGACCGCCGACGAGGCCGCGGCCTTCCTCGCGATCACCCTCGGCTGCCCGGGCGGCATGTCGGTGAGCGCGCTCGACGACTTCGCGGTGGACGGGGCCGTGCGCCGCTCGCACCAGATGTCCTCGTTCGCGCGGCTCGCGCGCTGCGTCGCGGAGACCGGCGGCGCCGACTGTCTCGCGCTCACGGCGTGCGGCTATCCCGCAGGCACCGTGGGCGGGACTTGCGCGACGCCGGTGCTGCGCTGCGTGGGCGAAACGCTAGAGGTGTGCAACGGGACGTCGGCACGCAGCGTCGACTGCGCCGCCGTCGGCGAGCACTGCGTCGCATCGAGCGCGACCGCGTGCGGTGAAGGGGCGTGCACCGACTCGTCGTGCGACGCGGACGGTCTCGGTGGGCACTGGTGTGCAGGCGGCATCAGCACGGCGCTGCGTTGCCGGACCGGCTACCGATGCGAGGTGCCCACGGGCTGGTTCGGCGTGGACTGCAACGGGAACGGCGCCGCGTGCACCGCGAGCACGTGCGTCGGCGGTGCGTACATAGAGTGCCAGGCAGGTCACGAGGTGCCGCCCGTCGACTGTGCCTCCGTCGGCGGCACCTGTAGCCCGACCGCGGGCTGTGTCCCATCGGCGAGCGAGTGCGTGCCGGGCGCAGCCCAGCCGACGTGTACCGGCGCCGTGATCCACTACTGCAGCCCGAGCCACACGCTCGCGAGCGTCGACTGCGCTGCGCTCGGCTTCACGAGCTGCGTCGCCACGACCGGCAGCGGCGCGTGGTGCATGCACTGATCGCGGCCAATCTGCGCCGATCCACGTCGACCCGGGTGCGGCCTGTGCTCGTTTCGTCTCTCACCGTGACCTGGACTGCGCGAGCCGCGCCGACTGATCGTCTGCACGAGGCCACCTTCATGAAGACAATGAGCCACATCATCGAGTGGTCCCTCCCGACGGAGGCGGAGCGGACGTGGGCTGCGGGCATGGGGACCGACTATCGGCGCGCGTGGAACACTGCGCCCTTCGTCACACCTCTCGTCGCACTCGCTGCGCATCTCGCACCACATGCCGGTTTTCTCCGCTTCGCGTCGCGACTGTTGTCGGTGCTGGGCGGGGACGAGTCGAGCGTCGACTGGTTGCACGACGCGCTTCATTCGAGTGAAGCAGCCGTGTTGCATCGGGCCGTCGCGCTGCTCCGCGGCCTTCCCGGCTTGCCGGAGTCGCCAGAGGACGAGCGCGAGGTGGCCGACGCCGTTCGCGCACGCGTCTCCTACGACGATCTGATTCGCGGCTGGTCGTAGCGACCGTGATCTCGCGCCGAGCGCGGACGGCCAGACCTGTGCGGGGTCTCGGTGGGCGTAGTCCGCATCAACGCTACTTTCGCGCACTCTCCCGGGATACGCGTCGGGAACGTTATCGTCTCGGTGTAGACGCGAGGCGCCGGTCTGCAGCTCTCGGCGCGTGGTCGAGCCTCGCGGTGCTCGTCTGCGCTCGGGGTCGCGCGCGTAGATCGGCATCGGCGGGTCGAAGACGGAGCTCTGCGTCGCGGCGCGCGCGTCGTCGTCGGGCCGTCCACGCGCGGGATGAATCGGTCGCGACTCGCTCGAGAGACAGAGGAACGGCGTCCGGGCCGGGCGACGCGGCAGCCACTCTCGTGGCGATCGATCGCGCGCCATCCCACGACGAGGCAAGCGCGGTGGGGTCCCCGCGCGTCCGACGCGTGGGGCCGTGCGACTGCGTGAGCCTCACGCGGCAGCGTCGCGAAGCTCTCCGAGCACCGCGCTCGAAAAAGGGAGGGTGGGAGTCCAGAGGTGAGGGAACCGTAGGTTCTCTCGCCTTTGGGGCCCGTGCGGCCCGAGCGATCAGACCGAGATCGATCCCTTGCGAAACTCACTCTTCGCCAAGAGCACGTTCACACAAACAGGCCGCCCGCTCTTCGCGATGCGCTTGGCCTCGTCGAGCACCTCGCCGATCTTGGAGCGTTTGTGCGGACTACGCTCGGACTACGCCCCGCTCACGCGTGGGACGAGCTCGGGTGCGTCGAGGAGCCACGCGCGAGCTTCTGCCTCGGTATCGAAGAACCGCGCGTTCGGCATCTGGTTCTCGGTCGCGAGCCGTCGCACCATCATCTTCATCACCGCGCTGTCGAGGACGAACGCCATCCGCACCATGCCGCTCGGACCGCCCGCTGCCATCGTCTCGGCGTCGATCGCCTGGACCTCCGCGCTCTGTGCCGGATGCCGCGTCGTGACGGCGAGCCCCACCCACGGTGAGCCGCGGAGACGAGCCAACGCGCTCATCATCTCCTTCGCGAAGGCACGCGCCGTCGCGGGGTCCCACATGCCCCATCGCTCGAACCGAAGCAGGCGCGGATTCGGATCGGGAGTGAATCGATACCCCGCATGCGGCGAGGCGCCGGACGCAGCCGCGCTCTCGGTCACCGCGAGCGCACGCACGTTCGCGCCAGCGGTCGACGCCACGACGAGCTGCGGTGCATCGGCGAGCGCTGCGCCGAGCGCCACGTTCATCTCGCGGCCACCGGCGAAGCGTTGGGCGGGATCGCGATGCGCAGCACGCGCGAACCACGCGTCGAACGCCGGCGGGACCGGGGCGATCCGCGAAGG
>JAYVCF010000422.1:0-7825 GCA_043750095.1 Deltaproteobacteria bacterium
GCTCGACCTCGCTCGGTCGAGCGCGCACGTCGCGCGGATAGAAGAAGCTGACGACGAGCGCGGCGAGGCCGAGCGCGGCGGCGACCTGGAAGATCGGAGCGAGGCCGGCGGCCAGCGCGTCGCTGATCGCGGACGTGGCGATCTCGCCGCGACGATGCGGATCGAGCAGCGCGGCCACGGTGTCGGCCGGCAATCGCTCGCCCAGCGCCGCGGCGAACACGGCACCGAGCGCGCCGGCGCCGAGCGCACCGCCCATCGATCGCGCGAAGAGGTTCGTCGCCGTCGCGACGCCACGCTCACTCATCGTGACGCTCGACTGCACGGCGAGGATCTGCGCGGTGAGCGTGAAGCCCATGCCGAGCCCGTAGACGAACATCCCCGCGCGCAGCGCCCAGAGGTTGGCGCCAGGATGCGCGAGCCAGGCGACGGCGGAGAGGCCGATCACCACCACGAACGATCCGACGATCACGGGAATGCGGAAGCCGATGCGCGAGAGGGCGCGGCTCGTCATCGCCGCAGCGATCGGCCAGCCCACGAGCATGGGCGCGATGGTGGCCCCGGCTTCGGGCGCGCTCGCACCGAGCACGCCTTGCGCGAAGAGCGGCACGAACATCACCGCCGCCATCATCGACGCGCCGAGCAAGAGACTCGAGAGCGACGCGACGGCGATGCCGCGCCTGAGCACGAGCTCGAGCGGCAGCACCGGGCTCTGCGCGCGGCGCTCGATCAGCACGAACGTGACCGCGAGAAGGAGGCCGAGCGGGATGGTGATCCAGGGCAGCTCGCGCTGCGCGCCGATCAAGATCGCGACCGAGGCCGCAGCGAGCACGAGCGCGCCGAGCCAGTCGATGTGCACGCGAACCTTCGGCCGCTCTGCCTCGTGATAGCTGCGAAGGAGCAGCACGATCGAGAGCACGCCGAGCGGCAGGTTGATCCAGAACACCCAGCGCCAGCCGATGGTCGCCACGATCACGCCGCCCGCGATCGGACCCGCGATCCCGCTGATGCCCCAGACGCTACCGAAGAGCGCCTGCACGCGGCTGCGCTCTGCCAGCGTGAAGAGGTCTCCGACGATCGTCATCGCGATGGGCTGCATCGCGCCCGCACCGAGGCCTTGGACGCCGCGCGCCACGATGAGCATCGTCATCGAGGTGGCCGCGCCCGACGCGAACGAGCCGATGCCGAAGAGCACGATGCCGAAGACCAGCGTCGGCCGCCGTCCGTAGAGATCGGCGAGCTTGCCGTAGAGCGGCATCGAGACCGTGGAGGCCAGCATGTACGAGGCGCCGACCCAACCGTAGCGATCGATCCCGCCGAGATCGGCGATGACCGTCGGCATCGCGGTGCCGACGACGGTCGCTTCCAGCGCGCTCATGGCGATGGACGCGAGGAGCGCAAAGACCGTGAAGCGACGCTGGGTCTCGGCCATTCGGCGCAGCCATCGTGGAGCGAAGCGGCGTTGCGTCAAGGACAGCGAGGCGTGCTCGCAGCGGACCAAGTCACCTGTTGGGCCGAGGTCGGCCGTGCGCCGCGCGCCCCCGGCGCATTGCGAAATCGCGTATCGTTGCGACGTGACGACGCGACACAGGTGGCGCGGCCTGATGGTGATGGCGTGGGTCGTCAGCGGATGCCAGCCGCCGCCTTCGAGCCTCGACGCGGGCACGACGGACGCGTCACTCGACGCGCGGAGCAGCGACGCGCCCGACACGGCGCGCGTCCGGCGTGACACCGGACCGCTGCGGGTACCCGACGCGGCGAGCGACGCGATGACCTCGCCGTGCGGAGACTGTTCAGCGCTCGCCGGCCCGTGCAGGGCGGTCACCTGCGACGAGTTCCGAGCCGTCTGCGTGACGCACACGCTGCCCACCGGGACGCTCTGCGATGACCGGAACCCTTGCACGACGAGCGACGTCTGCACGGCCGTGGGCATCTGCGCCGGTGCGCCCGCGACGCTCGGCCTCGCGTGCGACGACTCGAGCCCCTGCACCCACGGCGACGCGTGCAATGGCATCGGCGGGTGCGTCGGCACGACGAACGACTGCAGCGCGCTCGACTCCACGTGCAGCGTGGGCACGTGCGATCCGATGAGCGGCGCGTGTGGCGCCCGGCCCGTGGCGGACTGCAGCGCGTGTGCCGGCGACACGAGCCGCGTCTGTATCGGAGGAGTGTGTGGTGTCGCGCCGAGCCTGATCACGTGGAGCTTCGCGGACGGACCTCCCGCCGGCTGGAGAGCGAGCGGCGGCGCCGGCTGGGTCGCCGACACGACGGCTCACCTGGGCGGGACCGCTCTCGGCACGGGGCCCCTCAGCGACAGCGCCACGGCGACGCTCGCGTTCAGCGTGAACGCGATGCGAACGACCTCGCTCGACTTCTGGTACCGCACGTCGACCGAGCGTCGCTGGGATGCCTTCCGAGTCTACGTCGACATGCTCCCGATCGTAGAGGCCAGCGGCGAGGTCGACTGGACCGAGGTCACCTCGGTGCTCGCACCGGGGCCTCACACGATTCGATTCGAGTATCACAAAGACGGGAACCTGTCGGCGGGTGCCGACCGCGTCTGGATCGACGACGTGCGACTCGCACCCGTGGGCGCCGCCGGCGTCGTCGTCACGGGGCCGATCGTGGAGAGCTTCGAGGGTCCGGGGCTTCCCGCTGGCTCGGTATCGGGGGGCGACGCACCGTGGATGATCGATCCCACGGACGCGACCGACGGACTCGCCTCGGCGCGAAGCGGCGACATCGGCGACAGCCCCGGGATGGGCCTCTACCGGCTCTCGTCTCTCTCGCTCGACGTCACCGTGCCAGCGAGCGGAGGCTTCAGCGCGATGGTGCGCACGAGCACCGAGCAGGGCTGGGACTTTCTCGAGGTGCTCGTCGACGGACTACGTCTCTCGCCGCGCGACATGCCGAACGAGATGATGACGCCCAGCTACTCGGGGATGACGCCCTGGCACCGCGTCGCGTTCGCGGTGGCCGAAGGACCTCACCGCCTCACGTTCCAGCTCAGCAAGGACTTCAGCGTCTCGGTGGGCGCCGACGCGGTCTGGGTCGACGAGCTGCGCGTGGGGAGCGCCAACGTCACGACCAGCGTGTGCCGCTGATGACTATCGACTCGCGGGCTCGGGGACCAGGAGCGCCGTCCCGATCGCGGTGAAGCCCGCGCCGTCCGTGCCGCGCGGAACGAAGTCCCCTCGCGCACCGTAGACCAGGCGCAGTCCATCGTCGGTGTCGACCACGACGCCCGAGATGGGCGCGTCGGCGTCGAAGGTCGCCGGAAGGCCGCTCGCCGTGAGCAGGCCGGGTGCCGTGCCACCCACCGCGGCCCAGGAGACACCGTCCCTGCTCGTCTCGAGCACCAGGCTCGGCACGACGACTCCGAGCGGAGCGGGACGCATCCGCGCGAGCGTGTGGTCGAGCTCGAACACGGCGATCGGCCCTGGAAGAGTTGCCTGTCCCGACGGCGGGCTCCGCCACGCGAACGCCGCTCCCTCGAGCGAGTCGGCGTACGAGAGACCCCCGAGCGCCCTCGAGACCCAGATCTCGTGTCGCGGCGGCGCGCCGCGCAGAACGTACGAGACCGAGGCGCCGGACGCCCCGCAGACCGATCCATCGTCGTCGAGCGCTGCCGGAGCGAGACCGCTCGGCGCGAGCGGCTCCCACTCACCGCAGAAGTACGCCGATCCGAGCTCGATCTCGGCGAGCCCCTGCCCTCCGGCGACTGACGCGATCGCGATCCGGTAGCGGCTCGACGCCTCGTCCCACGCGATCCCCGCACCGACCAGGCGTCGGCCGGCGATGGGCTCGATCGGGCTGGCTTGTCGCTGCCAGTCGATACCGTTGGGCGACCACCAGGCGCCGATGGTGCGCGTGGGCTCGACGCCCGTTCGCTCGCAGCTCGTCGCGATCACACAGAGCCCGTCGACGCCGCGGGCCACGGCGGTGGTCAGACCCACGTCGAGCGTCCCCGCGAGATCGCCCAAGCGCCCCCCGACGCCAGGCATCTCGGGGACGGGGTGTCCGCAGGGATCTTCGCCGTCGCTCGCGTAGGCAGCCTCATGCACCGTCGCCAAGCCGTCGACGCCCACCACGAAGCGAACGTCGGTCGCACGCCCCAGCAAAGCCACGCCGCCCAGCGTCGTCGGTGTGGCGGTCGTCGTGCTCGAGGCCGCGGTGACCGAGACGGCACCGTCGAGCACGTCGATGGCGAGGCGAATCCGGCCGATCGCGGAGAACGCCGTGGCGCGCGTTCCCCCGGGCGCGCGCAGGCGGAGCTCCGCGGCGCGATAGTCGACGACCACGGCGACGTCCTGCGCCTCGGCACCTGGAACGGGCCGCGCGCCGACGGGTGCGAGGGGCTCGGGGACGAGCGCGAGCCAGACTGCACCGGTCGTGTCGTCCGTCGTGAGCTCGATCGCGGCATGCGTGTGAGTGGCGCGGAGCGCGAGCGCGGAGCGCGGAGCGATGACGCCGGTGCCGTCGTCCGTGTGCGGGGAGAAGACGAGCCCCGCAGGGTCGCTGTACGCGTACGCGTCACCACCTACGTACCAGTCCGCACCGTTGCCGGGAACGATCCCCGTCATCCCGCCGAACGACCATGCGGCCGAGATCGGTGCGACCGAGGCGCAGCGCGTGAGCGTCGGGGGGCGGAGCGGCCAGCACCCGGGGTCGCGCGCGTCGACGTAGCCGTCGCCGTCGTCGTCGATGCCGTCATAGCAAGTGCTGGGATCATCCTCACCACACGGAGGACAGCCGTCGTCGGCGCAGTCGATGCGCCCGTCGCGATCGTTGTCACGCCCGTCGCCGCACGCGATGGCTCCGGTCTCCTGGCAGGCGCTCGCGCGGGCGCAGAGCGCGACGTCGTCGCAGTCGACGAGCCCATCCCCGTCGTCGTCGATCCGGTTCGCGCAGCGCTCCGCCGACTCCTCGACCGGCGCCGGGTACGTGGCGACGAGCGAGCACCCGGAGGCGAGCGCCAGCACCGAGACGGTGAGGGTGACGCGAGACACGGAACACACGATAGCAGTACGCTGGCGGCGGTGGTCGGTTCAGAGTCGGCGGCACGACGGGTGTCGGTGGGCCTGCTCGCGTGGCTGCTCGCCGCGTGCTCACCGCCGCCATCGTTCACGGTTCGGTGCGCACACGACACGGACTGCGCGATCGGCCTGGTCTGCGACACCGCGAGTGGTGCCTGCATGGAGATGCGCGCCGACGCGGGAGCGCCCTCGATGGACGCGGGCGCAGCCCCAGACGCGACGCCGACGACGTGCGCAGCGCCGCGCACCTGCCGGGATGACACCGATTGCCCGGTCGGCGTGTGTCTCGAGGCTTCCTCGACCTTCGTCGGCGGCTCGGTCGGAGTGGTGGGCTTGCCGAGCGGCACCGCGGCGCCCCGCGTCTCGATCGCGCCCGGTGGCCTCTGCGTCGCGCGCACCACGTGCACGCTCGACGCGCGAGACGGACGCGGAGACGGCTGCGGCATCTGCCAGCGTTGCGTCCCCACGCTCTCGGGCGCCGCATGCCGACCGCGCTGTGGCTCGGATGCGGACTGCGCGTTCCATGCGGGCTACGTCTGCGACATCTCGCTCGGCACCTGCATCGAGGGCTGCGCGTCCGACACCGAATGTCGTATCGCGCGGGTCGATCGCGGCACGCTCGGCGTCTTCGATGGGCCGGGGCTCGATCCGCTCGAGTACGACGCCGCGTCGACGGCGACGTGCGAAGCAGGTCGCTGTGTCCGCTCGGGCGGTGCGAGCGTGCCCGCCGGAACCCCGTGCACCGTCGAGAGCGCGTGCGGCGATGCGCAGGCGTGCATCACGCCCGTCCGCGGCGAGGGCGATCCGCGCGGCGCCTTCTGCGCGGGCCTCGACTGCACACGCTTCGTGGGCGGGTACTGCGCATCACTCGGCTGCGCCGACGGGACGACACCCTGCGGCGCGGGCGAGACCTGTGTGCGGATCCCTGCGCCAGGCGTGATCGGCACGGCCGACGGCTCGACGTCGATCTGCGCGCGCGCGTGCACGCCTGGCGCCGAACCCGCAGGCGATCGCCTCGGGCTCGCGGGTCACGGCATGGGCTGCGAGGTCGGACAGGCGTGCACGCCGGAGCACGACGAGCAGACGGGGGCGGCGGTGGGCGCGTGCCTGCCGGGTCGCTACGGCGAGGTCGGCACGTCGAACCTCGGGACGCGCTGCACGCGCGACACGATGTGCTGGTCCCCCTTCGGCCTCGGCCGCTGCGACTCCATCGATCCACGCGAGCGCAGGGCGTCGGGCCTTCGCGTGTGCACGATCGAGGGCTGCAGCGCCCTGCCGCCCGACACGTGCGGCGCGGCCGCCTCGTGTCAGCTCGTGCGCGGCGGTGACCTCTCGCTCTGTCTCGCCACCTGCACGAGCGCCGCGGACTGCACGAGCGGCCTCGCGTGCGCGGACGCCGACGACGACCCCTCGACCGCGCGGGTCTGTTTCGGAGGCTGTGGGCAGGACACCGACTGTCGCGAGGGCGAGTCCTGTCGCGGCGCGACGCTCAGCGGGCCCGGCCGCTGCTCGCGAGCGGGAACGTGCGACTCCCCGCTCGACGCGCTGTCCGCCGGCACGATGGAGAACGGCTGGCTGGTCCTCGACGGGTGTCGCGGCGTCGCGCCGCTCACGACGGCGATCGCGGGTTGCCTCGGCCACGACAGCGCCTCGATCACCTACGGCTTGATCGCCGACGCGACCGGCACGTTCCTGGTCGACGGCGAGCCTCGCCCGGCGCAGCAGAGCGCGATCTTCAGCACCGAGTGCGGCGCGAGCGCGCAGACCATCTGCAGCCCCCTCCCGACCTCGCTTCCCATCACCGTCGGCAAGCACGGGCTCTTGCGCTCGGCGCTCGTGGCCTCGATGAACTGGTGCGACCGAGTCGGCGCGAGCGCCTCGTTGCGCCTTCGCGTGGCAGAGGCCGTCGCGCTCGGCGCGCGCTGCGACCTGCTCGGCGTCGCGTCGCGCTGCGCGACCGGAGTGTGCGTCGATCGCGAGGGCACGGGCGCACGCTGCGTCGCGGCTCCGCTCGCGTGCGACAGCCCCGTCTTGCTCTCGGCACCAGGGTTCCTCCGCGCGGACGGCTCCTTCATGTACGTCACCACGCCTGCGAACCTCGGCACCGCGATGACGATGTGCGCGGACCCGATGTTCCCTCCGCTCGGTCCGGCGCCGACGCTCTGGCTGCGCTTCACGGCGCCGTCGGACGGAACCCTCACGATCCGTCCATCGCTCCCGGCCGACCGGCGGGACGACATCGACCCGATCCTCACGCTCACGTCGGGCCCCGTCATCGTCTCCACCTTCGCGACGGCTTGTGCCACGACCTCGTCTTGCGGCTCGCCGACGACACGTCACCTCGTCAGCGGCGCGAGCGTCGACGTCGCGCTCCAGCTGGGGGGCTTCGGCGGAGCGGCCGATCTCTCCTACGTCGGTGCGGTCGCGCGCTTCGCCTCGGATCTGGCGCTCGGAGCGGCGTGCGATCGGACGACGGGCGGATGCCCCCCCGGGAGCGCGTGCGTCGATCCCTCCGGCGCCGAGGCCACGACCTGCCGGCCGCGCGCGCTAGCGAGCGAGCCCTGTGATCCGCGGACCCGCGGGAGCTGCGACGCAGGTCTCGACTGCGTGGGGACCGCGCCCACTGCGACCTGCGTCCACACCACCGGAACGGGAGCATGCAGCGCGCCCTACGACTTCGGCGTGCTCTCGCACCCCGACCCGTCGGGGTGGCTGGTGCACTCGGCCAGCCGAACCGGCCCGTCGCCCCTGCCCGGCGCGTTCAATCCCTGCGGCGGGGCGCCGCCTGCTCC
>JAYVCF010000423.1:0-7269 GCA_043750095.1 Deltaproteobacteria bacterium
GTCATGGGGGCGCGAGAGTAGCAGGCCGCCGCAAAGTCGCCTTCGGTCGCGCAGAGCGCCGGGCGATGCGCTGTGCCTGGGACTCGACGCGAGAATGCAGCCGTGGGATCGTTCGCGTCTTGGCGGGGGGGAGGAGCTGCGGATGAGCCGTCCCCGGGTAGCGTTCGTGGGATCGGGCGGAGCGACGAAAGGCATCGCTCACGTCGGTGTCCTCAAGGCGATGGAAGAGCTCGGGCTCAGTGCGGACGTGTTCGTCGGCGCTTCAGCCGGTGCCATCGCCGGCGCCTTCTTCGCGCAGGGCTTCGAGGCCGATCGCATGATCGACTGGTTCCGGCCCTTCTGGGCTCGGGACGATCGCGATGGCGCCCTGAAGGGACGCTATTTCTTGGGCGCACCGACCGCCGCGCAGTGGCGCTCGCCGGGTTGGCTGACCAGCGGCCTCTTGTCGATCGATCGCTTCGAGCGCTACCTCGCTCAGGCGCTGCCGACGAACGACTTTCGGCGACTCGACAAGCCGTTCTACGTGACGGCCACGGACGTGGACGGGCGCGGACGCGCGGTGTTCGGCAAGGGTCACATCGAGGACGTGGCGATCTCGCAGGCCGTGGCGGCGTCGAGCTGCGTTCCGCTGCTCTTCAGGCCGTACAAGATCGGCGGGCGCTACTACGTGGATGGCGAGCTCGTTCGCACGCTGAGCATCGATCTCGCGGTCGAGGCGGGCGCCGACGTGGTGATCATCTCGAACGTGTATCGACCGCACGTCACGCGCGAAGGCGAGCCCTCCCTCGTGCACGGCTCGGCTCCGGCCATGATCCGTCAGACGGCGAACATCATCCTCAGCGAGAAGGAGCGTCGCGGCATGGACCTCATCCATCGCCTGCACCCCAACCTCACGCTGCTGAACGTGTCGGCCGACCTCGGGCAGTACTCGTTCATCGACCGCAGCAACGCGCGGCAGCTTCTCACCCGCGGCTATCGCGAGGCGCTCAAGGTGCTCGCGGCGGCCAAGCAGCGTGGCGTGTTCGACGGGCGCTCGAGCGTTCGCCCCATCGGCAAGGCGTGACCGAGCCGACCGCGATCGTCGTGTGGATCACGGCGCCGCCCGACATCGCCCCCAAGCTCGCACGCGCGATCGTCGAAGCGCGCCTGGGCGCTTGCGTCACGACCATGCCCATCCGATCGACCTACCGCTGGAAGGGCGACATTCACGAGGACGAAGAGGTCCAGCTCGTCGTGAAGACGACGCGCGATCGCTTCAGCGCGCTCGAGGCGTTCGTGCGGGCGAACCACACGTGCGACGTGCCCGAGCTGCTGGCGCTCCCCGTCGTGGAAGCGGGCGCGGCGTACCTCGACTGGCTGCGCGCGGAGACCGCGCCCTGATCTCGACGGGAGGGCCCGGCTCGCCCGGCCGACACAATTGTCGCGCGTCGGCTCCGCGGACGACTCGGTCGAGACCGAGCCCGTCTCAGTGCTTCGCGGCCGAGGCGGCCGACTTCTTCGCGGAGCGTGCGTGGTCGAGAAGGCGAGGCGTCGGCTGCCCCTCGAGGCGCGCGCGGTAGCCGGCGTCCTTCTCGCGCTTCTCCGCCTTCAGGATGGCGTCGATCGCACCCTTGCGGCCGCCGAAGGTCTTCTTGACCTCGCTCAGCACGTCATGGAGGTGCAGCAGCTTCTTGTTCGAGATGCAGTCGAAGCCCTTGCCCTCCTCGAGACGGCCGACCCAGAGCTCTTCCGTCGCGAGCGTGCGAAGGGCGGAGACGAGGCTCTCCTTGTCCTTGAATCGTTCTTTGACCTGCGCGAGCGGCGTGCTCTTCATGGGGCGTCCTCTTGAAGGGCCGAGTTGGTAGCAGCGGTTCCCGGTCGGCGCAACAAGAGCAGGCTCGGCGAGAGCAGCCCAAGAGCAGGGCACGAGCGGTCCGCCGCGTGGGAGGAGTCGCGTGCCTCGCGAGCGCAGCGAGCGGAGCGAGGGAGGGGCCCCGCGGCCGATTCATTCGGCGCGGGGAGGGCCGGCATCGGCCCTCGGAAACTCAGCGAAGACGGACGACGCGACCCCCGACGCAGCAGGAAAGAGGTACCAGCGAGGCCTCGTCGCCCGAGAAGCTCCAGCGGCCGAACAACCACTGGGGCTCGCCCTTCCCGAGGGCCTCGAGGAGCGCGGTCACGGCCGCACCATCCTCGTGGCGAGCGAGCGGGATCGCAGCGCCTGCCGCGTCGAGGACCATCCCGCCGTCCGGAGCCCGGACCCGCACGAGCGAGGCCGACTCGTGCGTTGCCGATCGCCGACCGTTCGATTGCGCGCGCTCGAACGCCACGGCCACGCTCGGCGCGGCGAGCGCCTCGATCCGCGAGAGCATCTCTGCATCCAGCGCGGTGACCGAGTACTGCACGATCCGCACGCGCGCGGCCGCACTGCGCGTCGCGAGGCCGACGTGAACGACGCGCGGGCATGGGCCATTCGACGCGGGCTGATCACGCAGCCGCTCTTCGGCGAGCACGTCGCCGCTGGCCGGATCGATCAGGTGCCGACGCTCGAGCGCGAACGGAGTGAGGCCATCGAGCAGCTCGCGCCCCAGCTCGACGAGCACTTGATCGACCAGCCGCACGGGCTCGACGCTGGGCTCGATCGCATGGGCACCCTCGAGCAGTCGCGCGACCAGCACGTCGTCACGCGACGCGAGCGCGGCACGAAGACGCCCCACCCAACGCGCGACGCCGAGCGAAGGCGACGCCGCGCCGATCCGCGCGAGCGCGTCGTGGATCGCCGGTGTCTCGGCGGCGTCGGTGCCCGAGCGAACGATCGCCGTCGTCAGATCCGCGATCGCCGTCTCGATCGGCGCGGCGCTCGGAGCGACCGCCACCTGCGGCGCACCGTCACGCCCGTCCGGCGCGAGAGACGTGCGCGCGAGATCGGAGGCCAGCCAGCGAAGCGCGGCGTGGGCCGCGGGCGAGCTCGTGCCGGTGCCGTCGGTCGCGAGCACGACGAGCCGATCTTCGCGGACCGAGAGGGTCACCATCTCCACGCGGTCGCCCAGACGTACGTCCAGCACGACGCGCTCGACCTCCGCGTCGCCGCCCGCATCGGGACGCCGCTCGCTCAGCGCACGGCGCGCGAGCTCGCGCAGGTGCAGCGTCACGTCGCGACCTCCGCGCCGGCGACCTCGGAGCGCAGGCGCTCTGCACGACGCGCGATCTCGAAGCGCACCGGCTCTTCGACGCGGCGCAGATCGAGCGCGACCACTTCCTCGAGCAAGCCCAGCGCGACATCGCGTCGCCCCGATCGCTCCATCTCTTCCGCGCGTCGGAGGAACGTGCGCGCGAGCATCCGCACCACGCGCGACTGCGTCTCGATGTAGCGACGATCCGACGAGAGCGCGCGACGAAACGCTGCGAGCGCAGGCGCAGGACGGTTCCGCCGAACTTGAGCGAGCGCGATCGCGGCATGGGGCAGCGCCCAGCCCGGCATGCGCGCGGCGGCCGACTCGAACGCGGCGAGCGCGCGATCGATCGCACCCACGGTCAGCCAGAACCGACCCAAGAACACCTCGAGGCCGGCGAGCATCCGCGTGCCGAGCCCGCTGCGATCGGTGGTGCGCAACGCCGCCTTCTTCGCGCTCGCGATGGCCGCGCCCGTGTCCGCCGGAGGCGCGCCCTCCCCGCGGAGCTCCATCTGCGCGGTGATCGCGCGCAGCGCGACGTCGATCTCTTCGGCCAAGGCCGGCGGCGGCTCCTGAGCCGCGCGCGCGCGAAGCGCAGCGACCGCGCGTCCATCTCCGACGCGTCCGAGCGCACGCACCGCGTGTCCGACGAGCCCGAGATCGGACTTCGAGAGCAGGCGCGTGAGCCGATCGACGTCCTCCATGGTGGCGATCTCGACGATGCCCTCGACCGCGGCGCGCTGAGCTTGGCGATCGCCGGTGTCGATCATCTGGCGCAAGAGAACGAGGCCCCGTGCGTCACCACCAAGACCCAGCGCGCCTGCGGCGAGTGCGCGCGTCACCGGGTCGGCGCTGCGCTCGAAGGCGCGCACGAGCGCAGGCGCGACGCGGGGATCATCGGTGCGGCCGAGCGCGCGGACCGCCTCACGCGCGAGGGCCGGCGATCGATCGGTGACCAGCGCGACGAACGCCGGAACCAGCCGCGGATCCGCGGCCGAGCGCAGGACCGACGCGAGCCGCACGCGCGCGGACGAGTCCGAAGGCCCGTCGCTGCCCTCGAGCACGGCGGCGACGTGCGCGGTCACGGCATCCGGAAGCTCGCGCGCGTGGAGAGCGAGCGTGGCGAGATCTTCCGCGCCGAGCTCCGAGAGCGGCTCGCGGGGACGATCTTCTTCCCAGAACGCACGAATCGAAGCGCTCAGCCGCTCCACGAGGGCCTCGAACGCGTCGCGCTCGTTGCGCACGTCACGACCGGCTGCGCCAGAGAGCTCCGCGCGCGCGTTGAGCACTTCCCACGCGACGTCGGGATCCCGAGGCGCCGCCAGCGCGAGCTCGACGCGCTCCAGCTCTTCCGGCGTGAGATCGCCCGACTCGATCCGCTGCTGGAGCCGCCGCGCCGAAGCACGACGCTGCGAGAGGCTGCCGCCTTCGAGGACGCCGAAGAGGGTGTCGACGTCGTCGATCTGCGAGACGTCGCGACCGCCGGCACCGAGGCGCGAGAGGAACGATGCGTCGGCCGCCGCCGGTGCTCCGCTGGTGCGGCGTGCGGGCTCGGGCTCGGCACGCGCGAGCCTCGGGGCGGCGGCGGCGATCTGCTCGACGAGCGCCGCAGCGAGCGCGCGATCGTCACCGCTCGCCGCCATCGTCGCTCGGAGCGCGACGTCTCCCGCGCCGGCGCCAGCGCGGAGCCGCTCGAGGAGAGCGTCTCGCGTCGTCATTCGGGCTCGCCCGGGCCGCTGTCGACGTCGAGCGCGAGCTCGAACACGCCTACGCCGGTCGCGACCCAGAGCGCACCGCGCGCGATGGCGAGCGCGTGGATGCGGCCGTCACCGTCGTCCTCACCCGGCCCGGACAAGCGTCGCCGCGAGACCTCGGCCTCGATGTCGAGCACCACTTCGGCGTCGGCGCCGTCCACGCGAACGAGCGCGCCCTGATCGGTCGCCTCGTGGAACGTGGCGGCCAGGATCACGCCGCTCGGAAGCGCCCAGACACGCTCGACGTCGATGACCTTCTCCTCCCGCACGTACGACGCCCCCGCGTCCTTCGACACGAAGAGACGGCCCCCCGCGCTGGCGACCGCGACGACGTCGCCGCTGCGCGTAGCGTCGAGGACGATCTCGCCTTCCGGGCCGCGCAGGCGAACGAACGTGCGCGCATCGAGCGTCGCGAGCAGCTCGGGCGCGGACGCGCTGCCCACCACCGCGACCAGCCAGTCGGCGCGCGCGCTGAGCGAGCCGCGAATCCGGCGAACGTTCTTCGCGACGATGGGCCCCGTCCACCCGTCGGCGTGACTCCGAAAGAGCGCGCCGCCGCGCGTGCGCGCCACCACCACATCGAGCACCGCCGCGA
Organism: Deltaproteobacteria bacterium; assembly: GCA_043750095.1. Taxonomy (GTDB): domain Bacteria; phylum Myxococcota_A; class Polyangia; order Polyangiales; family Sandaracinaceae; genus JBBSAT01. Next base: position 5,502 of record JAYVCF010000423.1, read on the forward strand.
GCTCGAGGCCACCGACGCTCGCGTCGTCCGTGCCCGGCCTCGGCAATCGAACGGGCGCGCCCGTGAGCGGGTAGGTCCAGACCTCGCCTGCATCGTTGGCGATCCACGCGGTGCGCCCGCCGTGCGGGACGAGGACCGCGCTGACCTCGCTCTCGAAGGGCAGCGCCAGCGGCTGCGCGCCGGTCGAGATCCGCCAGAGCCCGCGCGCCGCCGCGATGACCTCGCCCTCCGCGGACGCGATCGCACGCGCCGCTTCGCGCGCGGGTCCGTGCCAGCGCGTCTCCACCTGCATTCGCGGAAGCGCGGGCACCGAGTCCGTCTCGGAACGCGCCGTCTCGAACGTCGAGGCCTCGCTCACGTCGAGCTCGTCGGCGTCCTCGTCGTTCGTGTCGCCGACGTGCGCGGCAGGGAGCCCGGGTAGCGCGTCCCCCGCGACCGGGGCGAGATCGTCGAAGCCTTCTTCGCCTCGATCGATCGAGCTGTGCGTGGGCTCCGCGGCGGCGGGCTCCTGCCAGGGCGTGTCCTCGGACGCGTCCGAGCCGTCCGTCCAGCGCTCGTTCTCGCCCGCGGCCAACGTCGGATCGGCCTCGACCGGCGCGAGGGCGTCGTCTTCGGCGCTCATCCCGGACGGCTCGGTGTCGAGCACGCCGTCGAGGCTTCCTTCGAGATCGCCCGCAGTGCGATCGTCGAGCGCGCTCGCCTCGTCGTCGTCGACATCGAGGTCCACGCCCTGCTCGAACGGCGTATCGAGATCCGCCCCGTCGATCGCAGGCAATCCGGGTGCGACGTCGTCTTGCCGCGGCGCAGGGGGCCGACGCGGATCGGTCTCGCTCTCGATCACATTGGGATCTTAGCGCTTCTTCTCGCCCGGAGCCGTCGAAGACGCGATCGCGAGCCCGAGTCGCTGCATCACGAGCTGAAGGTCTTCCCAGACGGGCTTCTTCATCTCCGGACTGCGCAGCAGATAGGCCGGGTGGTAGGTCGGCATCACGGGGATCCCGCGATACGCGCCCCACTGCCCGCGCCAGGTACGGCCTGCCTCGACCACGCCCAGGTTCTCGGCCGCGCACCGACCGAGCGCGACGATCACCTGCGGCTTCACGATGTCGATCTGCTGCGTGAGGTACGACGCGCAGGCGCCCGCCTCGTCCGGGAGCGGCGTTCGGTTCTCGGGCGGGCGGCACTTCACGACGTTGCACACGTAGATGCCCTCGCGCGTGAGGCCCATCGCGACGACCATCTTGTCGAGCAGCTGCCCCGCGGCGCCGACGAAGGGCTCGCCCTGCTGGTCCTCGTTGTATCCGGGGCCCTCGCCCACGAACACGACGCGCGCGTCGTGCGAGCCGCGCGAGAACACGCTCCTGGTGCGGCTCTCGCTGAGGCGGCATCGCGTGCAGCGCGCGGCCTCGTTCGCGAGCACGCGCAGTCGTCCGGCGCGATCGCTCGCCTCCGGCGCTGCCAGATCGGGCGCGGGCGCTGGGGCGACCATCGCGGCCGCCGCCACCGCCGGCGCGGCACGAGACCCCGGGATCGGGATGGGCATCGAGAGCGCGACCTCGATCTCGGGAACGGGAAACCCGCTCCACGCCGCCTCCCACTCGAGGTGCGCGCGTACCTCTTCCAGCACGGCCGTGCGCTCGTCGTCTTCGTCCACGCGATCGCCCGCGTACCACGTGCTAGACAGGGACGCGATGTCCTCGACGACGACCCCGACCCTCACCGTGGTCATGCCTTGTTACAACGAGCGGAACACCATCCACACCTCGCT
>JAYVCF010000424.1:0-22126 GCA_043750095.1 Deltaproteobacteria bacterium
CTCAACGGCTTCCACGTGTTGGAAGGTGTGTCGCGCCTCGCGCGGCATCCCGTCATGGGGGGCATGAACTTCCTCGCCGACGTGGACGACCTCGGCGAAGGTCGGCAGCTCTACCAGATGGACGGCAGCTCGGGCGGCACGATCGCGCCGCTTCGAGCGAGCCCGCCGCTGCGGTGGACACGCGAGAGCACGATCGCCACCGGCTCGAGCTCTCCCTTCGATCCGCGCGTGGGCAGCTACACGGCGATCTCGGGCATGCTCGAGGTCTACGTGCTGCCGTTCGGCAACCACGGCACGGAGGTCCCCGACGTCCACAAGACGTGGGACGAGGGCCTCTACTACCCGCACCTCGTGGGTCGCTTCTTCGCGACCGACGGAGCGGACCTCCGTTACCACACCGACCCCGCGGGGCATCAATGCCTCGAGAGTTGGACCTGCGACTTCACCCGTCCTTGAACTCGTCGCGCCTCCGGCGCCTCCCCCTGGCAGGAGTCCCCCATGTTCCGCACCGTGGTCGTCTCGGTCGCAGCTCTGCTCGCGTTGGGATGCAGCACGCCCGGCGAGGCGCCCGATGCGTTCGTCGGGGCGGACGCGGGTCCCGCCGACGCCTCGCTCGATGCCCAGCTCGACACGAACGGCCCCTTCAGGCCGGACCATCACTGCCCCGGCGATCCGAGCTGCGCCGACATGGGGGACGATCAGCTCTTCGTCGGCGCGGCGTCGACCGAGATCACCCCGATCGTCCGCTTCTGCACGGGCACGGAGGCCGACACCTCGACCTGCACCGAGACGATGGACATCGACGTGAACGGCGACGGCGAGTTCGCTCCCGCCGACGGCGACACCTTCCACGACTGGAACCACAACGGCACGTTCGAGGGCGTCTGGATGGCCGGCTTCGGCAACGCGCGCGGCGCACGCAGCATCCACGATCCGCAGTGGGCGCGCGCCATCGCGCTCCGCCAGAACCAGACGACGATCGTTCTGGTGTCGGTCGATCTGATCGGCTGGTTCGGCAGCGAGATGGACCTGGTTCGCGAGATGGTGGCCATGGATCCCGCGGGCCGCGACATCGACTTCGTCTCGTTCAGCGCGACGCACGTGCACGAAGCGCGGGACTCGATCGGCCTCTGGGGCGTCACCGAGCTCGATAGCGGGATCGACCCCGCCTACATGGAGCGCGTGCGCACGCAGGCGCGTGATGCGGTGCTCGCGGCGGTGCGAGCGCTTCGGCCGGCCAACGTCGAGTACTCGCGCTTCAGCCTGCGCGACACCGTGCGTGGCGTGATGCCGTACATCTGCGACATCCGCGATCCGCGCGTCTACGACGACGAGGTGAAGATCATGCGCTTCGTGGTCGCGGGCGATGGCTCGGGTCCCGCGACGGGGGAGACCATCGCGACGTTGATCAACATGGCCTCGCATCCCGAGACCTTCGACAACAACAACACCGGCCTCTCGAGCGACTACGTCCACTACCTGCGGCGAGCGATCGAGCAGGGTGTGGTCGGGCCCGATGGCACGATGGAGCCGCCGCTACCCGGACCGGGGCTCGCGGTGTTCTTCCAGGGACCGCTCGGCGGACAGGTCGGCCCAGATCGCCTTCGCTGCCATCCTACCGATACCCAGACGAGCACGACGTGCGCGTGGGACGGGACGACGATCGATCAAGCCGTCGATCGCGAGGGGTTCGTGTCGGCGATCGGCTCGCAGATCGGCTGGTACGCGCTGCGTGCGATGCGCGGCATGGCCCCGGCGCGCGCTGCACCGGTGCGCGACATGACGGCCGACCTCGCCTTCCGCACGCGGAGCTTCTTTCTCAGCGTCGAGAACCGGCAGTATCACATCGGCCTGCTCCGGCACGTCTTCGACCGGCCCGTCTTCAACTGGGACATGCACCGCCCGATCTCGGACACGAACCTTCCGCAGCTCGAGACGATGATCGCGGTGATCGACATCGGGCGCGCGCAGATCATCACGGCACCGGGCGAGCTCGATCCGATCTTGTTCCTCGGCGGCCTCGAGGCGCCCTACGACTACACGCCGCCGACGGTGCCCATCATCGATCCGGCGAACCCGAACCCGCCGAACCTCGCCAACCGGCCGCACGCGCCGTTCCTCCGCGATCTCGCGCGGCCCGACGCGGAGTACGTCTTTCTCTTCGGTCTGACGGAGGACTTCCTCGGCTACTTCGTGCCGGAGTTCGACTATCAGCTCGACCTCCACTCGCCTTACATCGCGCAGGCGCCGGGCGACCACTACGAGGAGACCAACAGTGTGGGGATCCACGGCTGGCCGACGATCCGCGCCGAGATGGAGGCCCTGCTCGCGTGGCGGCCCATGTAGACGCGGTTTGTTGTAGTCTGGCGCCGACGCGGCCCCGGGGCGCACGCGCCGTCGGGGATCGAAGTGTGGGGACGTTCGTGAGAAGGGGCTGGCATATGCGACGCAGTGACGAGTTTCGTTCGTTCATCCAGGTAGTCGTGGCAGCGGCAGCGCTCTCTGCGTGCAACTCGCCCGCCGTCGGCACGGACGCGAACCACATGGGGACCGACAGCGGTGCGGACTCGGGCGGGCCTGCGACGCCGCGCGTGCCGCCCGCGCACGCGGGCACGGCCGGAGCTGTCGCAGCTCTGAGCTGCGCCGGAACGTCGACCGAGCCAGCAGCGGGCGCTGATGTGTCGATCACGCTCGATCTGATCGCGTTCGGTCAGCACGGCGATCGCGCGCCCTCGACGCACCTGTGTTTCTGCCCGAACAACGTCATCCCGATGGCGGCGCTCACCGCGACGTTCACGAGCTGCGGAACGGGATGCCAGGACGTCACCACGGACACGTCCGGGCACGCGAGCGTGATGGCGCGCGCGAACGGCTGGTACGCTTACCGCGTGTTCGGCCACAACGGCCCGACCGCGGGAACACACTTCCTCGATTCGATCCAGATCAACGAGGCAGCGCCAGCGAGCTCCGGAGGCACGGTCCAGGGCAACGCGGTGACGTTCCTGACCGAGAACCTGATCTTGGCGGCGGAGCTCTTGGATCTCGCTCCCGGGACAGCCACCATCGCCGGTCGTCTCGGTGACTGTGCCGGCGACAACCTCTCGAACGTCGTCACCCGCGCGTTCCACGCCGACGGTACCGAGATCTTCGCCGGCACCGAGGTCACCGACACGCGCTTCGCCTACTTCGACGGCGCCGAGAACCCCGACGCGAGCGCGACCTTCACCAACACCGACGGCCTGTACGTCGTGGTGAACATCCCGATCATGGTCGGTGAGCGAATCCGCATCGAGACCTGGGCGTACACGGGCACCGACGCGACGGGCGACGCGCACCGCGTGGGCTGCGAAGCGGTCGAGGCATTTCCTGGCGGGGTCAGCATCGTGAACGTCGGTCCCCTGCGGAACGACTACGCGGCCGGGCATCCCTGCCACTGAGCGGACTGCCGCTGAGACGGGGTCGCTGAGACGGGGCACCGCCCCACCGATCAGCTCGAGGGAGCAGCGATGAAGGGGATCTGGGGAACGCTCGTCGTGGTCGCGGTGCTCGGGGGCGCGACGTTCGCGCGAGCACAGGACGAGACGGAATCGGGAGAGAGCGTCGCCGCTCCGTCGGAGGTGGCTCCGCCGTCCGTCGGGGACGGCGTGGCTGCTCCGAGCGACTCCGCGGGCACCGCGAGCACCGATGCGTCCGCGTCGTCCGACGCGAACGAGCCGCCTGCTGTGGTCGAGCAAGAGCCACCACCGCCTCCGCCGCCGCCGCCGCCGCCGCCCCCTCCCCCTCCTCCAGCAGAGGACGAGGAAGAGGAGGGCGATGAGCCGCGCGCTCCGAGCGGTTCGACCGCAGGCGCGATCCCCATCGACTTCCAGATCCACGGCTACTACCGCGCGCGCCTCGGCTCCTGGAACGGCATCCCCACCGTGAACCCAGCGAGCTTCAGCACCGACCTCCAGGCGAACCCCGCGTTCGGCTACATGCGCCTGCGCATCGAGCCCTCGATCACCTTCGGCTCGAACCACGAAGCACCGATCGCGGCGCTCCGATCGCAGATCGACATGCTCGACAACGTCGTGTTCGGCGACAACGCGCGCCTCACACCGACGCCGCTCTTCGCCAACGATCCGAGCGCCACCAACATCTTCGGCAACGACTCGCCGGCGATCTTCCTGCGCCGCCTCTGGCTCGAGTTCGCGATCCCGATCGGTCAGATCCGCATCGGCCGGCAGGGCTCGCACGGCGGCCTCGGCCTTCTGTTCAACGACGGCGGCACGACCGCGTTCGGCAACACGCCCGACACGTCGTTCCGCAACGACTTCGGCGACGCGAACTCGGGCGTCTCGTTCGATCGCATCATGTATCTCACGCGGCCGCTCACGATCATCAACGCGCTCACGCGTGGTGACTCGCGGCCCACGCCCCTCATCTTCGCGCTCGGCTACGACTGGCTGGTCGAGGACACGCTCGGGCCCAACTCGGTCAATCCCAACGGCGCGGTCACCGGCGTGGTGGCGGAGATGAACTACGCCGCGCAGCAGCGCGCGCTGCGCTCACGTGTTCCCTTCGCGTTCCTCGGCAACGGCAGCGACGACGTCTACCAGGCCATCACCTTCCTCGCCTGGCACGACCCCGACTTCAACATGACGGTGAACGCGCGCGACGAGCTGACCGTGGGCTTGGTCGGCGTGTACCGCGGGCAGCAGTACACCTCGAGCGACGTCTGGATCGGCGACCTCTTCTATCGCTTGCGTTGGTCGGCGTTCGGCCACGGTGAGCCGAGCATCTACAGCGAGGGCGAGGTCTACACGATCCAGGGCACGTCGAACGCGGTCGCGCTCACGGGCACGAGCGACTTCTGTAGTCCGATGACACCGGGCAGCGGCTGCGTGATCCACGGGCAGATGGTCCCGGACGGTCGCAGCTTCTCGCAGCTCAACGCGAACATCTGGGGCGGTGCGATGCGCATCGGCATCGAGACGCCCACCACGCCCTCGCGCTCGTACCAGGCGTTCACGCTCGAGTCCGGGTTCTCGACGGGCCAGGCCGGCAACATCATGGGCATCCGTCAGCTCACGCAGCGCCCGAGCGATCCGAACTACCAGGTCGGTCTGCTCCTCTATCCGGTGGCGCTCGCGGTGCGGACCGCGAACTCGTACTTCTACTCGAGCACGCTCTGGTCGCAGGGCGGCGTCTGGAACTCGATCTACATGCTGCCGCAGGTGCGCTGGCGCCCGCTCGGCTACGACGGTGGCGTGGAGCTCATCGGCCAGTTCCTGGTGGCCTTCGCCGATCAAGTGAACTCGGTGCTCGCGAGCGGGCCCACACATGCGTGTGGCCTCTCGGACAGCTGTCTCATGGGCTGGGAGGCGGACTTCGCGCTCAAGCTGAGCTGGGGGCCGCACGACGAGATGCGCTGGTCGAACGAGTTCGGCGTGATGAACGCGGGTCCCACGCTCGGGCCGCACCTGTCGAACAGCTTGATGTGGACGCTGCAGTCGAGGATTGCGTTCTCGTTTTGAGGTGCGCCGTGCCGAGTGTCAATTGAGGTGCGACGACGCTTGCTCGCGCGGGTCAGCTGACCGTACTCTCGATCGCCATCCACGGAGGGCCTCATGACGGACGGTCGCTGGCGCCAGATCGTGTTGGCACTCGGGTGCGTCGTGGTCGGCGCTGCCTGCTCGGAGCGTGGAGACGACGCGGCTAGGGGGGGGGGCTGCGGCGCTGTCCGCGCCGAGTAGCGCTCTGTGTACTTACACGCCAACGGAATGGGCCGCACGCTGCGCCGCGCACGGGGCCGACGCAGAGCGCTGTCGTCGGCTCGCCCGAGCGTCTGGCGAGCTGGCGCGTGAGCGGGCGGCCCCCGAGCTCAACCTGTGGGCATCTGACAGCGGACGAACTGGCCGCGGCCTGCGCGACCGACACTTCAGCCGGGGCACGCGCCTCGCGTGGAGCATAGAGCGAACGCTCGCGCTCGCCGGGGAGCGCACCAGCGATCCGAACGTACAGCGGGCCGTTCACGACGCCAACCGCGCATTCGCGGGCTGCATCGATCATGGCTTCGTCGCCGGGTGGGTGACGACGCCCGTATGCGGCGTCAGGTCGGGCCCTGATCGAACGGTCGCCGGCCCGGCCAACGCGCAATGCGTCGCGCTCGACGGCGAATGTCGTCGCGGACACTACGAAGCCGCGCGAGGTTGCTGTCGACAGGTCGAGCTCGCGTCCGGTGTCGCGTGCGCGGAGTCGGACGACGATCGGGATGACCTGGGTTGCTTCCAACGCGGAGCACATGGCGACGAGCACGAGGGCGAAGCGGCGCAGCTGTGCAACGGCATCGGGCAGTGCGTCGCCGCGCGCGACGTGCCCGCTGCTGGGCGCGTCGTGGGCGCGGCGAGCTGGATCGAAGCTGTTCGAGTCGATGCGAACTGGGGAGACCAATCCGGTCCGGCGCCCGATGCGTGGCACCTTCCAGACGGGCGCATCGAGGTGCGGATCAACGACGCGCCGATCGCCATCGTCCCGGCGTCAGCCGAAGGCCATCGCACGCGCGTCGCCTCGGGCCCGGACGGCGTAATCGGGATCGTTGCCCTCGACATCGTCGGATCGAATTCGTCGGTTGCGCGATCGCTGTTCGTGCCTCGCCGCGTTTCGGCGAACGTCGTTGGCCGCTTCGACCTGTGCATTGCTACCGGCCGCTTCGACGATGTCGCGTCAGTTCTACCCGACTGCACCGGCGGCACCGTCGTGACGTGCCCGACTGCACCGGGCGCGACAACGAGCTGCGTCATCGACGATCGCGGCTTCGCGGTGGTCACCGCGCCCGATCTCGCTTTGGCGTGGGAGCGCGCGATCGAGTTGGGAAGCTCGGTCTCGCCTGTCGTGACGCTGCCCGACGCGGGCGGGGCCGGAGGGCTCGCTCCGTCGCCACGGGATGGCGGTTCAGACGCAGGAATCGTCGTGTTCAATCTTCACGTCGATCCCACCCTGCGCATGGGCGCCGTGATCTTCACGAGGCCCGCTACGTTCGGTCGCCTCGTAGATACCTGCGCGCGACCCTCGATCCCATGCACGCTGGACGCGTCGTCGGGCTGCGTCGGGACCAACGGCGTTCAGGTGTGCGTTGGCGGTCACTACGGAACGTGCATTCCGATCCCTAGCACCGGCCACGTCACCATCGAGACCTGCAACGGCATCGACGACGACTGCGACCGCATCGTCGATGAAGGTGGGAATGGGCTCTGCGGGGGGCTCTCGCCCTGCTCGCACGATGCATGTGGCGGCGCGGCGGGCTGCACTCATGCGGCAAGCCCGATCGATTGTCGGATATTCCGGCTCTCGCACGGCGACGGGCCGAGCAATCGAACCTGCGAGAGCGACATCTGCAACGGCATCGGGCCGCTTCCGTCCGGTGCGTTCCGGCTCACGCCAGAAATCGCTGCGGGCGGACCTGGCAACGGCTGCCAGGAGGTCCTGGACGACGGGTTCTGTACGAATACGTGGGACGGCTGCGCCTGCAATGGCTCAGAGGTTTGCAGCCGACACGGTGCGGGCGCGGACCTCGCTACGGGTTGTTTCGCGCCCCCGCGTTTCAGCCCGCCTGCGGGCGGGGGAGCGAGCGATTTCCACGACCCTTGCGAGTCAGACGGCGATCCGTGTACCGACGAGACAATCTGCTGCGAGCCAAATCCAAGCACATGTCGACTCACACGCGCCGGTGCACCCAGGGGCGACGCCTTCGACGAGGGTCGAATCTGCGGGCAGATCGCGACCGACACCCTGGTCAGGGCAGCGATCGGAGCAAGTCACCCCGGGACTGCTGACGGGCAAACCGCTACGTGCCTGAACCTAGTCCTGCCTCACGGATTCGCCGCCCAGCCAGCTAATGCCCGTGTGTGTGCGCCCGATGGAAACTGGTGTACGGCCGAGGTCGTTTCCTGCGCGCCGGCTACCGGGCTCTGCACGACGACTTCTGCACCGCGTGCCAATGGGGCCTCTGGCCGCGACACCCCACCTCCCGGAGTTGGGCCGGAAGTCATCACAGTGGGCTGGCAGCCAGGCGGTATCACCATCATACCTCGCGTCGAGGTGGCGGCCTGCGACGTGCTCAGCTGGGGCTGTGGCATTGGCGCCTGCGAAGCCCGTTCGCCCGGCGTGTCTCCAACTTGCCAGATCATCGGGCCCGTTCCGGGAACGCTAGGACGCCAGACAGACGAGTGTTTCGGCGACGCGTTCGGCTACGTCGGCGACGCCTTCGACCAGCCGCGAAGCTGCTACGATTTGCGTTGCGACCCGACAGGCCTCGGCACGTGCGACTCGCTCATTCCGCGTCAGGAGCGATGCGATTCGAGCACCTACCCCCCGTTCCACTTCGCCGGCTGCGATCCGCCCGTAACCTGCGCGCCGACATCCGTCTACTCGGGGGTCCCGGCCAGCGTTCCTGGCGAGACCCGTATCGGCTGTATTCCCCACGGGTGCGTTATCGACGGCACGTGCCTCCACGACGGAGCTGCCGCCCCAGCCACGCAGGGCTGTACCGTTTGCAATGGCTCCGTGGATCCCTTGAGCTACACGTCGGCGGCGGAGGGTACGCTTTGTTCGTTCGCGCCGGATGTGAACGGCATCTGTGCCGGAGGGGTATGTTTCCCGCACGCTGTAAACGGGACCTGACGTGGGTTTGCGACCGCAGGGCGGCGTCTTGGCGCTGCTGGGATTGATGTTGGTACCCGCGTGTAACAGCGCGGTGGGACTTCATCGATGTACGACGGGCGCGTCCGGAACCCCTGCGGGGGAGAACGGAACTTGCCCAGCCTTTTTCGGGTGCTCCATCGATCACGAAGGCGATCAAGGCGTCTGTTACCCGGAATGCGGCCGGAGCGGGATAGAATGCCAGGTTGAGGAACTCTGCACACCGAGGGCTGGTAGGTTGCTCTGCTTCCCGCCCGGAGGCACAGCGCTCGGTGCGCCATGTGTGCTCGAGTGGGAGTGCCAAGCGGGCCTGGCGTGTGCGCCCAGCCGCGCGGGCGTTTTCGGTGGTGTGCTGTTCTATTCGCATGACTGGGAGTGTCGCCCTCGTTGTGGTGTCCCGGACGCCTCGCCGTTCCCAACCGCGGCGTGCTCCAACGGCCTGGTGTGTACGCCGCCCGGGTTCGACTCCCCGAGAGCCAACGTCTGCGTGCCAGCGTGCGATCCCGCGGACGCCACGACGTGTCCGGACGGCGCGGTCTGCCAGTATCGACAGTGTGTCGATGCGGCGGGCGCCGCGAGCTGCAACCGCACGCCGCCAGTCTGCTCGACGGGCCAGATCTGCGACGACTCGATCAGCCCGGCCGAGTGCCTCCTACCGTCGGCGTTCGACGCCCGGCATGCAAGGCCTGGATCGATGGGCGTGTGAGAGTGCGACCGCTACCTCTCCTCACCCTGCTCGCGGCGTTCGGGTGCGCCGCGGACCACGCGGCCCGCTACCCCGACTGCACGGACGCGGGGCGCTGCGAGCCCGGCCGCCACTGCACCGACACCGCCGAGCTCGGGCGACGGTGCCTTCGAGACTGTGCCCGCAACAGCACCGACTATCCCTGCGATGCGGACGAGGTCTGTTCGAGCCAGCGCTGCCAGCCGCACGGCCGGACGCTCCCGGGTGATCCCTGCCGCGTGTTCTACGAGTGCGTTGCTGGATACGCGTGCAGCGGCTATGGCCCCCGGCGCTGTCTTCGGGACTGCTCGGCGGTGGATGGCGACACCTCGTGTCCGGCTGGGCTCGTCTGTGCCTGGTACCCAACCGACGACACGGCGCTTTCGGGGTTCTCTGTCTGCGTCGAGGCCTGTTCCGGCGCGGGTCCCGCTAGCTGCGCTGCTTCGCAGCTCTGTGCGCCAATTTCGGGATCTCCGGTCGGAGGGTGTCAGCCTCGCTGCGATCCGAGCACCAACGCACCATGTCCGTTCGATTGGCTGTGTATGCGTGAGTCGTACTGCCAGTACCCGGAGGTGGCTGCGCTCTGCTCGGACGGAGTGAGCATTTGCGACATGGGCCTGGTCTGCGATCTGCCCGAACGTGCCGCGTTCGACCCGAGCTTCTGCGTGACACCGCTCGTCTACAATCGGCGACACGGCCCACTCGTGCCGTGACCTGAGCACGCGCGGCGTCCATGCGATCAGCCGACACCAAGGCGAACACGACGACAACTACGACGAACGACAACCATCAACCCGATGGGGCCGTGTAGTCGTCGTCAAGGGGAAATCTAATTAATCAACGTCAGGCACGCGTGACTAAATTTGGAGAGGCGTCGTGGCCAAGCGCGTCAGCGCCGGCGTCGTCGCACCCCCACGGCGCCGAGCAATCCCAGCGCGACCAGTGACCATCTCGTCGTCGAGCGGTGCCCCGGCGCGCTACACGCGCATGCCTGTCGCGGCGGGGTGGTCGTGTGTCCCGCGTCGGTCGCCGTCGAGCCGCTGTCCACCGGCCTCGAGCCGGAGTCGATGCTCATCCCCGAGTCGATGCTCATCCCCGCGTCCGCACCGACGACCACGTCGTGAATCGAGATGTCTGCGCAGTGGTGATAGAAGCACCCGCCCGGATTGTTCAGCGGGTGGTTCGACATGAACTCGATGATCTGGAGCGTGCAGTGATCGCACGTGACGCCCGCCGGCAGCGTGACCTGGAACGACTGAGGGCCCGAGAAGGCCGACGTGTGGACGAGCACGCCGTCGGCGAGCACCGGATACACCGGCGGGTCCATGATCGGGACGCTCCCGCACGGGGTCCCGGCGGGGGTGACCGTCGGCTCCGCAGGCAGCTGGCTGCGGTCGGTCTCTGCGAGCGCGACGCGGTAGTGGCCCGGATGAAAGACCATCTCGCGGATGGTGATGGTGATGGTCTGCCCGGTCTGGAACGCCGTCACCGCACCCGTGGTCGCCGCGCTTCCTTCGTCGCCACAGGGGCCGAGCTTCTGTGGGCTCCCACCGACGTCTTGGGTCCGCCACGACGCGGGCTCCTCGAGAATGAAGTGCGCGGCGGCATCGTGCGGCGCCAGCGCGACGGCTCCCACGAGCCCGCCTGTGGCCAACCACCATCCAATGCTGCGTCCCGTCGAGTCGTTCATGGACATGCGCGCGCCTCCGTACCCTGAGTGAAGGACGCGAAGCTAGAGGACGCCTGGCCGCTTGCCAAGCAGACACGCGGTGCCGTCCTCACAAGACGGCGCCTCAGAAGGCAGTCGTGTCGGGCGTCAGCAGGGGCGAGTCGAGATCGAGCGTCGCGGGCGGAAGGCCGGCTTCCGCGCGGTAGGCGGCGTAGTGCCCGAGCACGCGGCGCACGTAGCGATGGGTCTGCTCGAACGGGATCTCCTCGCAGAGCGCGTCGATGGGCATCGCGCTGCCGTGATCGGCGATCCAGCGGCGCACGTTGTGTGGTCCGCCGTTGTACGCGGCGATGGCCAAGGGCAGACGCCCCTGGAAGCGCTCGATCAGCGACGACAGGTACCAGGCGGCCATCTCGATGTTGGTCGCGGGGTCGAGCAGGTCGTCCACCGTGAAGAGGTCGTTGCCCATGTTGTGCGCGATGAGCCGGCCCGTGCGCGGCATGATCTGCAAGAGGCCGATCGCGCCCGCGTACGAGACGATGCGCGGGTTGTAGATGCTCTCGACGCGCATCACGGCGTAGAGAAGGTTCGGATCCATCCCGTGGCGCGCGGCGGCGGCGACGACCGCTGCCTCGTAGGGGCGAGGGTGCTGTGTCGCCCGCGAGGGATCGAAGCGGATGGCCAGCCCCGCATCGCCGATCGCGTCGGCGACCGTCGCGAGGGCGCGTCGATCGTCATCGGGAAGGGCGCGGCGCAACCGACGCTCCTCCATCGTGGTCGGCATGCGCGGAGCCGACGCGTTGCGGTACACGGCCTCGAGGCCCGCGCGCAGTGGCGAGTGGCCGAGCGACTCGGCCCACGCGGAGTACGTCGCGAAGAGCTCGTCGGACGCGGCAGCGACCTCGCCGAGCGCCAGTTCGTCGTGTGCGCGCGCGATCCACGGAAGCTCCGGGTGGCGCGCCGCGAGGTCAGCGAGGATCGCGACCGCGTCGCAGGGCGGCGGTGCGTCGACGACGGCATCGTCGTCTTCCTTCGCGTCGTCGTCGGCCGGAACGGCGAGCGGCGGCCGCGTCGTGGTCGGATGTGCCGCCTCGAGGCGTGCCTGCGCGAGCACCGCGTAGATGCGGGTGTCGAGCGTGTCGGCCTGCGCGACGGCCTGAAGCTCGCTCTCGGCCTCGCTCGTCTGTCCGAGCCGCTCGAGCGCGCGCGCGCGATGATAGCGTGAAGCGACCGCGCGCGTGGTCGCGCCCTCGGTGCAGGGATCGAGCAGCGCGATCACGCTCTCGTCGTTCGCCGTTCCGCTCGCGAGGATCGCCGCGTCGAAGCGCGTGGGGCAGAGCGCAGTCTCGCGAGCCGCCAGCTCCGTCGCCAGCGTCGTCGTCTCTTCTCGCAGGCCCGCGCGCGCGGCGATGCGCAGCATCGAGACCAGGCGCACCGAATTCGTGCGGCGCAGCGTGTGGCCGTTCCATCCGAGGCGTCGCAGATCGTCGCGCGCGCCCGACTGCACACGTCCGCGCGCGGCCTCCGCCAGGTCCGTCGCCTGCGCGGCCAGAGCCTCGGGATCATCGCCGACCGCAGGATTCATGGCGCGCGCCTGCTCGATCAGCGTGGACGCGTCCTCGAAGCGACCCTCCACACGCGCCAGACGCGCCAGCACCAGCGTGACGCGCGACGCGACGCCCGAGTCGAGCGAGAGCGCGTGAAGTCGCTCGGCCTCTGCGCGCGCCAGATCCGGCGGACCCGAGCGCGCGAGCGACTCGAGGCGCTCGATCTCGGCCGCAGCCGTCATCACCGGTCGGCGATGCCCGAGCTCAGCGAGCTCCGTCAGCGCCTCGCGCGCGCGAGCGGCCTCGGGTGAGCCAGGCGCGACGCGATCCATCGCGTCGTAGATCGCGATGGCCTCGCGGAACGAGCCGCGACGCGCGAGGTACGCCGCGTGATCGAGGTCGAGCAGACGCGCCTCCGGCAGATCGCGATAGCGCCGTGTCAGCGTCGCGAGCTCGTCTTCCGCGTGGCGATCATCGGTCGTCAGCAGGCAGTGAACGCGGCCGACGCGCGCGCGCGCAGCGATGGCAGGGAGCGGGCTCGCGATCGCGTCGTCGAAGTGCGTGCAGGTCTCGCGCGTCGGGCCCATCTCCATCTCGAGCTCGGCGCGCATCAGCGCGAAGCGGTCCGCGAGGGCCGGCGCTGTCCCACGCGCGGTCTCGAGTGAGACAGCCGCGGACGCGAGGTCACCCGCTGCGAGGTGCGCGCGATAGCGTGTGAGCGCTGCGGCGCCGCGCTCGAGCGACGCATCGGGGGTGACGCTGACCGGCGCGAGCGCGGGCTCGGTCACCGCGTGCGCCACGGGGTCGAGGCACATCGGCGCGCCCGCTTCGACCGGCGTCCACAAGAGCTCCGAGTCTTGGGCGTGAACCGTGGCCGCGAGCGTGTCGCTCGATGCGAGAGCCAGGATCAGCCAGAGGAGCCGAGTTCGCCGCACGGAACAACACCTCCGCGGGGATGGAACCTGTCCGAAGGGAACACTGAATATTGGGACCACGTTCCTAACAGTGCAAAATAGATGCTTGAGTTCTCTGACGCGTCGTGACTCGGAACCATTCGTCGTGATCCGCTTTGAGAGCGCGCACTTGGTTGGAACGCGCGCAGTGCGCGTCCTTGGGGCGCATCGCTCGCTACGCGGCGCGATGTGCGTTACCGCGTTCGCGCTGGCGAGCATCGGATGCGGCGCCGCGGGCACTCCCAACGGATCGACCCTTCCCACCGGTGGAACAGCCGACGCCGCAGTACGCGCGTTGGCGTGCGGCACCTACACGCAGGTGGATGCGACGACGGTCGCGCGTGAGGGCGAGCTCGCGACCGTTCCGTTCTTGGAAGTCGTTCTCGGTGATGCGGACCCGTGTGACTCGCTCCCACTCATCGTCGTACTGCACGGACTAGGGGGTCGCCCCGTCGTGCCGCGTTGGCCCTATCGCGACTTGCCTGTCGCAGTGCGAATCGTCCTGCCTCAGGGGCCTATCCCTTGGGGGAGTGGCTACGCGTGGTCGTCGGTTCGCACTCTCGATCACGAGCCCGCGGGGCTCGAGGCCACCATCGGCGCGCAGAGTGATCGCGTGGCCGCGTTCCTCGACGCGTATCTCGCGAGCATGCCGGTGAGAGGCGATGTCGTGCTCGTGGGGTTCTCGCAAGGCGCCATCCTCGCGCTCACGATGACGATGCAGCACCCGGCTCACGTCGGCCTCGTGCTTCCGCTCGCGGGGTGGGTGCCCGAGGCGCTTCGCACGGACGCGGGCGAGGACGCGCCCCACGTCCGCTGGCTGCACGGGCTCGACGACGAACGCATCCCGTACTCGATGGCGCTCGAGGCCGCGACGGATCTGCGCGGCCGCGGCTACGACGTGGAGCTGATCGGCTACCCGGGCGCGCACCACGAGATGAGCCACGCGATGAACGAACGCTTTCACAGCTGGCTCTCGCTCGCGCTCGAGAACATCGTGGCCGCGGGCGCGCCCGACGAGGGATTCGTGCTCGTACCGTGACGCCCTCGCGGCCGCCGCGTAGAGTGGGTGGGATGGCCGAGAGCGAGCCCAAGGGCGGCCGCGAGCAGGCAGCGCGGCGAGCGCGCGCGACGATCCCCACCCGGATCTTCGTGGGCTTCCTCGCCGTCATCGTCGCCTTCGGCGTGGTCTCGGTGGCCAGCGTTCGTGAGCACCAGCGCACCGCGCGCACGCTGCGCCTCCTCGACGAGGGCTACCTCACGCTCGCGATCCGTCTCGGTCAGATGAAGGCCGACGAGGGCTTCTTCGAGACGATGGTCGATCGCATGGAAGAACAGACCGACCGCTCGGCGACGCTCGAGTGGCTCGCGCATGCGCGCAGGCTGCGGCGAGGCCCGGCGCGCGATGCGCTCGCGCACGTCGAGCGCGCGGAGGGCCTCGCGCCGGACGAGGACCGCGCGGCGCTGGCGGAGGTGCGCGCCGCGCTCGAGGCGGTCGAGACCCGCTGGCAGACCGACGAAGCGCTCTTCGAGGCGCTCGCACGGACGAACGCGCGCCACGACGACGCAGAGACCACGCGGGTGCTGGGCGAGCTGCGCCGACACGAGGCGGACATCAATCGCTCGCTCCGGGGCGCGCTCGATCGTGTGCAGACACGCATCGCGTCCATGAGCCGCTCCGCCGCGGAGGCCGAGACGCGCTCCGTCTTCCAGATCGCGCTCTTGACGTTGCTCGCCGTCGTGGCGGGGCTGGTGATCAGCTTGTGGGCGCGTCGCCTCATCCTTCCGCTCACGCGCCTGAGAGAGCGTGTCGTGGCGGTCGCACGCGGTGATCTCTCGCGCCGCATCGAGGGCGGGAGCGACGACGAGATCGGACAGCTCGCGGGCGAGTTCGAGCGCATGGTCGGCGCGGTGGCCGCGCGTGATCAGCGCCTGCGCGACGCCGCGAACGAGCTCCGCGAGCTGCAACGCACGCAGGAGCAGATCGTCGCGAGCCTGCGCGCCGCCGTCATCGTGATCGACGGAGCGGGCACCGTGCGCACGTCGAACGAGGCGGCCGAGTCGATCCTCGGGATCGGGGAGGCGGAGCGCGGACGCAAGCTCGAAGAGCTCGGCCTCCCGCATCGCCTCGAGGGGCTCGCCGCCGCGATCGCGCGCGTGGCCGACTGGGAGGACCGCGCGACGATGATCGGCGCATCGCTCGCGGGCATCGGCGACGACGTCCCCGCGCGATCCGTGGATGTGTTGGTCACACCCTTCGGTGAGGCCGATGCCGCGGGCTCTTCGCGCGCCGTTCTCGTCGTCGTCGACGACGTCACGGAGGAGCTCCGCACCAAGGAGCGCTTGATCCAGACGGAGCGTCTCGCCGCGATGGGCCGCATGGCCGCGCACGTCACGCACGAGGTGCGCAACCCGCTCTCGAGCATCGGGCTCAACGTCGAGATGCTCGAGGAAGAGATCGCCGCAGGCGGTCCGGAGATCAACGCGCTCATTCGCGCGATCCAGCGCGAGGTGGATCGGCTCACGGGGATCACCGAAGAGTATCTGCGCATCGCGCGTCTTCCGGCACCTCGGCTCGGGCCGGAGGATGCAGGGGCGCTGGTGCGCGACGTCGCGCGCTTCGTCTCGCGCGAGATGGAGAGCACGCAGGTTCGGCTCGAGGTGGACGTGGAGGACGACCTGCCGCTCGTGCCCATCGACGAGGCGCAGATTCGTCAGTCGCTCCTCAATCTCTTGCGCAACGCACGCGAGGCGATGCCTGCCGGAGGCCGGATCGTGCTGGGTGCGCACCGCGAGGACGGCGGTGTCGCCATCTCCGTGCGTGACGAGGGTGAGGGCATCCCCGACGATCGAAAGGAGCGCGTGTTCGACGTGTTCTTCTCCACCAAGGAGCGCGGAACCGGCCTCGGCCTTCCGCTCACCCGGGAGATCGTGGTAGCGCACCGCGGCCGCGTGCGATGCGAAGACGCGCCTGCGAACGGCGAGGGCCGACGCGGTACGGTGTTCACGATCTGGCTGCCGATGGCGGGTAAGCTCGCGGGTGAGACCCCGCAGGCGCCCCACGTCGACAGCTGAGCGACGACGAAAGAACGAAGCGACGCATGAGTACCCGCATCGACGGCCGCAGCGCCGACGCCATCCGCGAGATCACGATCGAGACCGGCTTCCTGAAGAACCCCGAGGGCTCCGTGCTCTATCGCTGTGGCGGCACACGCGTGCTCATCGCCGCGTCGGTCGAGGAGTCGGTGCCGCCGTGGATGCGCGGCAAGGGCAACGGCTGGGTCACGGCCGAGTATGCGATGCACCCGCGCGCGAACCCGCAGCGCAAGGAGCGCGACGGACGTAAGGGTCGCATCGACGGACGGACGCAAGAGATCCAGCGCCTCGTCGGACGTGCGCTTCGCTCGGCGGTGAACCTCGGCAAGCTCGGCGAGCGTCAGATCACCATCGACTGCGACGTGCTGGATGCGGACGGCGGGACACGCACCGCGTCGATCACGGGCGGGTTCGTGGCGCTCGCGCTGGCCCTCGAGACGCTCCGAAAGAAAGGGTCGGTCGGCGCGGGCGTGCTTCGCGCGCCCATCGCGGCCATCAGCGCGGGGCTCGTCGGCGGCAAGCGCCTCCTCGATCTCAACTACATCGAGGACAGCAAGGCCGACGTCGATCTCAACGTCGTCGCGAGCAGCACGACGACCATCGTCGAGGTGCAAGGTACGGCCGAGGGAGCGCCGGTCCCGCGCACCGACTTCGACGGGCTGGTCGACCTCTCGCTCGGCGCCATGCCCGCCCTGCGTGCGGCGCAGGATCGCGCGCTCGTGGCCGCGGGCGTGAACCTCGCGGCGCTGGGCATCAGCTGAGGACACGCCGGTGAGCACGCGCCTCGTCGTCGCCACGCGCAATCCCGGCAAGGTCATCGAGCTCGCGCGGCTCGTGGCGCGGCCCGATCTCGAGATCGTCGCCATCGAGGCCCTCGATCCCTCGATGCCCGACGTGATCGAGGACGCGACCTCGTTCGAGGGCAACGCGATCAAGAAGGCGCGGGAGGTCGCCATGCGCACGGCCGAGATCGCGCTCGGCGACGACAGCGGCCTCGAGGTCGATGCCCTCGGCGGCGCCCCGGGCATCCACTCGGCACGCTGGAGCGGCGGCGGTGCGAAGGCGAACGTGGACAAGATGCTGCGCGAGCTCGAGGCGGTCGCCGACGACGCGCGTGGCGCAAGGTTTCGCTGCGTGCTCGCGCTCGTCGATCCGCGCGATCCCGGCTCGCCTCTGCTCGTGTCGGGCACCTGCGAAGGGCGCATCGCCCGCGCCCGACGCGGTGAGCACGGCTTCGGCTACGACCCCATCTTCGTCCCGAGCGCCTGCGATGGACGCACGATGGCCGAGCTCGGCGACGAGGAGAAGGACGCAGTCAGCCACCGCGGCCTGGCCTGTCGCGCGCTCGGACCGATGCTCGACGCGTGGCTTCGCGCGCGCGGTTGATCTAGGCTGGCACCGTCTGTCTCCTCTCGGGGTGTCGCACAGCCTGGTAGTGCACGAGCTTTGGGTGCTCGTTGTCGTGGGTTCGAATCCCTCCACCCCGATCCCAGAGTCCCCGTAGCTCAGCGGATAGAGCAGCCGCCTTCTAAGCGGACGGTCCCAGGTTCGATTCCTGGCGGGGGCGCTATCGTGCGGCCCCCCGTGTCCCATCCCTTCGCTCGAAGCGTGTGCGCGGCGCTGCTGCTCGCGTCCGCCTGTGCGCCGACGCCGACGGGGCTCGAGCCCGGCGAGGAGCGCGCCGGGGGCGAGCTGGGGACGACGACGGACACGACTCAGGACGCGTACACGCAGCCCCTGCCCGGGCTCACGTTCGAGCAGCACGGTGACTTCGCCGTCGGCAACTCGTTCGACGGCGACGACTGGGTGATCGCGCCCTCATCGACAGCGCAGCGGGACGGTCTCGGCCCGCTCTACAACGCGACGAGCTGTTCGTCGTGTCACGCGCGCGATGGACGAGGCCAGCCCCCACCCGATGGGATGGAGATGCTCTCGATGCTCGTCCGGCTGAGCGTGCCGGGCACGGATGCGCACGGAGGTCCGCTCGGCGAGCCGAGCTACGGCACGCAGTTCCAGCCGCGATCGATCCCGGGCGTGCCTTCGGAGGGGTCGACGCGACTCACGTGGGAAGAGACGCCGGGCACGTACGCGGACGGCAGCGCGTTCTCGCTGCGCGCGCCTCACCTCGCGTTCTCGACGCTGGGCTATGGGCCGATGCAGGCCGACACGATGTTCTCGGTGCGCGTCGCGACGCCACAGTTCGGTCTCGGTCTACTCGAGGCGGTGAGCGAGGCGGACGTCCTCGCGAACGCCGACGAAGGCGACGCGAACCACGATGGGATCTCGGGCCGCCCGAACCGCGTGTGGGATTCGATCGCTGGTGTGCTCGCGCTCGGTCGCTTCGGATGGAAGGCGAACCAGCCGAGCCTGAGGCAGCAGACCGCCGCCGCGATGCTCGGCGACATCGGCTTGAGCTCGTCGATCGATCCCGATCAGAGCTGCACGCACGTCGAGACCGCGTGTGCTTCCGCGCCCGACGGGGGCTCGCCCGAGCTCACCGACACGATCCTCGACCTGCTCGTCTTCTACGGGCAGACGCTCGCGGTCCCCGCGCGGCGCAGCGTCGGCGATCCCGCCGTCGTGCGCGGTCGCGCGCTCTTTCGCGATGCGGGATGCGCCGAGTGCCACGTTCCATCGTTCACGACGGGCGCGAGCGACCTCCCCGCGCTCTCGCACCAGCACATCTGGCCCTACACCGATCTCCTGTTGCACGACATGGGCGACGGTCTCGCCGACCACCGTCCGGACTACGAGGCGTCTGGCAGCGAGTGGCGCACGCCGCCGCTCTGGGGCATCGGCCTCTCGATGACGGTGAACCGGCACGATCTCTTGCTCCACGACGGTCGCGCCCGCGGTTTCGAGGAGGCGATCCTCTGGCACGGCGGCGAAGCCGAGGCGGCGCGCGAAGCATTCCGCTCCATGAGCGCCGACGATCGCAGCGCGCTCGTGCGATTCTTGCGCTCGCTCTAGGGGGAGGGCGGCCTCCGTCCTCGGAGAGGGCGCTTGACCTGTGGCTCGCGGCGCGATTCGATGCGCTCCGATGAGTTCTTCCGCGACGTCCCAGAGCCAGCGAATCGACGCGGCCCTCGCCGTGATCCGCCAGCGCACGAAGGTGCAGCCGAGGGTAGCGCTCGTGCTGGGCTCGGGGCTCGGCAGCTTCGCGGACACCCTCGAGAACGCGACGAAGATCCCCTACACCGCGATCCCCACGATGCCCGTGAGCGGCGTCGTCGGGCACGCGGGGAACCTGGTGATCGGCCGCGCCGAAGGGCTCGATGTGGTCGCCATGCAGGGGCGCGTTCACCTCTACGAAGGGCATCCGCCTGCGGACGTGGTCTTCGGCGCGCGCCTGATGATCCGCATGGGCGCCCGCGTCGTGATCATCACCAACGCGGCCGGCGGCGCGAACCCCGCGTTCAGCCCAGGCGATCTCATGCTGATCGAGGACCACCTCAACCTCACCGGGCAGAGCTCGCTCACCGGGCTGAACGAGGACGCGCTCGGCGTTCGGTTCCCCGACATGAGCGCGGCGTACGATCCAGGGCTGCGCGCGATCGCGCTCGAGGCCGCGAGCGCAGGGGGCTTTCAGATGGTGCGTGGCGTCTACGCCGGCAACCTCGGTCCCGCCTACGAGACGCCCGCGGAGGTTCGGATGGCGCAGCGCCTCGGCGCCGACGCCGTGGGAATGAGCACCGTGCTCGAGACCATCGCAGCGCGGCACATGGGCGCGCGTGTGCTCGGCATCTCGTGCATCACCAACAAGGCGGCGGGGCTCTCGGCCACGGCTCTCGATCATGCCGAGGTCGAAGAGACGGCTCGGTCGTCTCGCGGGCGCTTCGTGGCGCTGCTCCGCGGCGTGCTCTCGCGGATCGCGACGACGGAGCGCACCGCGTGAGCGACGCCGCTGCGAGCCTCGCGTCTTCGACGCCTCCGCTCGAGATCGACTGGCCCGCGCTCGTGGCCGCGGCGTGGCGGGTGCGCGCGCTCGCATACGCGCCGTACTCGAAGTACCTGGTCGGCGCTGCGCTCCTGGCCGAGGACGGCCGCGTCTTCGTCGGGGCGAACGTGGAGAACGCGAGCTACGGCCTCTGTCTCTGCGCCGAGCGTGCGGCGGTGGGCTCGGCGGTCGCCGCGAACGCGCGGAGGTTCACGGCCATCGCGATCGTGACGGGTGGCGCACAGCCGGGCTCGCCCTGCGGGATGTGCCGACAGGTGCTCTGCGAGTTCGCGCCTTCGTTCGCGGTGCGCTGTGTCTCCGAGAGCGGGGCCATGCTCGAGTCGACGACCGCCGCGCTGCTGCCGCACGCGTTCACGCCCGCCGCGCTCGGCATCGAGATGGAGGACCCTCTGCGCTCGACGATGATCATGGGCACGTCCGAGGATCATCGCGTCTTCGACGCCTCCGGCCTCGATCGCTTCGACACCGATCGCCCCCCACCGGATCGCCACGCCCCGCAGCGACTGAGCGCAACGCCGGTCGGTCCCTTCGTCGGCGTGGCGCTCAAGGTGGCGGCCGGCACGGGATCCGAGCTCGCGGAGGTCGACGTGACACGCAGCGAAGCCGACGAACGAGGGCCCAAGAAGTGATGGAGCGCCATCCCCTCGATCTGGTGGTCCACGGCGGGACGGTCGTCACGATGGACGGCAAGCGCCGCGTCGTTCAGGGCGACGTGCTCGTTCGCGACGGCGAGATCATCGCGATCGGTCGCGTTCCCGCCGGCACGCGCGCTCGCTCGCTCGATGCGCGCGGCTGCGTCGTGGTTCCGGGCTTCGTGCAGGCGCACGTCCACCTCTGCCAGGCGCTCTTCCGCGGCATGGCCGACGACCTGCCGCTGATGACCTGGCTCCGCAGGCGCATCTGGCCGCTCGAGGCTGCGCACGATGCGCGATCGCTGGGAGCGAGCGCGCGCCTCGGCCTCTACGAGATGACGCGCGCGGGCACGACGACGATCCTCGACATGGGCACGGTCCGCGAACAAGACGCGGTGTTCGAGGCGATGGAGGCCAGCGGCATCCGCGGCTCGTCCGGCAAGGCGATGATGGATCGTGGCCGCGGCGTGCCCAAGGGGCTGCGCGAGTCGACGGCGGACAGCCTGCGCGAGAGCGAGGCGCTCCATCGTCGCTGGAGCGGCAAGGGCTTGCTCGGCTACGCGTTCGCGCCGCGCTTCATCTTGAGCTGCACCGAGAAGCTCCTGCGCGAGACGGCGACCATGGCGGCGTCGCTCGACGCCATCGTGCACTCGCACGCCGCCGAACATCGCGGCGAGCGCGACGAAGTGCGCGCGCAATTCGGCAAGGACGACGTGGACGTGCTCGCGTCACTCGGCATCAGCGGCCCGCGCGCGGTGCTCGCCCATGGTGTGCAGCTCACCGCGGCGCAGAAGAAGGCCTGCGGCAGGCGCGGCACGCGCTTCGTCCACTGTCCGAGCGCGAACCTCAAGCTCGCGAGCGGCATCGCCGA
>JAYVCF010000425.1:0-9588 GCA_043750095.1 Deltaproteobacteria bacterium
TGACCTCGCGCGCCAGCTCGCCGTTTCGGAGGGCCTCGGGATCGTTGCCCAGCGAGGCGCCGAGCAGGACCACGATGGGCACCATCGACTGCACGTGCCCCTGGGCACGCGCCGCGGTCAGATGAGCCACCTCTCGAAAGAGATCGTCGGCCAGGTCGCGGACGTTGTCGAGGGTGCTGCCGAGCGAGCGCCAGGCGATCAACCCGCCCGAGAGGACCACCAGGATGGGGATCGCCACCACCAAGCTGACCCGATAGCTGACCTTCATGGCGCGAGTAGTAACATCCGTCGTCGCCCGGACGGCCCGGGCAGCTTCGGGACTCTCAGCGGGGCGTGGCGGCTGGCTTGCCCGCGAGCTTGGCGCGGAGCTGGCTGCGAAGCGCCTCGGCCTCGGGACTGATCGGGCTCGCTCCCGTCGTCGCGCCGTCCGACATGCGATCGCTGAGCGTCAGCGCGAGGAGCGCTTCGATCGCGCCCGTCGCGGTCGTTCCCGCGCCGCCGCCGCCCATCACGATGCGAGGCACGACGTCGACGCCGGCCTTCTCGATCGCCTCGGAGAAGCGCTGGATCACCTGCCGCGTCATCTGGTAGCGCGGGCCGCCCGAGGCGCGCACTTGCTCTTCGATGGCGAGCGCCTCGGCGATGCCCACGCGTGCGGCGCGCTCGGCGTCGGCGTCGGCCATCAAGCGGATGCGGTCCGCGTCGGCCTCGGCGATCGCACGGATCTGCGCGGCTTGCTGCATCACCGCCTGCGTCTCGGCCTTGGCCTGGTTGCCGCGGACGGCGATGCCGATCTCGGACTCGGTGAGGTTTTGCTGCTGCGCGGCGCGCGCCTGCGCCTCGTTGAGCTCGCGCTCTTTGGTCGCGGCCTTCTCCTTCAGCCCGTAGGTGGCGACCTGCTCCTCGGCGATCTGCCGCTCGCGCAGCTGCGCGAGGATCATCTCGATGTGCGTGTCGCCGGCCATCGAGCCGGGCGTGCCGATCAGCACCTCCTCGAGCTCGAGGTTGTAGTGCTCGAACTTCGACTTCATCTGCGCGCCCGACTGCTCCTGGATGAGCGAGCGGTCTTGGATGAGCTGGATGAGCGTGCGGGTCTGGCCGACGTTCTTGAAGTACGCGGCGACCATCGGATCGAGCGTCTGCTCGACCAGGCGCTTGATGTCGCCGAAGCGCTGGATGACCAGCGGCGCCTTTCGATAGTCGATGTGCACCACCACCGAGAGCGGCAGCGTGGGCTCGAAGGCGTCCTTGGTGATGAGCGAGACCTCGGCGAGGTTCTCGTCGTAGCGGTGCGCGCCGACCTCGGCCTTGTTCCACTTCAGGATGAAGTTCGTGGTCGGCACCGAGACGACCTTGCCCGCGTACAGATTGAACGCGTACTTGCCGGGCAAGAGCGGATCGATCCAGACGCCGCGCTGCCCGTTCTCGACCAGCTCGCCGTGCTTGTAGTCCTTGCCCGAGAGATCCGAGCCCGCGGCGCCCGTGTACGAGACGACGACGCCGACCGAGCCGACCTCGATCACGGTCTTCTGGATGCGCTCGATCGTCGCGAAGAGCCGGTTGATGTAGTACGTGCCCTCGACGAGGACCTGGAGCTGTCGTCCGCGTCGGCCCTTCGCGCGCAGGAACTTCTCCGGATCCTGGAACGAGTTGTGGAACGTGTCGGCCTCAGCCGGATCGTCGCCGACGACGGGCGCGATGATCTCGCCCTGCGCCATGGCCGGCCCATCGTGCGTCGTGACGATCCCGACGACGTCCTCGACGCCGCCGATCATCAGTGGCGTGAAACCCTGACGCTCGCTGAGCACCTGCGTCATGCGATCGAAGATCGTGCGGTCGTCCTTGTCGAGCGGCAGGTGATAGACCTTCTCCTGCGTGATCACGATGAACTGCGCGAGGTTGATGGCGTACGTCCCCTCGCGCAGCACCTTGCGCTGCGGGCCGCGCTGGCCGCCGGCTTCGAGGAACCCGCGCACGTCGGTGAAGTCGTCCGCTTCGACGTTGCTGGCGAGCGCCTGCTCCGGTGAGAGCGCCTCGCCGTCGCGCGCGAAGATGTAGCCGAGCTTGCCCTGCGTGATGGTGACCAGCGGCGTGCGGTGCACGCTGTACTGGAACGGCATCAGCCAGTGCAGGCCGCCGCGCAGCACGCTCGGCTGATAGCCGGCCTCGCCCGCGAGCGCGATGAAGCCGCTCTTGACCGAGCCGCGCCCGCTGAAGCGCTTCTCCACCACGCCGACGCGGTCGTTCGGAATGAAGCGAACGCCGAGAAAAAGGTAGAAGACCAGGCCCAGGCCGACGAGGCCCGCGAGACTCACGAGAAGTTCCTGGATCGCCATCGGTGGTGCCCCCGGCGAGGGACCCTACACCTTCTCCCTACTTCTTCGGGGGCGCCGTCTCCGGCCGCGCATCGAGCAGCGCGAGGAGGCGATTCGCGCGCTCGCTGCTCGGGTCGAGCTGCTTGGCCTGCTCGAGCGCCTGCCGCATGCCTTCGACGTTGCGTCGCTCGAAGAGGCCGCTCGCCAGCGCGAAGAGCGTCTCCAACGCGCGATCCTTGCGACCCGTCTCGGACCAGAACTCGCCGATGCTTCGAAGCAAGAGGAGATCTTGCGGGTAGGTGCGCCGCAGCCCGTCGAGCTCGCGCGCGACCTGGTCCTCGTGGCCATAGCGCAGGAGCACGGCCATGTCGGCGAGCTTGCGGTCGAGCTCGCCGCTCGGGATCAGACCGTCCTCGCTCATCTCGCGGCCGGGCTTCGGCTTGAGCAAGCGCTTCGAGAAATCGGGAACGAGCTTCTTCGCCTCGCGGCGCTGGGTCGCCTCCGACGGCGGTGGGATCACGCTCGACCACTCGGGGGACGAGCGACGCGGGGCGGGGGTGGGGTCCGGGCGAGAGGCGCTGGCGCGATGACCCGGTGGAAGAGGCACGTCTTGCCGTGATGCGAGCACGGCCGCTCGTAGCTCGTCGCTCTTGGCGACCGCCGTCGCGTCCTCGCCGCTGTCGCCCGCGGGGTGTCCCTCGAGGTCCTCGCGCGGTACTTGGTACCCGGGCGGGAGCGTCTTCTTTCGCGTGAGCAGCACGACCCGGAGCGTCCCCTCGGTGTCGCGCGTCTTCGGGGTGACTTCCGGCCCCGGGCTGGCGCGATGATCCGGCTCCAAGTCGTCCGGCACGCTCTCGACGTCGCTGGGCGAGGGCGGGGGAGGCGGGTCCGTGTCGCGATCGTCTCGTGCCGCTGCCTCCTGATCACGCGGCAGGAGCTCCTCGACCGAGCGCTCCCACTCGGACGCGGCGCGCATGTTGCGGGATGGGCGACCCTCGCGTCGCGCGTACGCGCCCCTCAGAAAGCTCGCGAAAACGTCCTCTGCCGGCGGCTCTGGCTCGTCGGGCTCGCGGAGCGGCCGTGCGTTCGGCACGGTATGAGACTCGTCGGGCGGGGCCCTGCGGCGCATCGCGCGAATCGTGACGTGAGGCCACTACCGTCCGCAAGTGACCTCGGGCACACGAGCGTCCGCTGTGGCGGACCCGTTTCGGCTCGTCGTATCATCGCGCCACTCGAAGGGGAGGTCCGTGTGGCTCGTTCGAACTTCGTCGTGGCGTTCTTCGTCTCGGTGGCCGTGGTCTCAGCGCCCATGCTCGCGTTTGCGCAGACCAGCGACGACGACCAGGCCCACGTTCACTTCCAAGTCGCGGCCTCGTACTACGAGCAAGCGAACTACGAGTCGGCCCTTCGCGAGTTCCTCGAGGCATATCGCCTCAGCCAGCGCTCGCAGCTCTTCTACAACCTATCGCTCTGCTACCAGCAGCTCGGCGATCTCGAGCACGCCGTCGATTACCTGACGCGCTACCTGCACGACGTCACCGAGATCACGAACCGCGCGAGCCTCGAGACCCGCCTCGAGAACCTTCGTGCGCGCCAGGCGGCGCACGAGACGGTCGCGCCGCCGCCGGAGCACGAAGAGCACGCGGAGCCGACGACGACGACGACGACGACCACGCCCCCGACGACGCCCCCGACGACGCCCCCGACCACGCCCCCGGCGACCACGACGACTCCCCCGGTTGCACCCGTTCCTCCCCCCGCGAGCGGCGGCGGCTCGCTCAACGTCGGCGCGATCGTCGGGTTCTCCATCGCGGGCGTCGGCCTCATCGGTGGCGCCATCTTCAGCGGCCTGACCGCGAGCGAAGACGGGCGCGTGTCGGGCCTGCCCTGCGCGACCACGCGAAGCTGCATGGACAGCGAGCTCTCCACGCTTCGCACGGACGCGCTCGTCGCCGACATCATGTGGGGCGTCTCGCTCGCGGGCGCCGCGGTCGGCTTGATCTTGTTGATCGTGAACCCGGGCGGCGGAGGTAGCGGCGACTCGGCTCGCGCGGGCCTGCGCCTCAATCCCGGCAGCTTGTCGCTCGAAGGGACGTTTTGATGCGCACCAAGCTCGTCTTGATTCCAGTTGCGCTCGCAGGCATCGCGACGGCGGGGTGCTCGCTCGCGTTCAACGGGTCGCACTATCAGGGCGGGACGGGAACGGACGGCGGAGCAGGAGTCGACACCGGGATGCCGATCGACGCCGCGGTGTCGATCGACACGGGCACCCCGACGGACATGGGTACCCCGACGGACACGGGCACTCCGATCGACGGCGGCATGGCCGACGGCGGAACCTGTCACGACGCGCTCGGCTGCCCGGTACCGGGAACGTACTGCGACCTCGCCACCACGACCTGCTTGAGCGGGTGCGACGACAACTCCGACTGCGTGGGCGCCGGTGTCTGCGACACCATCGGCCATACCTGCGGCTGCGCGCGCGACATGGACTGTCCTATGGACAGCTATTGCAAGTCGTCCCAGTGCGACCGCTGCGACAACGACGCGGACGGATACTACGTCGAGGGGGCGCCGCCCTTGCGCTGTTCGCGGCCAGGACATCTGGACGGGGGCGACTGCAACGACAACAACCCGCAGGTCTACCCGTTCGCGCGCCCCGACTGCTCGACCTCGGTCGCCGAGTCGTGCCCGCTACCGTTCGTGTTCGCGCCCATGCTCGGAGGGGGCGCCACGCTTCACGAGTCGGGCATCACCGCGACGCACACGCTCTGGGCCGAGGCCGGGACGGGGCTGCATCCGATGAGCCGCGATCCGATCTTCATGTTTCTGGGCGACGACACGCCGTTGTTGCCGGGCTCCGGAGCCGGGAACGGGTTCGTGGGCTTCGTGGCGAACGACGCGACCATGCGGAGCGTGCAGGGGGTCGCCGTCGATTGGGTCGGACCTGTGGGCACCGCCGAGCCGCTGTTCACCAGCTTCCACGTCGGCGCGGCCTCGTTCGGGCGGACGAGCAACGCGATGACTGGTCGCGAGTCCGTGACGCTCACTGCGGCGGAGGTCGGCGGTCGCACGAACATCGGACAGCGATTCGGCGCGGTCAGCCGGCCGCCAATACCCTTCGGCGCGGAGGTCACCTCGGGGATGGGTACGCCCATCCTCGGCGGCCCGGGCAGCTACCCTAGCGTCGCCTCGTTCGAATCGCTCGGTCGGCCAGCGGGCGTCGTTGCCGTGACGAACGGTGCCGCGCCCGCACTAACCTCCTTCGACCCGGTGACCCTCGCTACGACAGGCGGCGCGAACTTCATCGCTGGATCGTGGCTGGTCGCGTCGGGCGCCTCGTCGATGTGGATGGCAGACCCCACGCATGTCGGCATCTGGAACGGCAACGACAGCGCGATCTCGCCCCCGCTCGTCGATCTCACCGCGTACACGACGGCGGCCAGCCCCCCGCAGCAGATCGTCTCCGGTTATACCGGGGCGCTCGCCGCCCGTCGCATGGCTGGCGGGAGCGAGGTGCACGTCGCCGCGGTCCCCATCGCCACGACGGCCAGCCCGCCCACGGGCCGGATCGCTCTGATCCGCTGGGTGACGCCGATCCCCAACCCGGGCGACCGGACCGACGCCTACATTCCGTCGTCGGTGGTCGTCAGCGAGCTGCGCCTGAGCCCCGGCGCCCACCTGAACGGCGCCGCGGGCGTGTCGCTGGTCATCATCGACGACGCCACTGCGATGATCGCGTACCAGGAAGGAACCGACGTGATGATCCGGGAGATCCCCATCTCGCCAGACCCGAGCAGGGCATCGCCCGAGGATCCGCCGTCGTTCGCTTTCATGAGGCTCATGCTGGGCGAGACGGTCACCAGCATCAGCCTGGCGGGCGGCTTCTATCCCGACTCGACGATGATGGCGGGCACAGGACGGCTCGGTGTCGCCGCGATGGTCGAGCGTGCCGGTGCGCACGAGATTCGTGTGCGGGCCTTCGAAGCCTGCGTCGGGCCCTGAGCGGCCCGCTACTTCACGACCGGAGGCGTCGAAGGCGCGATTACTTCACGACCAGCGTGAGGATGCGGCCCGCGACGTAGGTGCGCTTCACGAGCTCCTTGCCCTCGGTGTGCTTGATGACGTTCTCGTCGCGCATCGCGATGGCGACCACCGTTGCTTCGTCGGCGTTCGTCGCGACCTTCACGCGGCCGCGCACCTTGCCGTTGACCTGAACGGGGATCTCCACCTCGTCGTCCACGCAGAGCTTCGGATCGAACGCGGGCCAGGGCGCGCGCTGGACCGACTCTCGGTGACCCAGCCGCTCCCAGATCTCTTCGCCCAGGTGCGGCGCGAGCGGATGAAGCAAGAGCGCGAGCGTCTCGATGGCGAAGCGGGAGGGCTTCTCGATCGGAAAGAGCTCGTTCACGAGCTGCATCAGCGTGCTGATGGCGGTGTTGAAGCGCATGCCTGCGATGTCTTCGCCGACCTTCTTGATCGCGCGATGCAGCGTGCGCAGGAGCGCGTCGTCGGTGGGCCCGTCGGAGAGCTCGCGGAACGACACGTTGTGCGCACGATCGAGGAAGCGGCGCACGCCCGGGATGCTCGCGGTGCTCCAGGGCTTGGTCGCCTCCAGCGGGCCCATGAACATCTCGTAGAGGCGCAGCGCGTCGGCGCCGTACTGCTTGATGATGTCGTCGGGGTTGACGACGTTGCCGCGCGACTTGCTCATCTTGAACGCGCGCGTGTCGACGGCGATCGACGGGTCGGCTGCCAGCACGAAGTCGCCCGCCTTCTTCACCAGTGCGTCGGCGTCGACCCGCTGCGCGGTGAGCCACGCGCCCGTCCGCGCGTCGGTCGGCTTCTCTTCGCCGGCGTCGTCGACCTTCTCGCCCACGTGCTCGCGCGAGACGTGGCTGCCGTCGCCCGCGACGTAGGTGGTGTGCTCGACCTCGCCGAGGATCATTCCCTGGTTCACGAGCTTCTTGAACGGCTCGGGCGAGTTCACCAGCTCGGCGTCGAAGAGCACCTTGTGCCAGAAGCGTGCGTAGAGAAGGTGCAGCACCGCGTGCTCTGCGCCGCCCACGTAGAGGTCCACGGGGAGCCAGTGATCGGCGAGCTTGCGATCACAGAGTGCCGTCGCGTTCCGCGGATCGATGAAGCGCAGGTAGTACCAACACGAGCCCGCCCACTGCGGCATGGTGTTGGTCTCGCGCGCGAACCACTCCGGTCCATCGACGCCGGGGCGCTGGAAGAAGCGCCAGTCCACGGCGCGAGCGAGCGGGCCCGCGGGATCGTCGCCGGGCTTGTAGTCCTCGAGCTCGGGGAGGCGCAGCGGCAGCTCGTTCTCGGCCAGCGCGCGCGGCTGGTCGTATCGGATGGTGAAGGCGTCGCCCTTGCGCGGGTCGCCCTGGGTCTCGACGGGGAAGTAGATCGGGATCGGCTCGCCCCAGTAGCGCTGCCGCGAGAAGATCCAGTCGCGCAGCTTGTACTCGACGCGCTTCTTGCCGCGTCCGTCGGCCTCGAGATCGGCCGCGACGCGCGCCTTGAACTCGCGTGTCGCGAGGCCCTCGTACTTGCCGCTGTTCACGGCGACGCCGTCCGCGACGTAGGGCGCCGTGAGCGGCTCGTCCTTGTCTGCCGCGCTCGCGGCGACCACGCGAACGATCGGCAGGCCGACCTTCTTGGCGAACTCGAAGTCGCGTTCGTCGTGGCCCGGCACGGCCATGATGGCGCCGGTGCCGTAGCCCCAGAGCACGTAGTCGGCGACGTAGATCGGGATCTTGTTCCCGGTCAGCGGGTTGATGGCGAAGCCGCCCGTCGCCTCGCCGGTCTTCTCTTTCGTGCTCCGGCGCTCGAGCTCGCTCTTGCTCTTGGCCTTCGACACGTACGCATCGACCGCCGCCTTCCGTGCGGCGCTGGTGACCTTCGTGACGATGGGGTGCTCGGGCGCGACCACCATGAAGGTGGCGCCGAAGAGCGTGTCGGGACGGGTGGTGAACACCTCGAGCACGTCGTCGTGCCCGTCCACCTCGAACTTCACCTCGGCGCCCTCGCTGCGCCCGATCCAGTCGCTCTGCATCGCGAGGATGCCCTCGGGCCAGTCGAGCAGCGAGAGATCGGAGAGCAGGCGATCGGCGTACGCCGTGATCTTGAGCATCCACTGGCGCAGCGGCTGCCGGAACACCGGATAGCCTCCGACCTCGCTCTTGCCGTCCTTCACCTCTTCGTTGGCGAGCACGGTGCCGAGCCCAGGGCACCAGTTCACCGCCATCTCGGACTGGTAGGCGAGGCCTCGCTCGAAGAGCAGCAGGAAGATCCACTGCGTCCATTTCACGTACGTCGGATCGGTGGTGTCGACCTCGCGCTCCCAGTCGTAGCTGAGCCCGAGCATCTGGATCTGCCGCTTGAACGTGGCGATGTTGTTCGCGGTGTTGATGCGCGGGTGCTCGCCCGTCTTCATCGCGTGCTGCTCGGCGGGGAGGCCGAACGCGTCCCACCCCATCGGGTGCAGCACCGCGTGCCCGTTGCTGCGCAGATACCGGCTGACGATGTCGGTCGCCGTGTACCCCTCGGGATGCCCTACGTGCAGGCCCGCGCCCGACGGGTACGGGAACATGTCGAGGATGTACGCCTTCTTCTTGTCGGGATCGTTGCTGGTCGCGAAGGTGCGATCGCGCTCCCAGAAGGCCTGCCACTTGGGCTCGATCTCGGACGGTACGTAGCGGGAAGACATCTTGCGCGTTGGGTTACCACGAAAGAGCTAGGGCAGGATGTGCGCGCTGGTGATGTGCGTGAGGTTCGGGAAGCTCGCGTCGAGGTAGCTGTTGCCGGTCGACTGGATGTTCTGCTGCATCGGCGACTCGGCGTAGCCCGCGAAGAACGTGTCCACGACGCTCATGCCCGAGATCACCTCGGCGATCGGCGCGAAGCCCATCGCGTCGAGCCCGCCCGAGTTGTCGGCGAGGTTGATGAAGAGCTGTGTGGTGCGCGAGCCACGATCGCTCCCCGCCATGGCGTAGGAGACGAACCCGCGCCTGTTGTGCTGCACGACGGTGTCGGCCGGGATCGTCGCGTGCGTCCACATCGCGGTCACCGCGGGAACGCCGTTGATCCCGAACTGCGCGACGAAGCCCGTGAGCATGCGGAAGACGCGGGTGTCGTCGTAGTAGTGGGCCTGCACCAGCTGGTAGAACCGATCGACCCCGTTGGGCGCCCAGTCGCGGTGCGCCTCCATCACGAACGAGCCCGCGGTCGTCTCGAACTGCACCTGGAAGATGGCGGGCGCCAT
>JAYVCF010000426.1:0-9482 GCA_043750095.1 Deltaproteobacteria bacterium
GCTCGCCCAGGTCGAGGAGATGCTGAAGCTCTATCAGCCCTTCGTGTTCGATCACGACCCGCGCCTCGTCACCGAGCGCGTGCGCGGCTGGACCGCTGCGCTCGACCCGAAGGAGCGCGACGAGCTCGGCTTCGACACGGACTCGATCGACTGGCGCGACTACTGGATGAACGTGCAGATCCCCGGGCTCGACACCTGGTCGTTGCCCGCGCTCCGCGGAGAGCGCGCACCAGAAGACCCGCCCTTCGAGCTCGGTGCGGCGATCCGCGAGGTCGGTGTTCGCGAGCCCCTCATGCGCGCCGACGTCGACATGCACGAACGCTCGGGTGAGCACGCGATCGAAGAAGGTGCCGAGTGATCTTCATCACCGGCGGGACCGGCTACCTCGGCGGCTACGTCGTCGCGCGCCTGCTCGAGACGCACCGCGAGCCCGTGACGCTGCTCGTGCGCGCCAAGGATCGACGCGAGGCCATCGGCAAGCTCTGGGGCGGCCTCCAGCTGCACATGGACGCGCTGCGCTTCGAGAAGGTGCTGCCGCTCGTCTCGTTCGTGCGCGGGGATCTCACGGCACCCGCGCTCGGGATCGCCGAAGACGCGCGCCGTCGCCTTGCCGACGAGGCCACGAGCGTGATCCACATCGCAGCGTCGTTGAATCGCAAGAGCGAGAAGGCCTGCCTCAACGCCAACCTGCGCGGCACGTTGTCGGTGATCAACCTCGCGCGCGAGATCGCGGAGGGCCGCGGCGGGCTGCGCCGCTTCAGTCACGTCTCGACGGTCGCGGTGTGCGGCAAGCGTGATCGCGAGGTCGTGCAGGAAGACCTCTCGGTCGACTGGGAGCGCTCGGACTACGATCCGTATGGACGCACCAAGAAGTTCGCCGAGCACATGGTGCGCGAGCTATTGCCCGACATCGGCAAGACATTCTTTCGCCCCTCGATCGTGATGGGCGACTCGCGCTTCCCCGAGACCACGCAGTTCGACATGGTGCGTGCGTTCTGCACGCTCGCGGATTTTCCGGCGCTCCCGATGCGCGCCGATGGGCGTCTCGACATCGTGCCGGCCGACTACGTGGGGCGCGCCATCGCGGACGTGCACCTCTTGGCCGCGCCTGCGCACGAGATCTATCACCTGTCGAGCGGCACCGGCAGCAAGACGGCCGCCGAGATCGGCGACGCGCTCCTCTCTCGCTATCCCGGGCGCCGTCGCCCGCGCTTCGTTCCGCGCGCCGAGGGGCCCTTCGGAAGCGTGGTGGATCGGATGGCGAGCATGACGGCCAAGAAAGGCATGCGCGGGCAGATGGCGTTGATGGGATCGCTGCTGAAGGTCTTCCTCCCCTACATCACGTTCGACACGGTCTTCGACAACGCGCGCATCGTGAAGGAGCTCGGCGAGACGCCCGTTCCCTTCACCGAGTACTGCGGCGGCCTCTACGAGTGGGCCAAGCGCAACCGCTTCACGTATCCGTACGAGACGCTCGCGCCCGAGGCGGTGTCCGCGCTGAGCCATGGGCCGGCGAACGGGGAGGGCGCGACATGGGCTTGATCACGAGGCTCGCGACGAACGCGGCACGAGCAGCACTCGACGGCGCCAAGCGCGCGCTCGATGCCGACGCGATGCTGGGCACGGCCATGAGCGCGCTCATCGAGGCACGCATCGCCGAGCACCGCGCGCATCCGGCTCCGGCGTATCGCGCGAGCGATCCGCTCCGCTTGCTCTTCGCGGGCTACGTCGGCTCGCGCAACACGGGCGCAGACGTTCGCGTCGAAGAGATGCTCCGGCAGTTCCGGCATCTCTTCGGCGACGATCACGTCGATCTCTCCGTGCTCACGATCGATCCCGCATGGACGCGCGGCTACTTCAAGACCGTGCGGCAGATCCAGGTGCCGCAGGTCTTCCCGAAGTTCCTCTACGACGAGGTCGCGCGTCACGACGGCGTCGTCGCCTGCGAAGGCTCGATGTTCAAGAGCAAGTTCGCGAACGCGCTGACCACGCTGATGGTCGGCTCGCTCGGGCTCGCCAACGCCGAAGAAAAGCTCGCCATCGGCTATGGGGGCGAAGCCGGAGCGATGGACGCGCACATCGAGGCGCTGGTGAAGCGTCACGTGAAAGGCGCGCTCATCATCACGCGCAATCCCGAGTCGACCGATGTGCTGGGCAAGCTCGGCATCGACGCCAAGACGGGCACCGACACGGCCTGGACGTTCGGGGGCGCGCCCAAGTCGCTGGGCGACAAGCTGCTCACGCGCGCGGGCTGGGATGGGCGCACGCCCGTCGTCGTCGTCTGCCCGATTCATCCGTTCTGGTGGCCCGTGCGCGCCGATCCGATCAAGGCGGCGATCCACGCCGCGACGGGCGCCCACGAGCACAGCCACTTCCGCAGCGTCTACTTCCATCACGACGGGCCCGAGGTGGAAGCCTCGCTGCGTGCATACCTCACGCGCTTCGCGGGCGCGCTTCGCGATCTCTCGCGCAAGCGTCGCGTGTTCCCCGTCGTCGTCGGCATGGAGGCGCTCGATCGCCGCTCGTGCGAGCGCTTCTCGGACGCATACGGCGAGCGACTCCCGACGTTCGTGTCCGACGAGCACGACATGTTCGAGCTCGTCGCCATCCTGCGGAGCGCGTCGCTCATCGCGAGCTCGCGCTACCACGCGCTCGTCTGCTCGATGCCCGCGGGCGTTCCCTCGATCGGCGTCACGATGGACGAGCGCATCCGCAACCTCATGAAGGACCGCGGCCAGCCCGAACTCGCGATCGAGTGCGACGACGCGCGGCTCGACGAAAAGCTCTTCTCGGCGATGGACGCGGCCCTCGCCGAGCCCGAGGCGATGCGCGCCGGCATCGATGGTTCCGTGACGCGCAACTTGCTGGCGATGGGTCGCATGGGCGCCTGGGCCGTCGAGCACGTACGCGAGCGGCATCCGCGCATTCGCCTGCGGCCAGGCCTCGGTGATGCGTCGCGTCCCGAGCTGCACCTGCCGCCTCTGCCCGACGCGCAGGCGCGGCTGCTCGAGCGCGCCACCGTGTCGGACGCGCGCGCGGGCCTGTCGTGACTGCCTCGTTCGTCGATCGCTTCCTCTCCAACCTCGAGGCGCACCGCGAGCGCGCCTTCGTGGTCGAGGTGCATCACGAACGAATGGCCCCGACGCGCGGTGCGCTGCTGCGCGCGATGATCGAGGACGCGCGCGAGTCGCTCCGCGTGCGAGGTGTGAAGGCCGGCGATCGCGTCGTCTTGGTCGCGCCGAATTCGGCCCGCTGGGTCGCGATGGATCTCGCGATCCTCGCGGAGGGCGCGACGGTCGTTCCGCTCTATGCGCGCCAAGCACCGGCCGAGATCGCGGACATGGTGCGCGACGCGGACTCGTCGCTCGTGATCGTCGGCGAGGCGGGCTTGGATGTCGCGCTCGCAGCGGCGGGCGTCGCCCCTCGCGTGATGCTCGATGCGATGTTCGAGGGACGGCGCATGGATCCGCGGCCCGCGGCGCGTCTGGAACCCGATCACGTCGTGACGATCATCTACACGTCGGGCTCGAGCGGCGAGCCGAAGGGCGTGATGACGAGCCGCGCGAACGTCGAGCACATGCTTCCCGTGCTCGACACCAAGCTCCGTGAGCTCAGCGGCGTCGCTGGCGGCAACGACCGCGTCTTTCACTATCTCCCGTTCTGCTTCGCGGGCTCGCGCATGGTGCTCTGGGCGTGCCTGTATCGCGCGAACGGCCTCCATCTCTCGATGAAGCTGGACGAGCTCGTGCGTGAGTTGGCGGCAGCGACTCCGGAGTACTTCCTCAACGTGCCCGCGCTGCTCGATCGAGTGCGGGTCGGCGTCGAGAAGAAGCTCGCCGAGCGAGCGGTGCCCATTCGAACGCTCTATGCGCGTGCGATCGAGGCCGACGCACGCGAGCGCGCCGGCACGTGGGGCAAGCGTGATCGCGCTCTGCTCGCGCTCGCGGAGCGTACGCTCTTCCCGCGCATCCGAGAGCAGATCGGTCCGGCGCTCAAGGGGCTCATCTGCGGATCGGCGCCGCTCTCGATCGAGACGCAGGCCTGGTTCGAGCGCATCGGCCTTCCGATCTATCAGGTGTACGGCCTGACCGAGACGACCGCGATCGTCACCGTCGATCGCAAGGACGCCGCGAAGATCGGCCGCGTCGGTCACGCGGTGCCCGGATGCGAGCTGCGGATCGGCGAGGGCGGTGAGCTCCAGGTCAAAGGACCGAACGTGTTCCCCGGCTACTTCCGCCGTGAGGAGGCCACGCGCGCCGCGTTCACGAGCGACGGCTGGTTTCGCACGGGCGATCAAGGCGAGCTCGACGCACGCGGCAACCTGCGGATCATCGGGCGGATCAAGAACGTGCTCGTGCCGAGCTCGGGGCACAACGTGGCGCCGGAGCCGCTCGAGCAGCTCGTGCGCGACGGGGTCGCGGGTGTCGATCAGGTCGTGGTGGTCGGTCACGGCCGCCCGTTCCTCTCGGCCATCGTGTCGGGCACGGTGCAGCCCAGCCTGATCGGCGAGCAGCTCGACGAAGTGAACGAGCGCCTCCCGCACTATCGGCGCATTCGTCGCTGGATCGTGGCGCGTGAGCCCTTCACGCCCGAGAACGGGCTGCTCACGGCGAACCAGAAGCTGCGTCGCACGGAGATCGAGCGGCGCTACGCGAAGGAGATCGCGGCGCTCTACGAGACGCCTGCCATGGAGGCTGGTCGTGCCTGAGCTCCGCGTGCTCGATCGCGAGTCGCTCACGGCCACGCTCGACGCTGGCGTGCTCGACGTCGTGCTCCACGGAGGCGCCGCCAACGAGATCGGCCTGGCCATGCTCGGCGATCTCGAGGCGCTGGTCGGATCGTTTCACGATGTGCGGGCGATGGTGATCCGCAGCGCATCGCGTCGCGGCTTCTGCGCAGGCGCCGATCTTCGCGAGCTGCATCGAGGCAACGTCGCCCGGCGCGCCGAGGGTGCGAGCGACGCGGATCGTGTGCGCGAGGTGCGTGGTTTCCTCGATCGGATCCACGGCGTGATGAACGCGATCGACGCGGCCCCCTTCACGACCATCGCGGCCGTGCACGGGGTCGTCTTCGGCGGGGGCTTCGAGCTCGCGCTCGCGTGCGATCTGATCGTGGCCGACAAGAGCGCGCGCTTCGCGTTCCCGGAGCTACGGCTCGGGTTGATTCCCGGCTTTGGGGGCCTTCCTAGGCTCAAGCGTGCCCTGGGCACCAGCGTCGCGAATGATCTCGTGCTGACCGGGCGCTCGCTCGGCGCTGCACGCGCCCACGGGCTCGGGCTCGTCTCGCAGTTGGTGGGGGAAGGGCAGGCCAGCGAGGTGGCTCGCCGCGTCGCGACCCAAGCCACGCGCTTCGATGCCGCCGCCACGCGCGCTGCGCTGAACTTCGTCCGCACGGACATCCGCGCCGAGCTCGAGCACGAGAAGGACGTGTTCTGCGAGCTCTTCGTGTCGCCCGTGGTCGACGCCGCGCTCGCGCGCTTCGCCGCCGACACCTCGGCGATGCCTTATCTCCCCGCGAGCGAAGGGACGCCGTCGTGAGCGCGAACGTAGATGTGGTCGACTCGTTGCTGACGTTGGCGGCCGAGCGATTCGGACGCGACCGCTCGATGTTGCGCGGTGAAGACGACTTCTTCGACGCGCTCGAGATCGACAGCGTCGACGCGATGACGCTTCTGAGCGCCGTCGAAGAAAAGTTCGGCGTCGAGATCCCCGACTACGAAGTGCAGGACGTTCGCACCTTCGTCGCGCTCGCAGCCGTCGTCGGCAGGAGGCTCTGATGCATCGCGTCTTCGACGCCTCTTGTCGGCTGATGCTGCATCCTCCGGCGTACGCGTCGCTCGGCGAGCTCCTCTCGGACGCGCTCGTGCAGTGGAAGCGCGAGACCGCGCTCGTCGAGATGGACCGCCTGCGCCTCACGCATGCGTGGACGTACCGCGAGACCAAGGTCGAGGTCATGCGCGTGGCCCGATGGCTCGCGCAGCTCGATCTCGCGCCGGGCACGCGCGTGGCGATCCTGATGAGCAACCAGTCGCGCTGGCTGGTTGCGGCGTGCGCGCTGTTTCGTCGCGGGCTCGTGCTCGTGCCCATCGACTACAAGCTCTCGGAGAGTGAACAACTCGCGCTGCTCGCGCACGCCGAGGTCTCCGTCCTCGTGGTCGAGCACGCGCTCGCGAAGCGCTTCGGCAAGGCGCCTTCGGTGCGTCACGTGCTCGTGTCCGATGCGCCGGAGGGCAGCGCGGGACAGCGCTGGGAGGCGCTTCCTTCGGACGACGACGCCGACGATCCCGCGCTGGTGTCTCGCACACGCGACGACGCGGCGTGCATCGTCTACTCCTCGGGGACGGGCGGCACGCCGAAGGGCTGCGTGCTCACGCACGATGCGTATCTCGAGCAGCTGCTCGCGCTGATGGAGATCTTTCCGATGCGCCCCGGGCATCGCACGTTCTCCGTGCTCCCGACCAACCACGCGATCGACTTCATGGTGGGCTTCCTCGGGCCTTTCGCGTGCGGCGCGGCCGTGGTGCACCAGCGCACGCTTCGTCCCGAGTTCCTGGTCTCGACCATGCGCGAGCAGAAGATCACGCACATCGCGCTCGTGCCGGTGCTCCTCGAGGCGTTCGAGCGCGCGCTCGACGAGAAGCTCGACGAGCGGCCGGCCTGGCAGCGCGCAGCAGTGGAAGGCCTGTCGGCGATCAACTTCGCGCTTACTCGGAGCAAGGCTGACCCGGCGCTCTCGCGGCGCTTGCTCGGGGGTGTCCATGCAGCGTTCGGCGGTCACCTCGAGCTCTTGTTCGCGGGCGGTGCGTTCGTCGATCGTGAGCGCGCCGAGCGCTTCTATCGCCTCGGGCTTCCTGTCGTGATCGGCTACGGCCTGACGGAGTGCTGCACCGTCGCGACGGTGAATGATCTGCGTCCGTTCCGCGCGGACTCCGTCGGCCGCCCCGTCTCGGGTGTCGAGATCCGGATCGACTCGCCCGGCGCCGATGGCATCGGCGAGGTCTGGATCCGCGGGCGTACGGTGATGAAGGAGTACTTCCGCGAGCCGGAGCTGACGGCCAAGGCGATCACCGACGAAGGCTGGCTGCGCACGGGCGATCTCGGATCACTCGACGCGAGCGAGCATCTGCGCTTGGTGGGGCGCAGCAAGAACATGATCGTCACCGCAGGCGGCAAGAACGTGTATCCGGAAGACGTCGAGGGAGCGCTGGAAGGTTCCCCCGCCGAAGAGCTCGCCGTGTTCGCGTCGGGCTATGTCTGGCCGCGCTCGCGCACGCTGACCGACGAGATTCTCTTCGCCGTGGCGCGCGCGAAGCCGAGTGAGTCACGCGCGATCGCGAAGTGGCTCGCCGATCGCAATCGGCGGCTCCCTGAGCACAAGCGCTTGGCCGCCGTCCTGGTCGTAGGCGATGCCTTCCCGCGCACGGCGTCGATGAAGCTGAAGCGCGACGTGCTCGCCGAGCACCTGCGCGGCGCGCATTCGGAAGCCGATCTCGTCATGCTCGCATCCGCTTCCCTCAGCGTGGAGGCACGGCCATGACGCGTTACTTCGCGATCGTGAACCCCATGGCCGGCGGCGGGCGCTCCGGCATGCGTGCGAACGCGGCGCTCGATGCGCTCCGTCGACGTGGAATCGACATCGAGGCCGTGCGTACCGACCACGCCGGTCACGCGGTGGAGCTGGCGCGCCAAGCGTTCGAGCGAGGCGAGCGGCGCTTTCTCGCGGTCGGCGGCGACGGCACGAGCCACGAGATCATCAACGGCGCACTGCCACTCGCGCGTGAGCAGAAGGCCTCGCTCACCCTCGCGATGCTGCCCCTCGGCACCGGCAACTCGTTCCTGCGCGACTTCGGTGTGATGGGCAGCGACGCGGCGCTGGAGGCCATCGCGCGCGGCCGTGAGCACGCGTGCGACGTGAACGCGCTCACGCACGCGAAGGGAACGCTGCTCTCGTTCAACATCGTGGGGCTCGGGTTCAGCGCGACGGTCGGCGAGGTGACGAACCGCCGCTACAAGCCGCTCGGGCCGGCGGGCTACGTCGTCGGTGTCGTGCAGACGACGCTGACGCTCAAGTACCCCGTGTATCCGCTGCGTGTGGACGGAGGCGCGCTCGACGAGCGCCCGGTGATCCTGCTCTCGTTCTCCAACAGCCAGTGCACGGCCGGCGCGATGCGCATGGCGCCGCGTGCCGACGTCTCGGACGGTCAGCTCGACGTGATCCGCATCGGAAAGATGCGCCGCCGACAATTCCTGCCGTGGTTCCCCAGCATCTTCCGCGGCGAGCACGTGACGAAAGAGGGCGTCGAGCAGACGCGCGCGCGTCGCGTCGACTTCGCGATCGAGGGCGACGTGGACTGCATGATCGACGGAGAGATCGTGAGACTCACGCCACGCTCGATCGAAGTGCTCCCCAAGGCCCTGACGGTGGTCGCATGACGATGACCTCGCTCGAGTCCGTGGTGACCGACGAGAAGCCGCGCGCGCTCCCGCCCGTGCCTGCCGCCTCGCTCGCCCCGCCGACGCTGCTCGATCGCGCGCGCTCCATCGGCGCCTGGGCGGTGTCGATTCCGTTTTTCGTCTCGATCGTGCCGCCCATCTCGCTCGCGTGCGCGACCATCGGCGTCGATCGCACGCTGGCGGCGCAGCGCTTCTTCGCCGGCACCCAGCTTCGCCTCACGGGCTCGCGCTGGCGCGCGGTGGTTTCGCCCAAGGTCGATCCGAAGCGCGCGTACATGTTCGCGCACAACCACACCAACTATTACGACTTCATCTTCATGCACAACGCGACCCCGCACTACAAGCAGGGTCTCGAGCTCGAGAGCCACTTCAAGATCCCCGTGTACGGGTGGTTCATGAAGGCGCGCGGCGGCATTCCGGTGAAGCCCGGCAAGGACGGTCAGACGCCCGCCGTGATGGCGCACATGCGGCGCGAGGTCGACGCCGGCCACTGCATCCTCGTGTTCCCCGAGGGCACGCGCACCAAAGACGGACGCGTCGGGCCCTTCCGCAAGGGCACCTTCTTCATCGCGCGCGATCTCGGCCTGCCCATCTGTCCGGTGGCCGTCACGGGCGCGTTCGATCTCATGCGCAAGGGCAGCTTGATGATCCGCCCGGGCCACGAGCTCACCGTCTACGTCGACGATCCGATCGAGACCAAGGGCCTGCCGGACTCGGCGATCCCCGAGCTCGCCGAGCACGTGCGCAGCATCGTCGCCCGTCGCGTCGACGACTACTGGCGCGAGAGAGGTTGGACCGGATGACCGACCAAGCCGAGATCGAGCGTGACGGGCGGAGCGTGCGCGCGGAAGCGACGCGCGATCGACGTCGGCGTGAGCTGCTCGACGTGGCGCTTCGCGTGTTCTCGGAGCGCGGCTACCACGAGACGCGCATCAGCGATCTCATCGAAGCGGCGGGCGTGGCGCGCGGGACCTTCTATCTCTACTTCGACTCCAAGAACGCCATCTTCCACGAGCTGCTCGACGAGCT
>JAYVCF010000427.1:0-4832 GCA_043750095.1 Deltaproteobacteria bacterium
CGGTGGCGCTCCGCCGCATGCCGGGAGGACGGCCAGGGCGGTGTCGGGGCCAGGAAACGCGGGCGACCGTGCATCGCGCGCGGGGGCGTAGCGCCCAGAGCGCGGGGCCGCGTCTTCAGAAAGGCCGATGGGCCCTACGGAACGCGGCGACGTGCCGGGCCGTGCGTGGGGGAGCCGCCGCAAAACGCGGGGGAACGCGGGCCGGCGCGGGGGGCACACATCGGAAAATCGGGGGGACGGTTCAGAAAAGCGGGGAACGCTTCGGATCGCCCGCCGCGCTTCAACGCGGCGTATCGGATGAGACCAGCTCCATGGTCGCATACGGTGGCGCGTCGGACTCCAGCCCAATGGTTCGGCGAACCAGTCCGACACCCTCGGCGAGCCAGTCGTCGATCACCCGCACTTCGCTCGACACGCTGTTGGTCTCGCGATGGCGAAGATGCAACGTGTCGAAGTCACCCGCGGCCACGGTCAGCGTCTCCGGGCAACGACGGTCGTCTCGCGAGACTCCGTGCGCGATGCCCCGAGACGCGCCCCGAGGTCTGGCATGGACCAGACCACCTGCGAGTGGAGTACTTGGCCGAGCACGTAGCTCGCTGCGATCGGATGCCGCGGTCCCTCGAAGACCTGCGGCGCTCCGACCGCGAGCTGCCACGGCTCGTCCGCACGCTCGGCGTTGCACCCGAGGGTCGCGACAGCGTGCGCAGCTGCGGTTCCACCGGCGACCTCGGCGCTCCACGCGGACCCTCGGCGCGCGACGTCGCGCACCTCGATGCTGCCTTCCATCGGCTGCCCATGCGAGCTGTCCATCGCGAATTGCCAGCGCGCCCCGGTGACGAGTGCCACGTACGGGTGAGGGCAGGGCGCCGCGTGATCGACAGGCGGGGCGGCCGCAACCTCGGCCACATCAGCCGAGGAGTGCCGCGGTGCTGTCGCTGCGCTCGGCGCCGTCCTCACATGCTCGACGGGCGAGCGCGATCGCCACGACCAGATGGCGATGCCGCAGGCCAACGCGAAGGCGAGCAAGCCACCGACGCTCGTGCGGCTCATGGGCCGTCGGGGACCACGTCGAACGAGCTGACGTAGAGGCCCGGCGTGCCCCTCGGGTCGACCCATCCCACCACGACACGCTCGCCCTCGCCCGCGATCATCGGCTCGTAGTCACCGAACTGCTCGGGTGGATCCGATCCGTCGTGACGCACGATCTGCAAGATCTCACTGCCGCGGCGCCCGTCGCGCGTGAGCAGCACCGCGTTGATGGTCGCTAGGCGATCCGGGACGGCGCGAGCGGTCACCAGCTCCGCGGGTCCGGTCCGCTCGCTCCACACGAGCACGACGCCCTCGCGGACGGAGAACAGCTCCGCCCACTCGGTGATCGCTCCGCCGTGCCGACATGCGAGCTGCCAGGGCGCATCGTGGGCATGGCTTCCGTCATCGTCGAAGACACCAATGCGCACACAGAGCCGAGCTCCGGACCAGGCCACCTCGGGCACGAACCTCTCGACGAAGATGATGCGTCCACCCGGCGCAACCGCCGCGCGCGGCTGCCATCCGCCTGGAGCAAAGCCAGCGACAAGTGCCGGAGGGTTGCCGACCGCGACCGGTGGGGTGATCGCGTGCGTGATCGGGTCGATTCGCGAGTAGACCAATGCCAACGAGCGAATGTTCATCCGATAGACCGCGCCGAGCGAGCCATCGTCCAGCGTGAAGAGCCATGGGTCGCCCGTGTCGACCGCGCGCGCAAGCTCCTCTTCGCCAGTCGGAAGGCACACCGGCGATGCCGCGGTCTCCACCGTCTCGGTCAGCGCGGCCTCGTCGATCAGCATCAGTCGTTGATAGTCCTGCGAGATGTCGCAGTCAGCCTCGCCAGGCATTCCCGCCAGGAGCCCCTGGACGCCGTGGCTCGTCCCGGTGGCCGGTAGCGCCCCGGGAATTCCGTCGCCGGTACCGAGGGACAGACCGACCGCGATGAAACCCATGTTGGGCTGCGCTGCCAAACGAACGCTGACCTGACGCCAGCTG
Source organism: Deltaproteobacteria bacterium (assembly GCA_043750095.1). GTDB lineage: Bacteria > Myxococcota_A > Polyangia > Polyangiales > Sandaracinaceae > JBBSAT01. The sequence continues at coordinate 2,023 of JAYVCF010000427.1, forward strand.
GTCGGCTGGCCGAACTGGGCTCGGAGAAACCAGACGCGATCCCGGTCCCAGACCTGCGGCGCGCGCGCCAGAGGATCCCCGATGTCCGGGCTCACGAGCGCATCACCCTCGAGGATCCAATTCGTACGATATCCGACCATGACGCCGACCATCTCGTCGAGCGACTCCGGAACCCCGTCGAGCGACCACCACTGAAGGTGGAGATCGCGCGTCATCGAGTTGGGAACTGGCGACACCGCGTTGACCGCGGCCCACGCGACGAGCAGGTGCCCGTCGTGCCAGCCGATCGCGGTGCCGGACGCATCCGGTCCGCGGTCCGTCGATGCCACGGTGAGCACGGGCGCCGAGCGTCGCATCAGAGTTGCCACGAGCTGCGTGTCGGGCTCGGTGCAGCCCGCCCCCATGAGCAGCGCGATCGTTGTGCCCATACGGATCGCTCGATGCGTGTCCCCGCGTTGGACGCGCGCGGTCACGACGGGATCAGACGGCCGCTTGGTAGATCGGCGTGAGCCGATCCTCGCGCACGTCTGCCTCGAACGGGTCGATGAGATCGTCGAGCACTGCACGAACCCGTAGCAAGCGGACGCCACCCGGGCCGATCGGTCCGCGATCATCGATCACGACGCCCACGACGGTCGAGCCGCCCAGCTGGAACGAGACGCTGCTCCCTCGTCCGAGCGGCTTCGGCCTACCTGATTTCTTGGCGGGAGCGTACGACACGCTATTCAGCCTATCACCAAGGCGCTTTGCCGACCAACTGGACGAGCGCAGCGGAGACGGTCGCGTCCATGCTCTTCGCCAGCCCGTTGCATGCACGCCTCCACTCCTGCACCTCGCGCAGCCAGAGCCGCTCGGACGAGGCGTTCTTCTTGGTGAAATCGTGATGCGCGATCGCATTGCGCCACTCGTTCAGCAGGTCGAGCTTCTCGAGCCGCGTTTTCGCGTGAGCGTCGTGTGTGCCGACCTCATCCCAGAACTTGAGGACGAGTACCCGAAAGTCTCGGCCGATCGTCTCGCGCGTCGCGTTCTTGCTGTCGAGCAAGCGGCCCGTCGTTGCCGCGACATGAAGCGTCGTCTCGATCGTCGGCGGGAGCTTCTGCTCCGCGAGGATCCAGAAATACGCTTCCGAGTGGAGGCTTCGGCAGAAGTGCTGGAACTGCGATGCGAGCAGCAACGCGTACGCGTGCGTCAGGCGTTGCGTCGCGAATCGGCGCCCCGGCTTCGGGCCGCCCACCTTCTTGTGGGCCGCCTCGATCTCATCGAGCGCCAGGCTGGACGCATCGCGCCACTGCGTGAGTGCTTTCGATGGCATGGTCGCCGATGCGCGGCCGATGATGAGGTGCGCCGTCTGGTCGGTCCAGTCGCGGCATCCGCCGTGACGCGGCAGCCAACCGTCACACGTGCGACCCCGTTGCCGGGCGCGTCCGTGCACCGCGCGACGACGCCGTGCCGCCCGCTGCGCGGACGCAACCTGCGACCCGACGCTCCGCGATCGTTCGACTGGAGGCGACCGCGCATGAGCAGCGCTCGCGCTCGCTCTCGCTCTCGCTTTCGCTCTCGCTTTCGCTCTCGTTCTCGCTCTCGTTCTCGCGCTCGCGCTGGTTTCGGGTCTCGTTCTCCTTTCCACGCCAATCGATCCCCACCTCGGGAACACGGGCCCCCTCGCGCTTGTCCCTCCGAGGGCCGCTGGCTAAGGTCCGGCCGCCCTCGCGAGTCTCGTTCGCGGGCTCTTTTCGAGCTGGAGATCTAGAGGACATGTCGTCACGACCCCGCGCCGCTTCGGCGCTCGTGCTTCTCGCGCTCGCACTCTTTCTCTCCGCTCCCTCGCACGACGCGGTCGCGCAGATCGCGAGCACGCCCTACGAGTCCCACGTCGCGGAGCTGGCGACGGCGGCGGGGCGCGCGGGACGCTCGGCGCGCGCGATCCTTCCCATCCTCGAGATCTATCGGCAGTGGAACGACGTGCGACCCTCGGTGACACTCGCTGCGCTCGAGCGGCTCGCAGCGGATCGACGCTTGTCCGTGCCGGTGCGTCAGTACACGGCGCAGCTCCTCGCGCGCGGTCGGCTGCGCGCCGGGGATCCGGTCGCTTCGAGCCAAGCGATCGACCGGCTCGGCTACATCCGCACGTGGCGCGTCGTCGGTCCCTTCGACAACGAGGGCAAGACCGGGTTCACGCGCGAGTACGACCCCGAGCGACTGCGCATGGAGCCCATGGACGCCGACGCGCGCTTCGATGGACGCGAGCGTACGGTCGCGTGGCGCGACTATCCGGACATCGGCCACTTCGGATACGTGTCCTTCGACGCGGTGCTGCGGCCCGACACCAACGTGTGCGGCTACGCGGAGACCTGGGTCACGAGCCCGCGCGCGCAGCCGCTCTCGCTCTTCATCGGAGGCGGCGGCGCGATCGCTGCGTGGTGGAACGGCCAAGAGGTCGTGCGCGATGCGGCCTATCGACAGCCCGATCCGGATCGAAGCTCGGCCATGGTGGCCGCACAGCTTGGCCCCAATCGCTTGCTGGTGAAGGCGTGCGTCTCGTCGAGCACGTGGGGCTTCTACGCGCGGCTCGGTGATGCGACGGGCGCGCCCGCGACGGGCCTGACCTACGCGACGAGCGGTGATGCGAGCGCGGTGCACGCTTCCACGGCGCATCTCGCGGCAGCGCCGATCGCACCCTTGGCCGCGCTCGACGCGGCTGCGACGACGGAGCGCCCCAGCCCGCAGGCGCTCGAGGACCTCGCGCGGCTCCTCGCGTACACGGGCGGCGATGATCCCGCCGAGCAGCGCGCCAAACAGCTCGCCGAACA
>JAYVCF010000428.1:0-8889 GCA_043750095.1 Deltaproteobacteria bacterium
GCCGAGCTCGTCGCCGGGCAGCTGATCGGCGAGATGGCGTTCCTCACCGACGCCGCGACCTCCGCCGCCGTCGTCGCGAGAGAGACCACGCACTACTACGCCCTTCCGAGCGCTGCGCTGCGAGCCCTGTTCAAGAGGCACCCGGGGCTGAGGACCGGAGTGCAGATGATCATCGGGACGGATCTGGTGGCGAAGCTCCGCGCGGGGTGAGAGCGCGTCGAGCGGGTCAGGTCCTTCGACGGGCTCTGCCGCGCAACGCGCCGAGCAAACATGAGCGGCGCGATGACGCCCATGGACATCGCCGTCACGCCTGCCAGCGGCTTCAGCTCGCGTCGCGTGATGGCTTGTGCTCGGCGGGACGCTCGGAGGGCCGCTGTGCATCCTCGCGGTGCGTCCCGTGTGGCCTCTCTTCCGTCTCCTGGGCGCGTCCAGCCTCGGGGAGGCTCGACGCGTAGAGCGACGGGCCGTCGAGATCGAGGGTCCCGACCAGGTTCAGCGCCGTGAAGATGTCGAACATCGTCGTGGTCTGGATCGTCGGATCCTCGACCCATGCGTGCAGCTGGCCGGGGGGGAGCCCGTCGAGCCGGGCCGTCACGTCGAGGCGTATCTGGAACGTCTCGTTGATCGCCGAGCGCAGGTGGTTGACCCACTCGAAACGAAAGTGCGTCTGGTTCGCCGTGTCCCAGAGCGCCTGGAGGTTCGTGTCGTACGTGAGGTACGGGTTGATGTGGTTCACGTACGTGACGCCGACCAGCACCGAGGGGACGAAGCGCCGGTCGGCGTACGAGAACACGGGGAGCTGGTTCCCCCGAGCGAGGGTGTCTTCGTTCTGCGCGCGGATGGCGTCGGTGAAGAAGTCGAAGGTCGCGTCGAGCCCAAAGTCGAACGAGAGCAAGTGCTCGTGCTCGTCGAACACCACGCGGCTGTAGCCGAGGTTGAGGCTGATGCGCGGTCGGACGCCGCCGAACCGATCGACACGCCCGCGGTGCCCCAGGAAGAAGACGTTGAAGGGATCGGTGAAGTGATCCCATCGGACGCGCCAGCTCAAGTTCACGGCGGTCTCGGTCCAGTCGTTGAAGCCCGGCGCGCGCGCGCGCGGGGTCATCCCCGTGCCGGACGGACCGCAGAAGTCGACGGTGCCCATCGCATACAGCGACGGATTCAGCTGCACCGAGCCGCAGCTGAGCGGCGGCTGCGCGACCGCGTACTGGAACGATCCCTCGACGACCACGACCTCGGCGCCGTGGCGGAGGCCGAAGCTGCTCGAGACGTTGAGGCCCGCCGTGCGCGCGTTGCCGTAGTTGAGCAGGCCGCCGGCTGCGAGCGTCCAGATGAGGTTGTCGGGGTGCGGTTCCGCCGGCGGCGGTGTCTCTCCCTCGCGCTCGAGGCGCCCCTCGGTCTCGTCGGCCTCGGGCAGCTCGGGCGGCTCGGCGAACGGTTCGGCGAAGGGCTCGTCGAAGCTCTCGACGGAGGCCTCGCCGGAGTCGACGGGAGCATCCCCCTCCTGCGCGAGCGCAGAGCTCCGCGCGATCATGAGAACAGGCACGAGCAGCGCTGCGAGGCTGGCGCGACGAAACAGGCCCACGATGGCGCGAGCGTACCGGGTCCCGCGCCAGCGAACACCACGGAATTGGGCGCCGCCCCTCGAGCACCACGTTCCGCAGACAGTGGCTGAGCCACCTCACCAGGGCGACTCGGACCTCAGTGTCGATCGAGCACCAGCTCCACGGGCCCCGCGACGCAGCCGAGCGGCGTGAACGTGTGGCGCGTCGCGGGCTTGCCCGCATGCCGGATGCGCGTGCGAGACAGCATCAGCATCCAGAACAGCTTGGCCTCGAGGCTCGAGAGCTGCGCGCCGATGCACGTGTGGGCCCCCGCGCCGAAGGGCATGTACGCGCCGGACTTCTTGTCCTCGGCGCGCGCCGGCGAGAAGCGCTCCGGATCGAACTCGCTCGGGCGCGTCCAGTACTTCGGATCGTGCATCGGCGTGCTGACGAACGCGTTCACGAACGAGCCCGCAGGAATACGGTGACCGCCGAGCTCCGTGTCGCGCAGCGCGATGCGCGGGAGCGCGTTGGCGACGGGCAAGAGGCGCAGCGTCTCCTTCCACGCCCACTCGTGCTCGGTCAGCTCGCGCAGCGTCGCGTAGTCGGGCTCGCCGCCGGCGCGGACCGCCTCCGCTGCGAGCCGCTCCTGCCACTCGGGGTGCGACGCGAGCAGGTGCGCCATGCTCGTCAGGCCGAGCGAGGTGGTGTCGAACGCAGCCGACATGACGCCGATGAACATGGACACGAGCGCCTTGTCGTCGACCCAATCGATGTCGCCCGCCGACTGGCACATGCGGCCGAAGAGGTCGACGCCACCTGTCTTGCGACGCTCGGCGACGCGCGCGGACAGGCGCTCGGCGAGCAAGGCATAGCCGTCGAGCCCGCGACGCCACGTGCTGCTCCACGTGCGGCTGCGGATCAGCGCGAGCGGTGAGCGCCAGAAGTCCGCCAGTGCCCGATCGAGCACCTCGGCCTCCTTCTCGTCGTCGATGCCCATGAAGAGGCGGCCGGCCACGCGCGCGAGCAGCCGACGGATGGCCGACTTGAACGAGACGCGCCCCGACCGCGTCCACTCGTCGAGCGCAGGCTCGAGCATCGAGCGCGCGATGCGCATGTACTCCGTCAGCGCGGCGCCGCCGAACGCGGGCTGGAGCAGCTTGCGCGCGTCCTTGTGCGGATCGCCGTCGAGCATCACGGGCGTGTCCATCGTCTCCTCGGGCCCCACGAAGCCCGCGAAGAACACGCGCCAGCCGACCGCGGCCGACCAGAGTCGGTCCTCGTTGCGCGCGATCTGGTTCACGGCCGCCGCGTCGTGGACGATGACGAGATCGAAAGGTCCGAACGCGCTCCGATGCACGGGCCCGAAGCGATTGACCTGCTCGTTCCAGTGGGCGATGCCGTGCCGACTTGCGCTGAGCACGTTGTGGATGCCTGCCCATGCCCCCGACCGGCCAGGCAAGTGGCCCAGCTCCTTGCGCTCCCGGAACGCTCCGCGCGGTCGCGTGACGTCGGTGACTTCGCGCGTGATGAACTCGGCGACGCCCTCGGTTTGCCCCATGAGGCATCGTACACGAGTCGACGCGCGAGCCCAGAGAGCGCGAGGTCGGCGGGTGATCAGCGCGCGCGGCGCACGAGCGCGAGCGCGGCGAGCGCGATCACCGCCGCGATGCCGGCTGCGCTCGCGTGGTACGGGGTCCCGGTGAAGCTGTGGCTCGCCCGATCCCACGAGGGCGTGGGCGCGATGGGCTCGCACTGTCTCCGCACGCGGCACTCGCCCTCCGCACACGTGCCGTCGCGCGCGCAGAACCCGATCACCGTGTCCTCGGTCATCCCGTCCGGACCGTGCGAGACCGCGCGGGGCGCCCAGCACTCGTGCAGACCGTTGCAGCGCGCGCCCTCACCGCACTGGGCAGTGCCCGTGCATGCGCGAGGCGCGCAGCCGCTCGAGCCGTGGCCGACGAACGTTCGCGCGAGCCCGGGCGGACACGTGCCGCGATAGGTAGCGATCGCGTCGGCGCGAACGATCGCGGGTGCGAGCGCGATCACCAACGCGACGAGGGCCGACCATGGAACGCGCGCCATGCGAGCACGATCGTACACCATCGAGCAGCTGCGTCGCGGGGTCGGCGGTCTCGCCTGGTCCCGTCGATCGTCCGCAGATGGATACGAGTGCGATCGGCGTGGGCCTCTCGCGCGCCTACTTCAGCCTTGGTCCTGGAACGGGAGTCCGAGCGAGAACGCGAGCGCCCGGTCGAGCTCGTGAACGCGGCGTGCGCTCAGGCTGGTGATCTTCGACGCGAGCCAGGCCATCGGCACGGTGCTCAAGTTGTCGGTGTTGGCCGCGCAACGACGCGGTAGACCGTCGCGCTTCCCGAGAGGGACCTCGGACGCGATCCCGCGGATCGTGGTGGAGACCTCCGCGACGCTCACCGAGGTGCGCGCAGCATAGGCGCTCGCGCGCGAGACCAGAACGACCGGACGCCGCCCCGCCGCCCCCGGTAGGCTCGCCCACCACACGTCGCCCCGCTGCATCAGTCCTCCCATGTGGACCAGGTTGGGAGGATCGCGGCGGCCACCCTGGTCGCGACGCTCTCGAGCTCGGGCCGCCGCGCGTAGCCGCGGACGTACTCCGCGTCGCGCGGATCGGCGGTGGCGACGAAGTGCGCGCGAAGAGCCTCGGCGACGAGCGCGCTGCGACTCACGCGTCTGCGCTTCCGGGCTTCTTCGAGCGCGCGGAACGTGGACGCGGGAAGGCTGATGGCAAACTTGGCTGCGGCGGTCATACCCGAGAATACCACGGCAGAGCGACGCGATCTCTCGCCGAGTGTGCCTCGCGCTCACGGAGGCGGCGCCACGCGCTCCGGTAGGCCGAGGTCGGGCCAGCCTGCGTCGGGCGCGTCGCGGAAGCGGTAGTGGGCGAGGCTCGCGGTGACGCGGCGCGTGTAGTTGCGCGTCTGCGCGAAGGGGATGTTCTCGACGAAGCGATCGAGATCCGTCTCGCCGCGCGCGAGCCACTCGTCCACGCGGTGCTCGCCAGCGTTGTAAGCAGCGAAGCAGAGCGGCACGCCGTAGCGGCGATCGAGCTCGGCCAAATAAGCGGCGCCGAGGCGAACGTTGGTGGTCGCATCGTAGAGCACGTTGCGCGAGTAGGGCGTGCCGGTGCGGGTCGCGACGATGGCGGCCGTCGCGGGCATCAGCTGCATGAGGCCGATCGCGTCGGCATAGCTCACGACCTCGGGTGCGAACGCGCTCTCTTGTCGCATCACCGACCAGATCAGCTCGGGCGTGATGCGCGTGATGCGCGCGGCCTCCGTGACCGCGGGCTCGAACGCGCGCGGATAGGCCGCGTCCCAGGCCCAGCGCGCGCCGCCCGTCGGCGGATGATCGAGCAGAGCGCTCGTGGCCGTGACGCGATAGGCGTCGTGGAAGTCCGAGAGAGAGAGGTATGCGGCGGAGAGCGCGCGCGGCCCGTCGCTGCGATGCATGTCGGTGGCAGCGCGCACGAGTGACTCCGCTGCGTCGCGATCGAGCCCGAGCGCCGAGTAGAACGCCGCGTCGGCTGGCATCGCGAACAGCGCCGCGGGCTCGTCGGGCAGCGCGGCGCCGGTCAGCGGGCTCGGATCAGGCTGGCGCGCGTGCAGGAGCCGCGTGCGCGAGAGGATCGCGTACCAGCCGAGGGGCTCGCCTCGTACGACGGACCGATAGAGCTCGTACGCCGCGTGCGTCTGCCCCGCCGTCTCGAGCGCGCGCGCGCGCCAGTAGTCGGCGCGATCTCGATCGAGCGCGCGCGTGACGCTCGCTCGGTAGCCCTCGAAGCGACGGGCCGCATCGGCACCATCGTGCGCGTCGAGCGCGATGAGCCCGAGCATGAAGCGGGCCTCACGAGCGAAGTCCGACGCGCGCCGTCCTCTCGGTCCATCGACGAAGCGCTGCATCGCGCGGCTCGCGTGCGCACCGCCGGCCGTCAGCTCGCTCTGCGCCGCGACGTACTCGGCCTCCGTCGCGAGCGGGTCGTCACCGTGCGCGCGCACGAACGCACGAAGCGCTTGCCGCGCCGCGACTGCGTGGCCCGATCCCGAGCGAAGCAGCGCGCGCGCGGCGTGAAACGCATCGGACGCGCTCGTGACGCTACCGGTGATCGCGGCCGCATCGGCGAGCACCGCCTGCGCGTCCGTGTATCGACGCGCCTCGAAGAGCGCCATGCCGCGCACGTGGAGCAAGCGCGCACGCAGCGCGTCGGGCGCATCGATCCCTTCCAGTTCCGTCACGGCCGCCGGCGCCTGGTGCGCCTCGGTGAGCCGCTCCGCGCGATCGAGGTGCTCGTCGGTCGTCAACGTCACCGCCGGATCGAGCGCGAGCAGCGCGGCCCACGCCTCTGCCGCGTCGGGATGCTCGGGTCGCAGCACGACCAAGAGGCGCAGCGTTCTCACGGCGAGCTCCGCGTTGCCTTCGCCCAGCGCGGCCTCGGCGAGCTCCATGCGCGCGGCGAAGGTGTCGACCTCGCGGCCTGCATCGGCGACGACGCGCTCGAGAAGCACGCGTGCTCGCGGTGCATCGCCACGCGCCAGCACGGCCTCGGCGATCAGCGCGCGCAGCGTCGCATCGCTCGGCGTCACCGAACCGAGCACGGTCTCCGCCGCCGCGGGATCCGACGCATGAAGCAGCGCGCGTCCGCGCCGGATCGTGGCATCGCGCGTCACGCGATCGGGAAGATCGTGCGGAGAGTCGAACGCGGCCGCGGCCTCCGCGAAGCGACCGAGGTGCTCGAGGAGCCGTCCGCGCAGATAGCGCGTGGCGCCTCGCTCGCGCGTCGTCGCATCCAGCGCATCGAGCGCCGCCAGCGCCTCGGTGTCGTGGGCGCTCCGCACGAGCGCGACGATCGGCTCCGGCACCGAGGGCGCCTGTGCATGCGCGTGCGACGCGAGCATCGTCGCGAGCAGACCCAGAGCGCCGATGCGATTCAACACGTGTGGTTTCGACCGCGCCGCGGGCCGCTTTCTTCCCGTGTCTCGCACTGGTTGCGCCTCGCGGGCAAGATCGGTGAAGAACGAGGCTGCCGGCGCGTCTGAGTGAGGCGATGCGATCCCTTACTGCGATGGCGCTCGCCACGTGCGCCGTTCTTCCTCTTTCTTCCGCCTCGGCCCAAGACGAGCCCGCGAGCACCGCCGACCAAGCGCTCGCCACCTTCAGCGCGCGCGACATCACGCTCCTGTCGCCGCTCCTCGAGACGGGCGTCGTCTCGCTGGTGGAGTTCGCGTACGGCGAGCAGATCCCCGCGATCGTGATCGCGTGCGAGATCGGGGCGCCTGCCGACGTCGTCGCGTCGGTCATCGGCGAGCCCGCGCGCTACCCGGACTTCATGCCCGCGCTCGACTCGGTGGACGTGACGAGCACGGACGCCGACACGCAGAGCTACGACTGGTCCTGGCACACGTCGATCTTCACGCTCCGCGGCCAGAACACCATGGTTCGCTACGCGCCGCCCGCCGATCACCCCGAGCGCGGCTATCGCTTCGTGGTCCGCTCGGAGGGCGGCGATCTCGGGACGGGCCGCACGGTCTGGCGCGTGATCCCAGAGGGCGCGAACCGCTCGCTGGTGATGACGAGCTCGCGCATGGATCTTCGCGACGCGAACTACATCGCGCGCCAGCTCGCCGCGGCGAGCTCGACCATGAACCGATCGATCCACGTGGCGCTCGCGTTCTCGATGATGCTGCGGACGCGCGCCGAGGCCGAGCGGCGCTCGGGCTTCGTGCGCGATCGGATCGTGACGAGCGGGGACGCGCCGGCCGAGCCGACGTTCGATCCGACCACGTACGAAGAGCTGCTGCTGCGTGGCGATCTCATGTGGGTCGAGACGAGCGACGGGAGCGATCAGGGCCGCGTCGTGGGCATCGGCCGCATCCCCACCGACGAGGAGCGCGTGCGCGCGGCGATCCTCGATCCCGCGGGGTTCACGCAGGGCCTGCTCCAAGGCGCGCACGCCACGATGCTTCCGTCCGACGACGGAACGCGCTTCGAGTGGGGCATCGATCTTCCGCTCGTCGGCACCACGGGCGTGATGCACATGCACGAGGAACCGGACCGCGTGCTCGCGCTCGATGGCGAGTCGGGCGCGCTCGCGAGCGCACGCTGGCGCTTCCGCACGCGCACCCGCGACTACGGGACCTTGCTCCTCGCGTGGGGCCGCTTCGATCTGGGCGAGGGCCTCTGGCTCGTCCGCGTCGTTCAAGACGCCGACCCCGCCTTTCGACCGGGGCTCTCGTCCTCGGCCGAGCTGATGATGGTGCGAGGACTACGCACACGTCTGTCGATGTAAGGGCTCGGGTAGAAATAACTCGGTCTTCGGCCGCCGGGGCATCCGCGATGGCGGCGTTGCGTCGTCGGTCACAGGCCCTTGCGTGCTCCCTCCTAGCGCCTTGCCCTCGCGGCGCCGCGGCGCCCGAAGTCGATCGAGCTATTCCTTCCCGGGCCCTAACGAGAAGCGGTCGCGCGTTTCCGTGTCATCCTCCGCGCGTGATCGGAGCGGCCCAGCTGCCGTGCGAGGCCTTCGTGCTCGCCATCGTGGCGGAAGATCTCGAGCCGGGGAGTGGCGACCCCGTGTTCGCGTCGCAGCTATTGCTCGTGAGCGAGGGCTTCGTGGTGCGCGCGAAGTCCACCGTGACGCGGCGCGAGGCGAACGAGCTCGGCCGCGACGTGGCGGCGCTCTGTGCCGGCAAGACCAAGGTGCTCACCTTCAAGTCGTCGAGCGGCGACCTCTACTTCTCGCTGACACCGCTCGAGAGCGTGCGCGGCGCGGCGCAGGTCGAGATCGCCGGTCACGTCGTGCAGAGCCCGACCGGCGTGCTCTCGGCGTTCGAGTCGCGGACGGATCGCAGCATGCTCCAGAGCTTCGGCGACGATCTCCGAGTGTTCCCCTATGGTGGCTGAGCCGGGGCGGCGGACGGGCGGCGGCTGATCCATGCACGGCGCAGTCGATTTCTTCGTCGAGCAAGGCAGCTACGGGCTCATGTTCGCGGCGCTCGTGGCCGCAGGGATGGGCCTGCCGCTCCCCGAAGACATCGTCTTCATCTCGGGCGCGATCCTCGCGCAGCGCGGCATCACCGATCTGCGCCTGACCTGCGCGGTGCTCGCGGCGGGCGTGTTCGTGGGCGACACGGTCCTCTACACGATCGCGCGTCGGCTCGGCCCGGCCATCTACGAGCGCAAGTTCATCAAGCGCGTGATGCCCGCAGAGCGGCGCGCCTGGTTCGAGGACAAGATCCACAGGCACGGCAGTCTGGTCGTGTTCTGCGCGCGCCACGTCGCGGGCCTGCGCGGTGCGATCTTCGCGATGACGGCC
>JAYVCF010000429.1:0-35296 GCA_043750095.1 Deltaproteobacteria bacterium
GAGAGCGAGAGCGAGAGCGAGAGCGAGAGCGAGAGCGAGAGCGAGAGCGAGAGCGAGAGCGAGAGCGAGAGCGAGAGCGAGAGCGAGAGCGAGACTTGCGCCGGCCTCCGCGTCCGCGTAGCAGTCAGCCCATGGACGACCTCGAGCGTCTCGCGGGCCGCGTGCTCATGGTCGGCTTCCCGGGCCGCACGATCTCTCCGCTCGTGAAGGCGTGGCTCGAGGCCGACGCGCTCGGGGGCGTCATCCTCTTCAAGCGCAACGTCGGCACGCTCGCGGAGGTCGCTGCGCTCGGTCGTGAGATCGCCGCTACCTCGTCGACGCCCGTCCTCGTCGCGATCGATCAAGAAGGTGGCCGTGTCGCGCGCCTCGGCTCGCCCGTGGTGAAGCTCCCGCCAGCGCGGCGCTTCGGCGTCATCGACGATCCGGATCTCACCGAGCGAGCAGGCGCGCTCCTCGGCGCGCAGCTGCGTGCGCTCGGGATCAACGTCGACTTCGCGCCCATCCTCGACGTGGACACGAACCCCGCGAACCCGGTGATCGGCGATCGCGCGTTCGGCGCCACGCCCGAGGCCGTCGTGCGTCACGCGCGCGCCTTCGCTCGCGGGCTCGCTCGCGCGGGCGTCGTCGCCTGCGGAAAGCACTTCCCCGGACACGGCGACACCGACCTCGACAGCCACCTCGCCCTTCCGCGCGTGGCGCATGATCGCGCGCGCCTCGACGCGATCGAGCTCGCTCCCTTTCGCGCGCTCGCCGACGACCTCCCCACGATCATGACGGCGCACGTCGTCTTCGACGCCATCGACGCGACCCTGCCCGCGACGCTCTGCCGCGAGGTGATCGAGGGCGTGCTTCGATCCGAGCTGGGCTACCGGGGCGTGATCGTGAGCGACGACCTCGAGATGCGCGCGGTTCGCGATCACTGGGGCGTGGCCGCCGCCGCCGTTCGAGCGATCGACGCAGGCTGCGACCTCTTGCTCGTCTGCGAGCACGAAGCGAACGTCGTCGCGGCGAGAGACGCGCTCTGCGCGCGGGCCCGGGGCGACGCATCGTTCGCAGCGCGTCTCTCCGAGGCATCGACGCGGATCGCGAAGCTCCGGAGCTCGATCGAGCCGCGGTCCATCGACGGGCGCGTGGACGCGACCGCGTCCGCTGCGCTCGAGCAGGAGCTCGCGACGCGCGGAGCCTAGGCCGAGCGGAGCTCGCCGACGCTGCACGTCGGGACGTGAATCCAGCCCTCGCGTGACGCGATCTCTTCGAGCCCACGTGGTGGCTTGGTCGTGCGATCGAGCGCGACCGCGCGTGCGACGAGCGCGGCGATCAGCGCGTCGAGGGCGTCGGCCCGATCTCGGAGCAGTGCCTCCTGCGCGTGGCTCGGCCGGAGCGCGAGCGCGCGCGTGAGTGCGTTCAGGATCGTGATGCGCGCGTCCACCTGCTCCGGGCGCTTGTAGCTCTGGTGCGGCAGGTCCCAGGACTTCAGCGCCGCCGCCGGATACACCTCGACGCGCGGCGGGCTCGCCGGCTCGAGCGCGCGGGACAGCAGCCGCCAGCGCATCGCGGGCGCGGCGATGCGATCCATCGTGACCGACATCGGTGTCAGCGAGAGCGGCGCCTCGCGACACGCGAGATCCGTCGCGCGGAGCCGGAGCCGCTCGGAGTCGCGTTCCTGCCAGGAGCGAACCTCGCATCCGCCGCTCATCAACGCGACGAAGGCGTCGGGCCAGCCGAAGGGCACGTCCACACCCACGATCGACACGCCGGGCTTTCGGATCTGCGCGCGGAGATCGTCATCGGCGGCATGCGCTTCGTTCTCGCGAAGCTCCGTGATGGCGACGCTGTCGTCTCGCCGCCACTCGAGCTCACAGAGAAAAGTGCCCTTCGCCTGCGCGGCGAGGTCGATGCCCAGCGTCCTCATCGACCCACCTTACGCGCGCTACTCCTCGCGCGCCTCGTCGAGGTCGATGTCGTACTTCTCGGCCCATCGGTAGATCTGCCGCCGCTCTTTGCCGAAGAACCCGGCGATGCGGCTCACGTTGCCCGAGAAGTGGGCGATCACGGCGCGCAGCTCGTCAGCCGTCGGGACTGCGCTCGGGCGGATCTCGAGGATCTTCTGGAGCGGTGACGAGGTCGGCGCCGAGGTGCGACCGCTCTCTGTCGCATCTCCGCTGGCGCGGAACGTCCCGCCGAGATGCGCGAGCTCGAGCCGGCGCTCTTCGACACGCGTCGCCGAGGTTCGAATGGTCTGCTCGAGACCTCGCACGTTGAACGTCCACGGGTGCAGCACCAGCGCCTCGGCCGCGTCGGGCGAGAAGCTCTTGCTCACCATCTCTTGGGTGCTCGCCATCCGGAGATCGAGCGCGCGAGAGAGAAAGTGCGCCGCGAGGACCAGCACGTCGTCGCGACGCTGGCGCAGCGAAGGAACGGAGACCACGTGGCCCGCGAGGCGCGCGAGCAGGTCGGCGCGAAATCGGTCCTCCCCGACGGCCTGCACCAGCGCCACGTTCGTCGCGGCGATCACGCGCACGTCCACCTTGCGCGCCGCCGTCTCCCCGACGCGCCGCACCTCGCCGGTGGCGAGCGCGCGCAGCAGCTTCGCCTGGAGCATCATGGGCATCTCGCCGATCTCGTCGAGCAAGAGCGTCCCACCGTCGGCCGCGCCGAAGAGCCCGACGCTGTCGCTCACGGCGCCCGTGAACGCACCGCGCACGTAGCCGAAGAGCTCGCCCTCGGCGAGGTTCTCGGGGATCGCCGCGCAGTTCACGGGAACGAACTTGCCAACACGTCCGGAGAGACGATGAAGCTCGGCGGAGATCAGCTCCTTGCCGGTTCCCGTCTCTCCGAGGAGCAGCACCGGCACGTTGCCCGGCGCGGAACGAAGCACTTCCTCTCGCAGAGCGCGCATCGCGCGTCCGTCGCCGACGATCGTCTCGAGCGCAGCGGGGGCTTCGAGCGCGCGTCGCACGTCGTCGCCCTCGAGCGCCTGCACGACGAGCACGTGGTCGCCGACGCGGATCACGTCCTGATCGGAGAGCGGCGCGCCCTCGACACGGTCGCCGTTGAGATAGGTCCCGTTGCGGCTGCCGAGATCGCGCAGGAAGGGCCCCTCTTCGCGCAGCTCGAGCGAGGCATGCGCGCGAGACACGCGCGGGTCCCCGAGCGCGAGCCCCGGCCCTTGGCGCCCGATCAGCAGCGCCTCCTCGCCGAGAACGCGCGGCAGGCCGACGAGCGTCGGGTCGGGCGAGTACGCGACGATCACGCGCACGAACTCCGGCGCGAGGGCGTCGTTCGCCGAGCGCCCGAGCGTCTTGGTGAGATCTCCTGCTAGCCCCGGTCTCAGCACCGGCGCGAGCTTATCATTGGTCGACATCGAACCTCTCTCCCAGCGACGTGTCGCTACGTTCACGGATTGGACCCTCCCGAGCGCGCACGAAGCGCGCATCGAACGAGCGTGCGCTCCGCGCCTACGGGTCCGAACGCGATCGGACCGACCAGCGCACCGAAGAAGGTCGGCGCGCCCACGCCACCATCGGCGCGCGCGAGCCATCCCGAAAGGCTCGAGGCGGCGCGGCGCGTCTGCGGGTTCACGTCGACGCTCAGCGCGAACGACACGCGCTCTCGGCGTTGCGCACGGTAGTCGGCTCGTCGCCCGATCGGGTCGCGATCGAGATCGAGGCATGCGGCGAGCGCGTCCTCGACGGAGCTCATCTGCGATGCGATCTCGCGCTCGCCCTGCTCGACGCGGACGTCGAACCGCCGCTCCCAGGCGTCGTAGGCCACGTGACAGGCGCGCGTGTGCGTGGCGATGGGCAGGCCTTCTTCGATCGCGCCGTCATAGGCGACCACGCGCACGACCAGAGTCACGGGCAAGCCGTTCGCGAGCCGCCTCTCGAGCGCTGCGTCGGCGAGGAGAGACGCACGCACGGTGACGCTCGGGACACCGCTCGCGTCCCATTCGACGCGTGCATCGAGTCGTCGTGAGGGCGCGGCGGCGTGCGCGGCGCGCGAGGTGGCCCCGAGCGCGAGGATCCCGATCGCCAGCAGGCCACCGACGAGCAGCGCGAGACGGGGGATGGCGATCGAGCGGTTCATGGCGGTCCCTCCGCCCGCCTCTAGAGCACTGGCGATGCCACCCGTGTTTTCAGCTGAAAAACAGCCCCCGTCGCACGCGGGCGCGCGCGGGTCCCACTATCCGCCGCCGCCGCTCACGCGCGACTGCTCGGCGTGTAGCGTCAGCGCGTGGACGAAGAAGAGAACGGTCGCGGCGATCACCAGCGCTTGCACGCCGAAGACGAACTCCGTCACGGGATGGAGGAGCACGGCGATGGTGCCGGCCAGATATCCGATGACCAAGGGCCACAAGCGTCGGAGGATGCTGAGCTCGCCGACGAGCGCGACCCCGGCCGAGGCGACCCAGGAGAACGCCGATCGCTCGTTCATGGGCACGTCGCAGTAGACGCCGACCATGGTGACCACGAAGGGGGTGATCAGCGCGATCGCCAAGAACGCCCACAGGCGTCGCGTGGTGACGTTCGCCATCACCTGGCGTCGCGCGATGATGAACACCATCGCGAAGGCGCAGATCGGCGCCATCCAGATCATCAGCGCGGTCGGTCCGGCCATCTCGTCGCCGACGTGCCGCACGACGACACCGTAAGTGAGCACGCCGAGCACGACGATGAGCGCGACCGTGCCGATCATCGCGCGCAGCGAGAGCGACGAGTCGGCTTCGCGGCGAGCGCGCTCGCGGTCCTCGGCAGCGGTCCGCTCGTCCTCGAGCACGCGATCGAGCGCGATGAGCTTCTGCTCCAGGCCGGGTGGCACGGTGCTGAGCTCGCCGAGGAGCGTGCGCGCTCCGACCGGGCTTCGGAGCACGATCTCGCGCTCGACGAGGAGCGCGACGCAGCGATCGAGCTCCGCGCGCGACTCGGCATCGTTGCGCAAGCGGTGGGTCGAGCTGAGCGCGAAGCGTGCCTCGATCAAGGCGCGAAACGCATCCGGTGCGCCGGGCCCCTCGGTCGCGATCACCGACTCCGCGCGCGCGAGCGCCGCCAAGCCGTCGAGGCGCACGCGCTCGGCCTCGCGCGTGATCAGGTAGCGCGCCAGCCCCTCGCGGAATGCTTCGGCGCTGTCGAAGCGATCGAGGGGGTCGAGCGCCATCGCGCGTCGCACGAGCTGGGCGAGCTCGCGCGGCGCGTCCTCCGGGAACTCGGGTGGATCGCCGACGAGCGCGGCCACGAGCGCCGCGAGGGCGCTGGGCGCGTCGTGAGGAGGCTTGCCGGTGAGCACCTCGTAGAGCGTGGCGCCGAGCAGGTAGACGTCGGTGTGCGGGCCGGCGAGCCGTGGATCACCACGCGCCATCTCGGGCGCGAGATAGCCCGGTGTGCCGACGATGCCCTGGGGCTCGGCGTTTCGTTCCTCCAGGCGCATCGCGACGCCCCAGTCGAGGAGATAGACCTCGCCGAAGCGCCCGATCATCACGTTCTGCGGCTTCACGTCGCGATGGATGACACCGCGGTCGTGCGCGAACTCGAGCGCACGGCTCACCTGCGTGAGGATCTCGACGTGCGCGCGCATGCGATCCCCGTGGCCGGCGAGCAGCGGGCGCCACCCCTCGTGCGCTTCGTCCTGGATCAGGGTGCGCCACGCGACGCCCTCGACGCGCTTCATCACCAGCACCGGGGCGCCCTCGCGATCGACGCCGAGCGCGTGCACCGGGATGACGTTGGGATGCTCGAGGCCTCCCGTGATGCGCGCCTCGCGGACCAGCGTGCGTACCGCGCGATCGGTCTTGCCGCAGGTCTTGATGGCGACGTCGCGCTCGAGCGAGCGCTGAAGCGCCAAGCGCACCACGCCCATCCCGCCGCGCCCGAGCACACTGCGCGTGACGAAGTCGGCGCTCGCGGGCGGCAGGCCATCGGTCGCGTCGTCGCTCGGCTCGGTGGCGAGCGCGATGTCGGGAAGACGGGCGGGCGCGCCGTCGGGTCCCTCGCGTCGAGGCAGCGTGGCGTCGACGTCGCGCGCGAGCGTGTCGGCTGCCCCGATGTTCTCGAGCGTCTGCGTGATCACGGCCCGCGCCTCGTCCGGGCTCATGGGCGGGACGCGGTCGGTCGTGCGATCGCGCGTGCGTAGCTCAGCGAGCATGACGTGGCCTCCGCGGCTCTGCGTCACCCGCGTGGATCGCCACCGCCCCCAGCGCTCGAGCCCCTCGATCGCTCCCCAACAACGTGCGATCAGCGTCGCCGGTCACGCCCGCTGCGTCAACGGTGACGGTCATCTTACCGTGATGCTTGCGAGCGCTGTGCCGCCCAGAAACCGCTTCATGCGCCGCGTCGTGTGCCCGCTCGTGCGCTCGTTTCACGGCGGCGATGGAAGCCGCGTCACAGTGTGCGCGAGACGCACGCGCGCGTGATCGGCTAGGCTCGGCGCGTATGAACCTGAAAGAGTTCACGCGTGACGAGCAGCTGGCTCTGGGCGGGCTCGTGCGACTGATGATCCGCGCCGACGGGGTGTTCACGCCCGAAGAAGAGGAGCGTGTGACGGCGATCGGTGAGGAGCTCGGAGGGGGCGAGCTCCTCTGGCGCATCGTGTCCGACTCGGCCCAAGCGTTCCAGACCGACGCTGAGGTTCGTCGCGCGGGCGCCGCGATCGCGCGGGACGAGGTGCGTGAGCTCGTGCTCGGCATCCTCACGAGCGTGGCCATCGCAGACACCGTCACGTCGGGCGAGCAAGGCCTGATCGACTCGCTGCGCGCGGCCTGGCAGCTGACCAGTCAGGTCTGACGTGCGCGGCGACGAAGTCGGGATGACGGGATCGGCGGCCAGCGCACCTTCGCCCACGTGGGTCGGTGTGATCGCGGCCGGCGTGCTCTTCGCGTTCGGGCTGCTCGGCTGCGTCGCCACGGGCCTCTGCGCGGCGGTGGCGTCCGAGAGCGATGCGATGGCCGTGGCCTACATCGGCGTTCCGCTCGCGCTCGGCGGCGTGGTCGCGCCCGTCATCGCCGCGCTCTTTCGTCGATCACAGCCCGCGTTGGCGATCGGCATGCCCATCGGCTGCGGCTGCGCGACGATCGTGACGGGCGTCGTGGGCGTCGTGGTGTTCTTCACCGCGATCTGGCCCTCGCTCTGATCCGACGCGCTCTAGTTGAGCCAGCGGGGCTTGTCGTCGTCGCCGCCGCCGCCCTCGATCACCTTCAGGTTCGGTCGGCCGGTTCGCTTCTTCGGGGTGGCGCTGGGCTTTCCGCTGCGACGGGGTGCCGACGCGATGCGCGCGAAGAGCACACCGCCGCCGAGCGCGCCGAGCGAGGCGACGAGGCCGGTGACGTTGTGGAGCCACGCCGCCTGCAGCGCCGCGAGCGCGATCATGCCGCCCACCATCGCCCACGCCGAGATCGGCGGTAGCCCCACGAGCCAGAGGCCCATGCGCGCGCCGCGCTGGAGCGTCGCGAAGGCGCCGAGCCATGCGTAGAACAACACCGAGGGCCCGCCCATCACGCCGAACAGGCTCGGCAGGAGCGCGCCGCCGAGCATGACGGGCAGCGCGCCGCCGATCACGCCCGCGGCCACCAGGCCGAGCAGCCACGAGCGGCCGCGCTCGGCCTCGAAGAGCGAGAGCGACCAGTACACGACGAAGACGCTCACGAGGTGCCAGAGCACGTCTTCCGGTCGCGCGATGATCGCGACCAGCCAGTAGGTGGCCCACTGCCACGCGAGCTCGACGTGAACGCCCGGCGTGAGCGCCGCCCACTCGGTCAGCGGAATGCCGAGCAGCCCCTCGGCCGCGGTCTGCCCGAGGAAGAAGACGACGAGCACCACGATCAGCGTGCGGACCGTCGGCGTCATCTTCGGGAACTGAGACGGCATCTCCTCGATCGTACGTCGTTCGACTCTCGGGGCAAGAGCTCCTTCGGTCCGCTTGACCCGCCGCCGCGGGATCCCCAGGTTGGCGCTCGTGAGCGCGCCCGAGCCCTTCGTTCCCATCGACACGCAAGTCGCCATCCTCTCCGACGTGCACGGCAACGCGCGCGCGCTTCGTGCCGTGCTGGACGAGCTCGCGCGGCGATCCGTCACGCGCATCTACGTGCTCGGAGATCACCTGGTCGGAGGCGATTCGCCGCTCGAGAGCTGGCGGCTCCTCATGGACTCGCGCGCGAGGTTGGTGCGCGGTCTCGGGGACACCGCGCTCGCCTCGCTCGTGCCGGAGAAGCTCGCTCCGAAGACCGACGACGAGCGAGCGCGCGCCGAGCGCTTCGTCCGCACGCGCAAGGAAGTGGGCGAGCTCGTGCTGCGTCATCTCCTCGCGCTGCCGTATGCGCTGCGCGTCCCGCTCGCGGACGGTCGCGAGCTCATGCTCTCGCACGGCTCGCCCGCCGACCCCACGACGGAGATCACGCACGACCTCGACGACGAGGAGATCCTCGCGCTCGTCTCCACCGACCCCGCCGACATCGTCGTCACCAGCGGAGGCCACGTCCCCTTCGTTCGCGACCTCGGTGACATCCGCGTGGTCGGCGTCGGCTCGGTCGGCGAGTCGCCCGAGCGCGATCACGCGCATTTCGCCCTGATCACGCCTCGCTACGATGGAACCGTGATCGAGCAGGCTCACGTCGAGATCTGATTCCGCCCGTCCGACGTGGGATCCGGGTTGACCGGCGAGGCGCGGCTCGCCGATGCTCTCCGATCGGAGGCGACGCATGTCTGGAGGCCTGGGGCTGAGTGGGATCGACACGAAGAACAAGGTGCTGCGCTGCCCGCGCGATCACCAGGTCATGGAAGAGGTGAACAAGAACGGCGCGTTCATCGACATCTGCGCAAAGTGCGGCGGCATGTTCTTCGATCAAGGCGAGATGTTCGGCGCGTGCGGCCTCAAAGCCGACCCGTCGTACTGGGATCGCGCGGAGACCGGCGGCGTGATGAAGGAGAGCCCGCTTCACTGCGCGCGCTGCGATGGGCACATGCTCGCGCAGGACGTGTCGGCCGAGGGCATCCACGTCGAGATCGACCGCTGTGCGCACTGCGGCGGCATCTGGCTCGACGAGGGCGAGGTCGACAAGCTCATGGAGATCTCGCAGCACATGGTCCAGCACGTCGAGCGCGACAAGGCGGAGGCCAGGAAGCGCATGGCCAACGTCAGCGACGAGGACGCGGTCAAGGCAATGAAGTCCGATCCCATCACCGACTTCGCCATGCTCATCTCGCCATTGCTCGGGTTCGCGATGATGTTGGTCCGTCCTAAACCCAAGCCGCTGTGAGTGGGGCGCAGCGACCGCCCCACGTCGGTGCGGTCGCGCTCATCTCCTTCATCCTGCTCGCGTGTGGCGGGGCGGCCGGTCCGCACCCGTGGGACGTCGGTGAGCTCGCAGCAGCCGCGGCGCAGCTCGGGGGATCGCATGCCCCCGGTCAGCCGCTGCATGCGCTCCTCGGCCACGCGATGCTCGCGCTGCCGCTCGGCTCGTTCGTGCTCCGGCTGTCGTGGCTCTCGGCGCTCGGAGCGGCGTGCGCTTCGTATGCGGCGGGACGCGCGGTGCTCGCGCTCGTCGATCGCATCGATGCCGTGGCGCGCGCGGCCGCGGTGCTCGCGGCGATCGCCATCGCGCTCACTCCCGCGGTGCTCCGCAGCGCGATGCGTCCCGAGGTGTACGCGCTCGCGCTCGCCTGCGTGACGGGCAGCGCGTGGGCTCTGGGCGAGCGATCGCGAGGCTACGCACACGGGCTTCGCGTCACGGCGATCCTCGCGGGGCTCGCGTTCGCGCTGCATCCGCCGCACGCGCTGGCGATCGCGTCGATGGCCTTGGTCGCTTGCGTGCTGATGCGACCCTCGCGCACCGAGCTCGGCTCCTCGCTCGGGCTCGGGCTGGTCGTGACCCTCGCGCTCATCGCGTACCTTCCCATTCGCGGCGCGGCGGGGGCGCCATGTTGGGGCGACCCGACCACGCCGAGCGGGCTCTGGGCCTACGTGTCGGGCGCCGCGTACCAGCGCAACCTCGGCACCGGTGGTCGAGACGCGCTCGCGGTCGCGCGATATCTCGTGGTCGAAGGCGGAGGTGCGCCGCTGATCTTCGGCGTCTTCGCGCTGCGTGATCGTGCGCTCCGATTGCCCTGGGGCATGGCCCTCGTCGCGATCGTGGCCGCGCTGCTCCAGCCCTTCGAGGAACGAAATCCCGACAACGTCGCGTACGACGCGCCTGCGCTCGCGCTCACGTTCGCAGCGGCGGCGGCCACGCTCGTGCGCGTCACCGAGGACCTGCCGCGCCTGCGACTCGCCTCGATCGTGCTGCCGCTCGCGCCGCTCTGTGCGTCGCTCGCGGGCGAGCACCTCGTGTCGGCCGATCTTCCGGCGCTCGAGACGCTCGCGTTCGAGACGCTGTCCTCGCCCGCGCCGCGCGCGCTGCTCGTGACGCGCACGGACTTCGTCGCTGCGTCGGCGATGCTCGGCCAGAGCGTCGATGGCCTCCGGCCCGACGTGGCGGTTTTCGCCGAAGGTCTCGCGACCTCGTCCTGGCACTGGCGCTCGCTCGCGGGCCATCCGGCGTTCGATGGAGCGCCGCATCGCGGGGCGGGCCGCGACCCTCGTCACGCCTACGTCGTGGGCGCGCTCGATCACGCGCGCGGACGGGTCGAGATCGACGTGGAGAACGCCTCCACGATCGGCGGTCACGGCGTCGTGCGCGGCGCGCTCTTGGTCGAGGGTCCCGACAGCCTCGACGCGCGCTCCACGGCCGAGCGCACCATGGGCGCGGTCGCATCGAGTCTCGCTTGGACCCGCGACGGCGATCACGGGATCGGCGCCCAGATCGTGCGGGACGTCGTGATGCGGCGCGCGCCTCTTCTCTTCGCGCGATCCCAGGGCGCGCTGGCTCGTTCCGAGCTGCGGGTGGCCGCTCCCGTCGCGGCCCGGGCGATCGCATCGCTCGGCGACGGACCCTTCGCGCGCGCTCCCGCGCTCTTGGTTCGCGATCCGGACTTCGCGCTCGCCTCCTGCGAAGACGCGGTGAGGGACATCGCGGTGCTGCTCGATCAGCGCGGGTTGCCCGTCCTCGCGACGGCGGTGCTCGCGGCGCAACAGGAGCGCGGTGACGATCTCGCGATCGCGCAGCTCGCGGCGATCGAGCTCTCGGATGGGCTCGTCCCGCAGGCGCGGAGCACGCTGGACACGTACCGTGCGCGGAATCCCGACGTGCGCTCTGCCGACCTCGACGCGCTCGCCGCCGCGCTCGGCCCCTGATCTCGACCGGAGTCGTCCGCTTCGCGGACGCGACACAATTGTCGTCGGCCCGGCGCGCCGGGCACTCCTGTCGAGATCTCGAACGAGCGCCGATCGTGCGCTGCGCGTATCGTGCGCCGCGCCGATGAGCGAGACCCCGCCGCCACCACCGTCCGACGCAGGAAAGACGCGTCGACGCGTCCTCTGGGTCGTCCGGATCGTCGTGACCGTGGCCGCGTTCGCGTGGATCCTCACGCACGTCGATCTTTTCGCGATCGCCAGCGCAGCGCAGCGCGTGTCGCCGTTCGCGTTCCTGCTCGCGTGCGGCCTGCTCGCGCTCAACCTCGTGGTATCGGCGTCGCGCTGGCGCGCGATGCTGGTCGCCTATGGCGCGATCACGATGCCGCCCTTCCTCACGCTCTTGCGCCTGAACTTCGTCGGCTTTTTCTACAACACCTGGCTCCCAGGCGGACTCGGCGGCGACGCGGTTCGCGGCGTGGCGAGCCGTGAAGCTTTCGGAGAAGGAGGTGCGACCGGCGCGCTCGCGGTGGTGTTCGTCGAGCGCGTCCTCGGCCTGGTGGGAATGCTCGTCGTCGTCGCGCTCACGAGCGCGTTTGCGCCGCTCCCCGCGGGCGATCCTCGTGCGATCGCCATGGCGAGCGTGGGCGGTGTGCTCGTCGGTGCGATCGTGGTGGGCGCGCTGGCGTCCGGTGCGCGGATCGCGCGCTTCTTGCCCGGGCCACTCGCCACGATCGCGGCGCGCCTGCCTCCGATTCGTCGCGCAGGTCCCTTCGTGATCGCGGTGCTGCTCTCGCTCGTGACCCAGACACTCGGCGCCGTCACGGGTCACGTGATCGTGAGCTCGCTCGCACCGCAGATCCCGCTCACGGCCTCGCTCGTGGCCGTACCGCTCGCGATGGCGACCTCCTTCCTTCCGTTCCTCGTGGGCGGCACGGGCGCGCGCGAGATGGCCTTCGTCGCGCTCTACGCATCGGTGGGGATGCCCGAGGCCGACGCGCTGGCGGCGAGCCTGCTCTGTTACGCGACGCAGCTCGTGGTCGGCCTCTTCGGCGCGTTTCTTCGCGTCGAAAAATAGCTCAGGGCAGAGGGCTCGCGAGCGGTGCTGCGACGCTTCGGATCTCCGCCACCTTCGCCTCGAGCGCCGACCAGTCGTCCTGCCGTGCGATGCGCGCCCAGATCGACTCGACCTCGTCGATGAGCATCGAGCACGGCGTCGCACGCCGGAGCGCTGGATGCTCGAGCATCGAGCGCGAGCGTGGCGCGTAGCCCTCGAGCGCGCGACGCACGGGAGCGAACGAGGCCGCCGCGTATTGCTCCGCGAAAGGGCCACTTGCAGCGCGCGCCGCGCTCTCGCTGCCGCCGAACCAGTCGTGGAAGAACTGATCGAAGGGCAGGCTCGGCGCGCTCTCGAGGAACGCGACGGACGCGCCGATGAGCATCGCGTCTTGGTCGGCACCGACGCTCAGCACACCGAGGCGCGCGAGCCAGCGTGCAGTGAATCGCTCGCGGTAGCGCGGCTCGAACTCGCGCATGATCGGCTCGACCACGTCGCGTCCGCCGGACGTGATCACGAGCGAGCGCAGGGCTTCGGCCAGCCGCAAGAGGTTCCAGAGCACGGCGCGCGGCTGTCGCCCGTACGCGTAGAGCCCCGACTCGTCGAAGTAGGCCGCGGTGAAGCTGGGATCGAAGCGCGGAAGAAAGCGCCAGGGCCCGTAGTCGAAGCTCTCGCCCGTCACCACCATGTTGTCGGTGTTGAGCACGCCGTGCACGAACCCGGCGACCATCCAGGCGGCCGCGAGGTCGGCGCTTCGATCGCGCACCGCGGCGAGGAACGCGCTCGGCAGATCCCTCGCGTCGCGCGCTTCGGGCAGGTGGTGCTCGACGGCGTGCTCGACGAGCTTCGACACGCGCGCGTGATCGCCGTGGTGCGCGTGCCGCTGAAAGCTGCCGAACCGGATGTGCGAGTGAGAGAGCCGTACCAGCACCGACGCGCGCGTGGGGGAGGGCTCGTCGGAGCGATGCAGCGCCTCGCCCGTCTCGAAGAGCGAGAACGTCCGACACGTCGGAACGCCGCGCGCCTCCAGCATCTCGCTCGCGAGGATCTCGCGCACGCCGCCCTTGAGCGTCAGTCGCCCGTCGGCGGTGCGCGAGTAGGGCGTCTGTCCGCTCCCTTTCGTGGCGAGATCGAGGATGCGACCCGTGCGTTGTTCCGCGAGCTGAGCGAACAAGAACCCGCGGCCGTCACCGAGTTGAGGGTTGTACGACTGGAACTGATGGCCGTGATAGCGAAGCGCGAGCGGCTTCGGGAGGTTGTTCGGCAGCGGCTCGAACCTCGCAAAGTGCCTTTCCCATGCGGCCGGATCGAGCTCGCCGAGCCCGACCGTCTCGGCCGCGCGCTGGTTGCGGAAGCGCAGCGTCAGGTTCGGAAAGCTCGCAGCGCGCACCTCGTCCGCGAATCCCTCGCCGAGCTCGAGCTGGATCGGTCGCGGGTCGTACGTCATCACCCGAGGCCCGTCACCAGAAGCAGAGGTCGACGCCGCGCACGCCGCTGCCCATCGTCTGCCCGTCGACGCTTCCCGCGAGCGAGAAGTACCAGAGCGCGTCGGGCCTGCCGCGCTCGTCGGTCGGCGGATGGATGCGCAGCATGCCGGTGCCGCAGAGCCCGGCGCCAGAGTCCACGAGGTAGGCGATCTGATCGGCGATGGCCATCGTGCGCGTCGTGCAGCCGCTCTCGGCGACGAACCCGCTCACGTCCGAAGGATCCACTCCGCTTCCCGTCGCGGCGCGCAGATGCAGCGTCGTTCCCTCGAGCGCGAGGTCGGCGTCGTGCGACGTGGTGCCCTCGTCTCCGCCCGCCGCGTGCGCCGTGCTGCTGTCGGAGAGCTGGAACACGATGCCCAAAGGATCGCAGATCTCCATGGTGACGATCACGCCGTCGTCGCTGCCCATGTCGAGGGTGGCGAGCGTGGGACGCGCCTCGCTCAGGCTGATCTCGTCGCAGTCGGTGGTGCCGCTCGCCACGTCGATGTGGCAGTGCGATGCGCAGCCGTCAGGCGCGCCCTCCCGTGCTGCGCGCGCGTCGTCGGGCTCGGCGCAAGCGTGGCCGCCCTGACTTCCGCTGGTGTCCCCGCCGATCACGAGCGGCTCCGAGCCGAACGCCGAGATCTCGCACTGCGAGAGAAACAGCGCGACGTGAAGCAAGCAGGCGGTCCGCATGGCCGGCAGTGGTGCACGCGCAGCGCGCGCAGCGCAAGGCTCGATGCGCCGTCGTGGGTTACGGGCCGCAGCCGCCGCTGATGCCGGGCAGGCTTCGGCAGGTGTCCGACATGCAGACGAACGTCTCGCACGTGTAGCAAGTGCCGAACGAGCAGCTCTGGGGATCGACGACGCGGATGCGAACGTCGTTGGGGTTGGTCGTCGTCTCGCCCGTGTCGGTGACGATGGTGTTGTCGCTGCACGGCGCGGGGGTCGGATACATCGCGGTGCACGAGCGCTCGGCCGAGCAGAGCCCAGGGCGCGCGCCGTGGTTCACACCGTACGCAGCGCGGGCGCCGCAGCAGTCGAGCTGGTGCATCTGGATCACGCAGTTCATGAGCGCGGCTCCGGGTGTGCTGCCGGCGGCGCCGGTGGGCGATCTCGCCAGCACGTCGCTGTACCCGATGCACTCGTCGCCCGCGACGCAGACCGGGGGCGGAACCCACGCGTCGTTCGGTTGGACCCACGCGTCGTCCGTCGGCGCGACCCACGCGTCATCGCCCGGTGCGACCCACGCGTCGGTTCCCGGTGCGACGGCATCGTCGACGACCACGGCGTCCACGCCGGGTCCAGCGTCGAGCCGAACGACCGCTCCGTCCATCGATGCCCCGAGCCCCGTGTCCTCTCGGAGCTGCGTCGTGTCGGGTGCGATCAGGGCGGAGCAGCCGACGATCGAGCACGCGAGCCCGAGCGCCGTGCCCCACGCCAAACTACCGACGAGGCGAGCGGTCATGGTGATCCTCCGTAAGAGAGAAAGCGAATGCCTCCATGCTAGCTCAACCACGTGACGCGTGGGGTCCGTCGCGCTTCGGTCATCGCTCGCGCATGCCTGAAATGTAGGCGCATACCCACGTCGCGACGGACAGTTTTCTTCGAGTCAGCGCCAGCTGAACGTGGTGGTCCACGTCTCCGCATAGTGGATGTGTGCGGCCTCGGAGTCGGTGCGCGACTCGTGCTGGAAGCGATGCGGCCGCAGCGTGTCGGGCTCCGTCCGCAGCGTGTAGACGTGGATGATGCGATCGGTGCCTCGCTCGCCATGCTCCGTACGAACGAGCTCGACGCAGGGCCCGGTGGCGTCGGGGTCGCTCGTCACTTCGCAGGGCGCGTTCGCGAGCGAGACGATCCGCGTCGCAGACGCATCGGCCGTGGCATCGGCGGGCTGGATCACGCCCAGCACGAACGAGCGCCCGTTCCACTCGTGGATCATCGTGTCGTAGTCGACGACGTTGATGGGCTCCCAACCGGAGCGATCGAGCGCGAGGACGGCGTCGGCGAGCGGGCCGGTGATGTGCGCGTCGGCGAGTACCGAGTGAGCGGCCGCGTCGATGGGGTCGAAGCCACCCACGGGCGCGATGTGGGTGCCGTCGACGTCGATGCGGAGATCGCCGACGTGCTGCGTGACGTCCTGCGTGAGCACGTTGCCGAGCCGCAGGCGCTCGCGGCCCTCGTGCTCCTCGAGCGCCATCGCCGTACGCGTGATCCGGTAGCTGTCGCCCTCGAGGCGAACCGCGAGGCGATAGTGATACGCGGCCGAGACGAGGACGCCGTCGCCGAAGTCGTGCTCGCTGACGACGTGGACGTCCGCTTCGGCGGGCGTGGGCCAAGCGAAGTGGAGCGTGATGCCGGGGGGCGGGACCGGGGTCGGGGTCGGGGGTTCGGTCTCGGTCTCGGTCTCGGTCTCGGTCTCGGTCTCGTGCTCGTGCTCGTGCTCGTCCTCGTGCTGGTGCTCTCTCTCCCCCGCTCCCGAGCAGCCCCACACCAGCACCGCGATCGCCCAGCACCATCTCATCCCGCGGGCCTACCACCCCGCCCCCTTTCGATCGAGTTGGGTGCGGCACGGCGCTCCGCTATGGTCCGCCCCGCTCATGCCCACGAGCGTCGCGCCGCAGAAGGAAAACGAGCCGGAGAACCGCCCCGGGCGCGTGCTGCTCATTCTCGTCATCGCGCTCGCGTTCACCGAGGTGCTCGGGCACTTCATCGAGCTCTCTCGTGTGCCGACGTCGGCCGACTACAGCGCCGCGTTCGCGTACATCCGTCGCGAGTGGCGGCAGGGCGATGCGATCTCGAGCGCGCCCCTCTGGAACGACCCCAACGTGCGCGCGGCCGCCGGGGATCTGATCGACGACCGCATGGCCGGGCGCAGCGACCTCGATGCGTACGCGCGCCTCTGGCAGGTGTCCATTCGCGGCGCTCGCGCCGACGACGCGCCGCACCAGGCGCCCACGCTCGCGCGCGCGTTCGGCGAGATCCGTGTCGAGCGCTGGGAGCTCCCTCCGCCGCGCGTCATCTACGACTTCACCGATCACGTCGCGAGCGCGCACGCGCTGCGTCGCGACGGCGATGCGCCCGAGACCGAGTGTCAGGCGATCGCCTCGCGCGGGTCGGCGCCGGGTGGGCTCTCGGCGGGCCCGCAGACCACCGAGCACCACTTCGAGTGCGGCTCGTACGCCGAGCCCTGGCTCTGGGTGGGCGCGACCGTGAACGAAGACCTCGAGCTACGTCCGCGCCGCAGCGTCTACCAGCACCCCGTCGAGGGAGGGACCATCGCGCTCGCGTTCGACGACGTGCCGCTCGGCGACTCGATCGTCGTCTACTCCGGCCTCTGGTGGGAGTTCGAGCGCACGCGCGACGGCTCGCCGATCACGCTCGTGATCCGTCTCGACGGTGACGAGATCGGGCGCGGCGTGCATCGCGATGGCGATGGCTGGGCGCGCATGGAGGCCGAGATCCCCGACGCGCGTCGGGGCAGCCACGGCACGCTTCGCTTCGAGGTGACTGCGGAGGGCGCATACCACCGTAGCTATTCGTGGCAGGCGACGATGCGTGGCGCCTTGCCGTCCCTCGCCTCGATGGAGGCGCCGTGAGGGAGAGGCCCGTCGGCGCGCGCGATCATCTCTTCGGCTTCGCGATGGTCGTCGTTTACGTGGCGATCCTGCTGGTGAGCTCGCGCGACCTCGGCATGACGCGCGACGAGGGCTTCTACGTCGACGCCGCCGAGAGCTACGCGCACTGGTTCCAAGACGTGTTCCGCGGCGAGCCGCACGCGTTCGAGCAGAGCACGATCGACGCGGCGTGGAGCAACAACCACGAGCATCCTTCGCTGGTCAAAGGCCTCTTCGCGCTCTCCTGGCTCGCGCAGCAGCGCTGGCAGCTCTTTCCCGAAGCGTCGATGGCGTTCCGCTTCCCGGGGATGGTGCTCTCCGCGCTGACGCTCTGGATCACGTACATCTTCGGCGCGCGTGCCTACTCGCGGCGCGTCGGCCTCTTCGCGGCGCTCGCCTATGCGCTCTTGCCGAACGCGTTCTATCACGCGCATCTCGACTGCTTCGACGGGCCCATCGTCGCGATGTTGATGCTGGTGACGTACTGCTACTGGCGCTCGCTCACGTCACGCCGCTGGCTCGTCGCGCTGGGGATCTCGTACGGCCTCTGCCTCGAGACGAAGCACAACGCGTGGATGCTCCCGCTCATCTTCTTCGCGCACTGGACCTTCATGGTCGGGAGCGAGCTCGCGCGTCGTCGGCGCGGCGATCGGCCGCGCATCGGATTCTTCCCGTGGTGGCTCGTCTCCATGGGCTTGCTCGGTCCGCCGATCTTCGTGGGGCTCTGGCCCTGGCTCTGGCACGACACGCAGGCGCGCATCAGCGAGTACGTCGGGTTCCACGTGAACCACGTGCACTACAACATCGAGTACCTCGGCCACACGTACTTCGGTCCGCCGAGTCCGGCGTCGTATCCCTGGGTGATGACGCTCTTCACCTCGCCGCTGACGATCCTCGTGGTCGCGCTGGTCGGGCTCGGCATGCGCTTCCGTCATCTGCTCCCGCCCGGCCTGTACGAGCGCTCGGGCATCGCGCCGTCGGAGATCGATCCGCGGCGGCTCGACGTGCTGCTCTTCGGCTCCTTCCTCACGCCGATGTTCGTGCTCTCGCTGCCATGGACGCCGATCTTCGGTGGCACCAAGCACTTCCTCGCGTCGTTCCCCATGTTGTTTCTCTTCGGCGGGCACGCCTTCGAACGCATCGCCGTCGCGATGAAGGCCGAGCTGGGCGCGCACGCGCGGACGAGCAAGCTCGCTCCTGCGGCGACGGCGATCGCGCTCTCGGTCACCATGCTGCCCGCCGCGATCGACACCGCGCACAGCCATCCCTTCGGTCTCTCCTTCTATTCGTTCCCGGCGGGTGGTGTCCCGGGCGCCGCCGACCTCGGCATGATCCGTCAGTTCTGGGGCTTCACGACGGGCAGCCTCGTGCCCTGGATGAACGAGCACGTTCCCGTGGGAGGACGCGTCTGGATCTGCGACAGCATTCCCACCGCGTTCTCCATGCTCTCTCGCGATCACCGAATGCGCAGCGACATCGGCGTGGCCTGGGATCTCTCGAGCGCGGACTACGCGATCGTGCACCACGAGCAGCACTTCAACATCGTCGACTATCAGATCTGGGAAGCGTACGGCCGCGTGGCGCCCGTGTACGTGCTCGACTACGACGGCGTTCCGATCATCTCCGTGTACGAGAACCCCGAGCGCGCCGCGATGCGCGCCGTGCACTGAGGGCGATCGCGAAGAGCACGAGGACCGGCGAGGGCGCGTCGTTCGGTGCGCCGATCCGACAGCCGCACGAGGCGGCCGGTGCCGGCGTCGTCGAGGCATCCGCGCGCGCTCCGTCGATCACCGCGCCCGCGTCCCGCACACCCGCATCGACCGGCGGCGGATCGCATGCGAGGTCCGTGGCCGTCTCGCTGACGTGAATCGCGAGCCAGCCCTTCGCGGGCCAAGGGCTCAGGGTCCCTGCGTCGCCTGGCGCGGTGGTAGCGACGGCGAGGATCTGCGCGTCGGCGCGCGGCGCGATCGCCAGGCAGTGGTGGATCGTGTCGCCATCGACGGCCGCGACTTCTTCGCCGTCGACCAAGAGCGAGAGGTGCGCGATGGCGCGTCCCGTCGGCGCGCTCGCCGTGATCGAGAGCATCGGTGCGGCGGTGAGCGCGTCGCCCTCGTGCGCGCCCGCGATCGTGACCCTGGGCCGCTGCGCGTACGGCGCGAGCATCGGGTCGCCGAGCGCGAGGTTGAGCCAGTAGCTGAACGGCATCGCACCGAGGAACGACTCGGCCAGCGTGGCGCCATCGACGTAGCTGACGAGGAATCCGCGCGAGGGGAACACGTTGTTCAAGGGCTCGTCGACCGTGCCGTGCACGCCCCCGACGCCGGCGGCGACCCAGCGCGCGATCGAGACCTGCGACTCGCCCGTCGCGGCGAAGTTCGTCGGCACCGCGCCGAAGCTCGTGACGTTGTCGACCAGCGCGCCGCGCACGTAGGTGTTGCCCTCGATGGTCGTGCCGAGGCTGGCCGTGCCCACCGCGAAGCCCGCGAGCGTGTGGCCGGTGAGCGCCGAGTCGAACGGGACGCTCGATGCCGTGACGCCGCGGCTGGTCAGCGCGCTGACGATCGAAGGAAACGACGGATCGAGCACGCCTCGCGCGCTGTCGGCTCCCTGCATCAAGAGGAACTCGCCCGCGGGCGTGCTGCTCGCTTCGGCGGCCATCGCGGCGTCGAGCAGGAGCCCCGCGTCGTGATCGCTGCGGCCGTGCAGCATGGTGGCGAGCACGGGCCGATGCTGGATGCCGATGGCCGTGAGCTCGAAGCCCGCGTGGAAGGGCAGGCCGGTCGCCGCGCTGTAGGGAGCATGGACGCGCGCCGCATAGCAGGGCGAGCCGCCGCAGTCGGCCGTGACGCCGCAGGCCGTGCCGAGCAGGGGTGTGGTGCCGTCGACGAGCGTGGAGCGCCACGTACCGAGCGCGGCGGTGATCGACACGTGGTGCCCGCCGTCGACGGGGATGAGCACGCGCAGGGGAACCCCTCGCATCACGACGATGGCCTCGATGCGCGCTTCGTGCGTGCCGAGGCAGGCGCGCAGCGGCGCGAGGATCTGCGTCTGGAACTCGGCGAGGGTGATCGTGTCGGTGGTCGGCATCGGCAACGAGCAGACCTGGACGCTCGGCACGTCGCGCAGATGGGCATAGCGGGTCGCGAGCGCCACCGAGCCGGGCACGCTCGCGTTCGCGAGCACGACCACCGAGTCCGGCCCGGGGACTGCGTAGGCCGTCGATGCGAGGAGCGAGGCCAGGAGGGCGATGCCGATCGAGCGCAACATGCGGTGAGCGTAACGCGAACGCGCGTCGAATCGCGGTGAGGTACACTGCCGTGATGAAGTTCACCGAGCGCATCTGACCCGTCCTGTCGCGCTGGCTCTTGCTGGCGCTCTTCGCGGTCCCCTTCGTGGACGAGCTCGCCTCGGGCGTCGCGCCCGCGGCGGCACCGGACATCGCGATCGATCTCGCGCTGCCCGCTGCGCTGACAGCCGGCGGGATCATCACGGCCTTCTACGGGCTGGTGTGGATCGAGGCGCCGCTCCTCGCGTGGAGTGAGCGCGTCTCGGTCCGCTGGTTCTCCGCGGGTGCGCTCGCGGTGCTCGCGATCTCCACGCTCGGGTCGGCCTTCGCGCACGGCCCGATCGCGCTCGCTGTCTGTCTGGCGCTCTACGGTCCCGCCGCCGGATGCTCGCTCGCAGCCGCGGAGGGAGTTCTCGTCGAGTCGAGCCCGACGAGCCGAGAGCGCACGATGGCGCGCGTCACGCTCGCCGCGGCGCTCGGTGATCTCGCGGTGCCCGTGCTGCTCGGCGCGTTCGCGCTCGTCGGCCTCGGATGGCGCGAGACGTTTCTCGTCGGCGGTCTCGTCGCGGCCGTACTCGCGATCACGCACGCCTGCTCACCCGCGCTCGATCGCGCACTGCCCGAGGACCAAGATGACGACGAGGACGAACGAGGAACGCTCCGCGATGCGCTGAAGACCGCGCTTCGCACGCCCGCGCTCCTCGGCTGGTCTTTCGCGGGCGTGCTCAACGGCCTGCTCGATGAGGTGCTCGTCGCGTTCGCGGCCGTGCACCTCTCGGAGTCGAGTGCGCTCGCGCGATCGATCGCGCTCGCGTCCTGGATCGGAGGCGGCTTGGTCGGTCTCGCCTGGCTCGAGCGGAGGATCGATCGGGTCAGCCTGCGCCGCGTGTTGTTGGTGACGACGACGATCTCGGCCATCGCGCTCGCAGCCTTCGCTTGCACACGCGACGCGGTTCTCGCGCCGGTGTTGCTCGCCGTCGTGGGCGCGACGTCGAGCACGTTCCACCCGCTGGTGAAGGCTCGCGCGTATGCGTCGCTGCCCGGACGGCCGGCGCTGGTGAACGCGGTCGCGGGAGCGCTGGTGCCACTGGATGCGATCGCGCCGCTGATGCTTGGAGCGATCGCGCTGCGCTTCGGCGCGAGCGCCGCGGTAGCGGTGTTGGTGATCGCGCCTGTGGGCGTGGGGATGATGGCGTGGCGGGCGCGGGAGTGAGAGGCAGAGCGATGGCTCGCCCATTCCGCGCGGGACATGTTCGGACGAGCCACGCGCCGCGCCGCGCCGCGCTACGCGACCTGCAAAAGCTTCACGCCGAGGGCCTTCGACGCCTTCGACAATGTCGCCAACGTCACGCTCGTGTCCCGAGGATCGAGAAGTCGGTGAACGACGGTGCGGCTCGTGCGCATGGCTCGAGCCAGCTCGATCTGCGTCATCTTTCGCCGCGTCATGGCGCGCTCGATCTTCGCGGCGAGGAGCTTCTTCTGCGTCAGGAGCTCCACGTCTTCGCGTTCTCCGAGCTCCTCGAAGAGCGAGCTCAGCGTCGAGCCGATGTGCTTGGTCTTCATGACTACTCTGCTTCCTTTCGTCGTCGTCGAGCCAGGTCCAGCTCCGTCTTGGGGGTCTTGCTCGTCTTTTTCTGGAAGCCGTGGAGGAGCACCATCACGCCGCCTTCGAGGCAGAACAGAACGCGATAGATGTTCCCATCGAGAGCCGTCCGCACTTCGAAGAGTCCGGCACCGAATCCGTCGACCAAGGGCTTACCCACGGGCCACGTCCACTGAACGAGCTCGATGTCCGATCCGATTTCCTTCCGTGTCGCGGCCGGAAGGCCCTTCAACCACGCGCGCACCGGCTCGTTGCCTGCGGAGGTTCGGTAGAATCGGCAAGCAAGAACAGGCTGCTTCCTGGCTGCCACACACAGTCATGTACCGAAATCGGTACGCGAGTGCAAGGCGGCGCGTCGCGACGCCATCGAAGGTCAGTGCGCGAGAACGCTCTCGTGGTCGCGGGCACCCGCGGAGAATACGCCCTCGCACTCGGTCTCGCGCTCGTTCTCGCCGTCGAGCTATGCTCGCGGCGCCGATGCCTTCCGGTCGTACCCGCGTCACTTCTCGCGCGCTCGTCCTCCTCTCTCTCGGCGCGACCCTCGCGCTCGGCTCGATCGCCACCTTCGACGGCATCGCGCTCGCGGTCTCCACGCGCACCTTCGAGCTCGACGACGCGACGTCTCTCGCCGCCGGCGAGCTCCACGACGTCGCGGTCCGCTCCGATGGTCGCGTCACCCCGAGCGTGGAGGTTACGCGCATCGGGATGCCCGAGGACGTGCCGATCGTCTGGTCCTGGGCGCGCATCGGCGACGCGCTCTACCTCGGTACGGGCGACGACGGACGCATCTATCGCCTGCGCGGCGATGCGATCGAGCTCTTCGCCGAGACGCACCAGCTGCTCGTCACTGCGCTCGCGGTGGGCGACAACGGCGTGCTCTTCGCGGGCACGATCCCCGAGGGGCGCATCTACGCCATCGACACCAGCGGCGCGTCGGCCGGCCAGCCGCGCGAGATCGCGCATCCCGATGCGACCGAGCACGTGTGGGCGCTCGCCTGGGACGCGCCGCGGCATCGTCTCTTCGCAGGCACGGGCCCCGAGGGCCGCGTGCTCGCGATCACCAACACCGCCGCGGCGACCGCGACCACGGACATCTACTGGGACTCGCTCGCGAGTCACGTCATGAGCCTCGCGCTCGCGCCCGACGGCGCGCTCTACGCAGGCACCAGCGACGAAGCGCTCGTCGTGCGAATCACCTCGCCCGGTCACGCGGAGACGGTCTTCGACTTTCCGGGCAACGAGATCACTTCGATCGCGCTCGATCACGGCGTGCTCGCGGTGGCGGCGAACGAGTTCCTCGATCCGCCTGCCGTCTCCGTGCCTCCGACGAAGCGATCCGCGACGGCGTCGCGTGCCGCACGCCCTCGTCCGGGTCACGGCCGCATCTACACCGTCGGCGCCGATGGCCGCGCCGAGCGCGTCTGGATGAGCGACGAGGCGCACGTGACGCGCGTGCAGCTCGCGAGCGACGGAACGATCTGGGGCGCGCTGGGCGCGGACGGCCGCGTGATCCGCGTCTCGCCCGATCGCACGAGCGCCATCTGGATCGACGTGGACGAGCGCGAGGTGCTCGCGATGGATCTGCTCTCCACGACGAACGCCTTCATCGCCACCGGCGATGGCGGCGCGATCTATCGCGTGGGCGGCGCACCGCGGACGGCCGCGTGGGTGAGCAAGGTGCTCGACGCGAGCTTCGACTCGCGCTGGGGGCGTCTCGCCTGGCGCGGCGGCGGGCAGCTCCGCTTCTCCACGCGCTCCGGCGCGACGGAGCGGCCCGACGAGTCGTGGAGCGCGTGGTCCGCGCCGATGACGAGCGAAGGCCCGATTCGATCGGCGGGCGCGCGCTTTCTCCAGATTCGCGCCGAGCTCGCGAGCGCCGACGCCACCATCCTCGCGGTCACCGCGTACTACTTGCCCGACAACCAGCGGCCCGTGGTGAGCGACGTCGGATTGAAGGTGCGACCGCAGAAGCGCGCCGCCGATGCCGACGTGGACTCACCGCTTCCCGCGACGCCGATGCTCGGCCTCACCTGGAAGATCGACAACCCGGATCTCGATCGCGTTCGCTATCGCGTTCGCTATCGCGGCGAGACGCAGTCGATCTGGCGCGACATCTTGCTCGGCAGCGAGACGCTCACGGCCACCGAGTACCAGTGGAACACTTCCGCGGTGCCCGACGGCTGGTACGTCGTCACGGTCGAGGCCTCCGACGAGCTCTCGAACCCCGACGCGCTCACGCTGCGATCCACGTCGGAGAGCGAGCCACTCCTGATCGACAATCACCCACCGACCGTCTCCGCGCTCACGTTCGCGGGCAACCGCGTGCGAGGTACGGCGACCGACGGAATGGGCCCGGTCGCACGCCTCGAAGCCGCGATCGACGGCGGCGAGTGGCGCGTGATCTTTCCGGAGGACGATCTGCTCGACACGCGAGAGGAGTCCTTCGTGATCGACACGTCCTCGCTGCCGGCCGGCTCGCACATCGTCGCCGTGCGCGCGATCGACGGCGGCGGCAACCAGGCATCGAGCGAGATCACGATCACGACGCACTGATCTCGGCCGGTCACGGCTGCGAAGCGGACGACTCAGGTCGAGGCCTACGTTCCGTCCACCACGATCCTCCGAAGGATCGTCCCGCCTGTCCCGACGATGTAGACGTACCCGTCGATCCGCTCGATCCCCCGCAGGCTCGAGCGACCCGCCGAGACGTCGCCCGCGGTCCACGTTCCGTCGTCGCCGCGCTCGAACGACACGCCCTCGTCACCGACAGCGAGCGGGCGGCCGCTCGGGCCGAGGCCGATCGCGTTCAAGGTCGGGAGCGCGTCGCGCGCGGGCGTCACGCGCTCTCTCGTGCAGCCCTGCTCGTCGATGCGCACGATCGCGCCGGCCATGCCGACCGCGTACGCCACGGCCCCGACGCGAACGACGGCGTGCAGCGAGGGCGTTCCTTCGCCGCACTCGATCACCCGATGGCTGCTGGCGTCGACGTGCGCCACGAAGCCGTCGTCGCCGACCACGATCGCGTCGCTGGGCGTTCCCGCGATCGCCCAGAGGTCGCCGATGTTCGCGATCCGCGTGGGCGCGAGCGCGTCGATCAGCCCGCGAAGGATCGTGCCCTCGTTGCCGACGACGAGCAGCTGCCCGTTCTCGGTGACGACGTCGTGGAGGGACGCGTGCGTGTGGGAGTCGACGTTGGTGATGTGGTCGAAGGTGATCTGCACGAGCGCGCCGAGATCGCCGACGGCGACGAGCGAGGACTCGTCGAGCGTCGCGAGCGCGCCGAGCCCGGCGTCGGTCGGTGAGTCGGCGAGCACGAACCCGGTCTCGGTCTCGCGCACCACGTGTCCCCACTCGCCCACCGCGACGACGGCACCGCTGATCGTTCCGATGTCGCGCAGCGGCACGGTCGGTCCGTCCATGCGCGTCGCGACCTGACCACCTTCGAGCGAGGCGATCTGTCCGCCGCCGCCCACGAGCCAGGTGCTCTCGCCGTCCGCACCCGACACGCCATGCCAGGTTCCGTCGAATCCGCTCTCGAGCCGCACGGTGTCATCGCCCGATGCGAGCACGACGAGCCCGCTCGCCCCGACGATCGCCGCGCGTCCGTGATCGCACGCGATGGCCGTGAACGTCTCGTGCGTGTCGTTGTCGAGGCGCAGGCCGTGCCACGATCCATCGGCGTGGCGTCGGGCGATCGTACCGTCGTCGCCGGCGACGTAGAGCGAGCCTCGCTCGCATCCGCCGATCGCGCGCAGCGTGTCCTCCATCGGGCCGTGCTCTCGCGCGAAGTGGCCGCCGGTGATGTCGGTGATGTGGAGGATCACGCCACCTTCGCCGGCGATCCACGCCTCACCCCGCCGTGCGTGCGCGGCGAGCAGGTTTCCGGTCACGCCGAGATCCATCTGGGTCGCGGTCTCGCCGGACAAGCGCATCACCATTCCGCCATCGCCGACGACGACCGTGTTGGAGGGGGAGACGACGGCGATCGCGTGGAACGTCGCCGTCGTCCCCGAGTCGAGCGAGTGCGGCCCGCCGTCCGTGAGCCGCACGAGCGTGCCGCCGACGCCGGCCGCGAGCGCCTGTCCCGCGCCCGTCCACGCGACCGCATCGAGCTCCGCGTCGACGCCGGTGCGCCACGTGAGCAAGAGGCCATCGACGAAGTGCGCCGCCGCGCCGTGCTCACCGACGAGCGCGATCGTCCCCACGCCACCGACGTCGACACCGAACCAGGTCGGCATCGCGCGCGGCCGCGGGTTGAGCCAGCCCCACTCGTCGGTTCCGTATGCGGCCGCGTGCAGCGCGTGAACGATCGGCGGCCCGGGGGTCGGCAGCGGCGCGTTCTCCTCTTCTTCCGTTGGCGCCGGCGGCCCGTGCGCGCCGAAGACCGCCCAGGCTCCGAGTCCGATCACCGCGGCCGCCATCACGCCGACCGCCACCTTCATGGGCGTTCCCACGCCGCCGCTTCCCGCCATGGATCCCCCTCCGGTGTCGACACCGACCGAACGCAGCGTCGCGTTTCGCTCCGCGACCACATCCTCGTCTTCTTCTTCGTGGTGCGAGCGCGCTCGCCCGGGCGACGACGCCATCGTCGCGGCGAGCGCGTCCGTCTGCAGCACGCGCGCCGCGGTGTTCGCCGG
Organism: Deltaproteobacteria bacterium; assembly: GCA_043750095.1. Taxonomy (GTDB): domain Bacteria; phylum Myxococcota_A; class Polyangia; order Polyangiales; family Sandaracinaceae; genus JBBSAT01. Next base: position 26,881 of record JAYVCF010000429.1, read on the forward strand.
CCCCGCGGCGCCCGTGAGCTGCGGCGCGCGCGCATCGCTCGCGAATGCCGCCAGCTCCTCGCGCACGACCGCCATCGACTGGGGGCGCGCGATCGGTTCTTTGCTGAGCATGCGCGCGATGAGCGCGACCATCTCTGGAGGCAGATCACTGCGCCACGTCGTGATCGGTGGCGCCTCCTCCGTGCAGATCTTCACGATCAGCATCGGGTACGACGCGTCGTCGAACGGGTGATGCCCCGTGAGCAGCCGGAACAAGATCACGCCGAGCGAGTAGACGTCGGCGCGGTGATCGACGTCGCGCTTTCCCTGCGCCTGCTCGGGCGCCATGAAGTAGGGCGTGCCGAGCGCGGTGCCCGTTCGCGTGCGGGCGTCGGGCCCGTTGGCTGCCTCGCGGATCTTGGAGATCCCGAAGTCGACGACCTTCACGCGCTCGCTCGACGTTCCTTCGCCGAGGACGATGGCGTTCTCCGGCTTCAGATCTCGATGGACGATCCCTTTGTCGTGCGCCGCGCCGACGCCATCGGCGATCTGCATCGCCATGCCGACCGCGCGGCCGAGCGGGAGAGGCCCGCCTTCGCGCAACACCTTGCCGAGATCACGGCCGTCGAGGAACTCGAGCACGAGGTAGCGCGCCCCGTCGTCGAGGGTCCCGAAGTCGATCACTTCGACGATGTTCGGGTGGCCGATCGCCGTGGTGGCGCGCGCTTCCCGCTCGAAGCGCATGGTGATCTCTTGGTCCTTCGCGAGGTGCGCGTGCAGGATCTTGATCGCGACCTTGCGACCGAGCGCGAGCTGCTCCGCCTCGTAGACCGCGCCCATGCCGCCCTCGGCGATGCGCCGCGTCACGCGAAAACGCTCGCCGAGGGTCTTCCCGACCAGCGGATCGGTGTCGGACGATCGCGTGTTCGTCACTCGCGGCAGTAGACGCGGCGGAAGCGCGGCCGTCAACGCAGGAGGCGATCGCGAGGGCGGGCGTCGCCGCCGGCTGGTTCCGCATCGACCTCCTCGTCACGACCTGATACAAAAATGCGCGATGAGCGCGCAGCACCTGCTCCTCGACAGCCCCGCCCTCGGTCGTCGTGCCCACGTCTGGCGATTCGGCGACGTCGGACGACCGCTGGTCGTGTTTCCCTCCAACGCCGGCGTCGCGCACGAGTGGCAGAAGAGCGGAATGATCGACGCGCTCGGTCCGCTGATGGCGGAGGGGCGCCTCAAGATCTACTGCCCCGAGACGAACGTCTCGCGCAGCTTCACGGGCGAAGGCCGCATGCAGGATCGCATGGCGCACCATCGCGTGTACGAGCGCTTCGTGATGGAGACGCTCGTGCCGTTCATCCGCGAGGACTGCCGTACCGAGGACATGCCCATCGTGGCAACGGGATGCAGCGTCGGCGCGCTCTACACCTCGCTCTTCGTGCTCAAGTACCCGGAGACGTTTCGACGCGGGCTCTGCCTCTCCGGACGCTATCGGACGAGCAAATTCTTCGATGACCACTCGAACGAGGACGTCTACTTCAGCGATCCGCTGGCGTTCGTGCCGAACCTGAGCGGCGCTGCGCTCGAGCGCGTGCGTCGTGCTGCGCACCTCACGGTCGTGGTCGGCCGCGGTGCACACGAGGCTGGCTGCATCCCGGAGACGGCCGAGTTCGCCGCGTTGCTCCGCCGCAAGCAGATCCCGAATCACATCGCGTTCTGGGGCGAGGACAGCGCGCACTCGTACGAGTGGTGGAAGAAGCAGGCGTTCCACTACCTCAGCCAGATGTTCTGATCTCGGCCGGAGTCGTCCGCAGAGCGGACGCGACACAATTGTGTCGGCCCGGCGAGCCGGGCACTCCGGTCGAGACTACTTCGCCAGCACATCGAGGCGCAGCAGCGAGCGCGCGAGCAGATCGGGCACCTCTTCTTGGAGGAAGTGCCCCGCCTTCGTCTCCTCGACGAACACGGGTGAGAGCGCGCGCTGATGGCGTGCGAGCGATCGCCCGAGGATCGGATCGCGCGTTCCCCAGACCAGGCCGATGGGCCCACGAAACGCCGTGACCCACTGACCGATCGCGTCGACCACCGACACCGAAGGATGATCACTCGCGCTCGGCACCATGCGCGCGAGCCCGAGCGGCGCCGCACGATCACGCAGGCGTCGAAGCGGCCAGGCGTAGGCGCGCTTCTCGCGCCACCCGAGCGAGGCTCGATCGCCCTGCACGCGGTCCATGATCGGTACGGGAAACATCGCGAGCCGGAACGCGAGATCGCTCACGATGGGCATGCGCGCGAACTTGTGGAACGACGTGCTCCGCACGGGATGCGCGATGGGGAGCACGGCGGTGTTCGCGAGCAGCATCGCGCGCACGCGTCCGCCCCGGCTCTCGAAGACCTTCATCGCGCCTGCGCCGATCGGTCCGCCCCAGTCTTGTCCTGCGAAGATCACGTCGCGCGGCGCGAGCGCTTCGAGGAGTCCGTCCATGGCAGCGATGTGACGCGTGAGCACGTGCGCGCCGGGGCGAGCCGGCTTGTCGGAGAGCCCGAGCCCGAGGAGGTCCGGTGCGATCACGCGAAGACGATCACCGCCCGGATGCGATCGCAACTCGCGGATGACCTTGCGCCAGAGGTAGCTCCACATCGGGTTGCCGTGGACCAGAAACACCGTGGGCGCATCGCGCGGTCCGTCGTCGATCGCGTGGATGCGCCCCTCAGGCGTCGGGACGAGCACGCGGCGAAACGGAAGCTCGCGCGCGATCCAGGCGGGCAGAGGCGGTGCGTCGAGGGTGGGCATGGGCAGCATCCTACGCGCTTGGTATAGAGGTGCGCCCATGCCGCTCCGCCGCGCCGCTTCCAACGTGCTCTCCCGGATGGCGTTCGCGCTCGAGATCCTCGAGGGGCCGACACCACGGGCGCGCACGTATGGGGCCGCGTCGCGCACGGTGTTCCAGCTCGAGGGCGATCTCGCAGAGCTGAGGCAGTCGGGGGCGCTCGATCGCGTGCGCGGCCTCGGGCCGACGTGCCTCGCGGTGATCGACGACGTGATCGCGGGGCGCGAGCCAGCCGAGCTCCAGGAGCTCGAGTCGAAGATCCCCGAGGGACTCTTCGCGATCCGGAAGATCAAGGGACTCGGGCCCGCGAAGATCCGCGCCCTCTACGAGGGCATGGGCATCACGACGCTCGGAGAGCTCGAGCACGCGTGCCGCGAGAACCGCCTCGTGACGCTGCCCGGCTTCGGCGAGAAGACGCAGGCCAACGTGCTCGCGGGTGTGCAGGCCGAGCGTCGTCACGACGGCCTCCACCTGCGCGACGCGGCGCTCGAGATGGCGAACGAGCTCCTCGGTCGAAGTGCGAACGGGGCGCGAGCCGTGATCGTCGGTGATCTCGCGACGGGCGCTGAGCTGGTCTCGACGATCGCGGTGCTGGTCGAGAGCGCGGCTGCGACACGCGAGGAGGTCCCGCTGGGCGAGGGCGTGAGCGGCATCGTCTTCCGCGCGCCGACCGATCGATTCGGGGTCGTCCTCGTTCGCGAGACGAGCGATGCGGCACACTTCGCGTCGTTGTCGGCGCGCGCCGCCGAGCTCGGCTTCACCCTCGACGCACAACGACTCGCACGCGCCGGAGAGACGGTCGCGATCGCGTCGGACGGCGCTCTCTACGATGCGCTCGATCTCTGTGTCGTTCCCGTCGAGGTGCGTCGCGAAGGCACCGTGCTCGCGCGACGAGGACACGCCCCGCGCGAGCTCGTGGCGCGCGGCGACATCCGTGGCGCGCTCCACAACCACACGCTCGCGTCCGACGGCACGGCGACGCTCGCCGAGATGCGCGCCGCCGCGATCGCCTGGGGGCTCTCCTATCTCGGGATCTCCGAGCACAGCCAGAGCGCGGACTACGCGCGTGGTCTCACGCGAGAGCGGATCGCCGCCCAGCTCGCCGAGATCGCCACGATGAACGCCGAGGGCGCGAGCTGCACGATCCTCGGCGGCATCGAGAGCGACATCCTCGCCGACGGCGCGCTCGACTATCCGGACGACGTCCTCGCGACGCTCGAGGTGGTGATCGCGTCCTCGCATCGCCGCTTCTCTCTCGATCGCGAGCGCTCCACCGCGCGCATGGTCCGCGCCGCATCGTCGCCGCGCACCGACATCCTCGGCCATCCGACGGGCCGCCTCTTGCTGGGCCGTCCGCCGCTCGACCTCGACATGGACGCGCTCCTCGCTGCGTGCGCGGCCAACGGCTGCGCGGTCGAGCTCAACGGAAGCGCGCACCGTCTCGACTTCGGCGTGCGCGAGCTCGGCATGGCCAAAGAGCGCGGCATCCTCGTCTCCATCGCCGCCGATGCCCACGCGACGGGGGAGATCGCCGAGCACCTCGCGCACGGCATCGCGGTCGCGCGTCGCGCGGGCCTCACACCCGACGACGTTCTGAACACGCGCCCGCTTTCCGCCCTTCGGGAGTGGCTGATCGCGCGTCGGGCTCGCGCTCCGCTCGCCGTCTGACCTCGCCATCGGTATGCTGGTCCGTTCGATGTCCAGCTTACGTCACGTGAGCACGGCGCTCGTGGTCGCGCTCTCCGCGCTCATGCTCGGCTGTCCGCACCAAGAGCCGCCGGTCGACGCCGCGCCCCCGCCGCGCTTCGACGCGGGGCCGCCTGACCCGCTCTTCCAAGGCGACATCACGTTGGACGACGTCGCCGTGATGGCGATCGATCCCAGCACGCTGCGTGCGGGTGCCTCGCCGTGCCGCGCTCCCCTTCTGGCGCGCGTCACGCGTGTCGTCGATGGAGACACGATGCACGTCGAAGGCGTCTCGGAGCCGACGGGTGATCTCGACATTCGCTTCATCGGCATCAACGCGCCCGAGATCGCCCACGGCTCGGGCACCGTCGCCGAGTGCTACGGCGATGCCGCGCACACGTTCACGATGCAGCTCGAGGGCCATCTCGTCTGGCTCACGTTCGACGCGGAGTGCCTCGACGTGTACGGGCGCACGCTCGCCTACGTGACGTACGGCAGCGGCACGTCGCAGATGTGGGAGCGCCAGCTCTTGCGTCGCGGCTTCGCCCGCATCCTCTCGATCTCGCCCAACACGAGCTATCGCCCGCTCTTCGAGAGCGACGTGACGATCGCCATGTCCGAGCGAGCGGGCCTCTGGTCGGCCTGTCCATGAGCCGAGCGCGCGCGATCTTCGTGCTCGCGTGGCTCGCCGGCTGTTCCTGCGACGACGCCGAGCCCGCGCCGCGCACGCACGATCCGGTGGCGCCCATCGAAGTGCCGGCGCCCGTCTCGCAGCTGCCGACCGCCGGCCGCGCCGATCTGCCGGCCGCGTCTCCGGCGATCACGATCACGGTCGGCGAACGCACCTTCGTCGTCAGCAATCGCGCCCTCGTCGCGACCTGGCCCCCGGCCGAGCGACAGGCCGTCGGACAGACGCGTCCCCTCGGTGACGCCGACTATCCGAGCGTCGAGCGCGAGGTGAACGACGCGACGATCGCGTTGATGGTGCCGGGCCTGCACGATGCGATGTCCGAGGTGCTCGCGGTGGAGACGGCGCGTTCGTCCATCGTGCACGCGGGTGGCATCACCCCCGTGTTCGCCCTGCGCGCGGGTCCCGACGTGCCGTTCGGTCGGGTCCTGGCGGCCATCTACGCAGCCGCGCTGACGGGATTCAACGAGCCTCGCTTGGTGCTCGCGAGCCCGGACGGAGAGCGGGAGCTTCGGCTCACGCGCGCGCCCATGCACGACGAGCCGGCCGCGGCTCTGGGCGCCGCTCTCTCGGGTGCGCTCTCGGGCGCGACCGGGATCGATTCGGGCGTCTCGGCGGCGCTCTCGGCGGAGGCTGTCCGAACCTCGGTCGTCTCGTCGGACGCAGGCCTCGCGATCGCGCGCGGCGGCATCGCGTTCGCGCCCGGCTGCGTGGAGCGCGCTCCCGCCGACACCGCGACGATCCCCGCCGCGCTCGTCACGCCCAGCGCGATCGATGCGTGCTTCGCCGCGCTCGGCACTCCGAGCGCCATCGTCTTTCGTGCGCCGAGCGCGAGTCGTTATGGGGACGTGGTCTCCGTGCTCGAGACGCTCGCCACCCACGGCAGCGTGAGCCTCGAGGTACAGCTCGAGTGAGCGCGCTCTCGACGGGAGACGAGATCAGCTGCTGGTCAGGCGGATGGTGACGTTCACGGTGATGGTGTCGGACACCTTCAGGCGAACGAGCGGGCCCACGCTCACGCTGTAGTCGGGAAGCATGATGGTGAACGCGGCCTGCGCGCGGATGAGGTCGCCCGTGATGCCCTGCGCGCGCAGCTCGTCGCTGGCCGGCAGATAGCGAACCTGGGCCGGGATCGCCACGTCGTGCGTCACTCCGTGGATGGAGAACGTCCCGTGCAGCGTGACCCGCACGACCTGTCCTGGCGCGAGCGCGGTCGCACCCTCGACGCGCGTGATCTGGAGCACGGCGTCGGGATGCGCCGGTGCGTCGAGCCACGTGCTCGAGTGCAGATGCTCGTCCCGGAGATCCGATCCGGTGTGAAGGCTGGTCACCGGCACGCTGATCCGACCGGACGCGCTCGCGAGATGCGCCGGGTCGATCGTGATCGAGCCGTTCACGGTGGTGCTCGTTCCCGTGGTGCGCTCGAGCGGTGCGTCGGAGACGAACTGAATGCGGCTGCCGGTGGTCGCCGTGAAGGTGCGCGACTGAGCTTCTACCCGCGCGCCGAACGGCGTGAGGCCCAGCATGATGAGGGCAGCGAGCGCGAGGACGTCGAGGCGGAGGGTACGAAGCATCACGATCTCCTAGGGCGCCGAGGATAGTGCGAAAGTCCCGATGCCGGGGACAAGTCCGTCAGTCTTCGTTCGGCGTACACCTCGATGGTTGAGACGGCAGCGGGCCGCCGCCATTCATCATCTGTGCGCGCACGGCTGCCCCGGGCGCATCGTCGGCCAGCGTGATCACACCGTTCTCCCAGGTGATCCCCAGCCATTCGTTCGCGGCGGCGACGTCGGGGAAGTCCTCGGTGTCGAGCGCCGCGGCCGCCAGCGTCGTGAAGGGCCCATCGGGAGCGCCGTCGAGCCAATCGAGCAGCTCGGACGCGCTCGCATGTTCGGTCCGATGCCCCCACGCGCGCGCGATCGCTCGGTCGAGCGAGCTGCCCGCGCGGCGATAGGCGACGTCTGCCAAGAGGACGAGCAGTGCGCCTTCCCAGTACACACGCGCATACGCGTGCGACTCGCGCATCGACGCGCAGGCGGCGCGCAGCGTTCCAGAGGTGCACTCCGCGCGTCCTCGATCGAAGCCGCTCTCGAGCGCGGCCCACGCCTCGGCCTCGGTGATCAAGCCCTCGCGCGCGCGGAGCACTTCTTCGTAGTACGTCGCGAGCCCCTCTGCGAGCCACGTGTCCTCGTGATCGACGTACGCGGTGAGGAAGTGCGCGAGCTCGTGGACCGCGGTCCAGTCGGGGACGAGCTCTGCTTCGGTCGCGTGCGCCGACACGAGCAGCGTCACCGTCGGTCGCATGCCGCGGCCGGCGACACCGAAGAGCACGGGCGTGCCCGGCACGTCGACGGTGGGGACGACGAGAGCGGTCATCCGCTCGAAGGGCGCGCTTCCGGTCACGCGCGCGCTTGCGGTGCTCGCCGCTTCGAGCCAGCGCGCACGCGCGTCGAAGGACGCTTCGATCGCGCCTTCGAGCGTGACGACATCGATGCATGCTCCCGGAACCGCGATGGCGCGCGCCCTCGCGTGAACCAAGGCGAGGTACGTGACGAACGCGAAGCTCCTCTCGTCGAGCAGCACGCGCTCCGGCTCGAGCGAGTCGCCCTCGGCGATGGGCGTCACGAACACGCCATCTGGCAGCGCGAAACGCAGCTCGTAGTGCGCGGCCAACGAGCGCGTCTCGGGCGCGAAGAGCCAGACACTCGTCGGAGCGAAGAGGTCGCGCCCCGATCGAGCACAGTCCGTCGGCCCCTGCGCCCTCGTGCACGTGGACAGATCGACGTCGTAGCGAACGCACGCGCGCGGCGGTGCGCCGCTCAGATCGAGGCGGGGTCCTCCGTCGAGCGCGCGGACGATCTCGCCATCGACCACGAGCGCAGCGGCACGCAGGTGATCGGCGCCTTCCGCGTGAGTCGGCACGAGCGCCTCCGGCAGAGGCGCGCCGCGCGGACACACGGTGACGCGCATCGCGGTCAGCGCCGGGTCGATCGACACCGCGTACGACAAGGCGACCTCCGGCGGTCGATCCCTTGGAGACGGCGTCGCACTCCCGCAGGCGACGAGCGCGAGCGCGAGACACGGCGCCGAGCGCGTACTGATCACGTCGGCTCGGGAACGCTTCCGAGAAGCGCGCCGTTGTCCACGAGGACGGCGACGAAGGTGGTCATCTCGTCCACGAACGTCGCGTCGGCGACGCGTCCGTGAGTCGTGAGTGCCGCGCGCACCGAGTCGA
>JAYVCF010000430.1:0-4436 GCA_043750095.1 Deltaproteobacteria bacterium
CGTCGGGACGCGCGTGAAGGTGCGCGCGAACGTGAGCGCGGGAACCATCGGCCCGGCAGGAAACGAGAACCCCGTGGGCTCCCACGCGTAGCAGCGAATCGGAACGCCGACCGCACCGCACCACGTCGCGCGTCGATGCACCGAGAGGCCCTCGCCGAGCTCGATCGCATCGGCGCTCTGCGCACGCGCGGGTGCGATCGCCGCCGCGAGCCCAAGGCCGAGCGCGACGAGGAGTGCGAGCGAGCGTGACCAGGGGAACATCGACGTTCGTTAGTGTACGGTGCCCTCGTGAGCGACGCGAAGCGCACCCCCTATCGCGAGCCGGGCGCGGCGTCACAGCGCGCGCTCCCGCCGCGCGGTCCGATCGTGAAGCGCGCCGACGAGCCAGCCGAAGACAGGTCGAAGACACGCGCCACGCCGAGCCGCGTCGAGCCGCAGGATCCGGACGCCGGCGTCTTCTCGGGCCTCGTCTCGCCGCATCCGGCATCGACCCCGGTCGAAGCCTGGGCCCAGCGGCTCCTCACGTTGATCGGGCTGCCGCTCATCGTCAGCACGTTCGTCTGCGTCGGCTGGTTCGACACGCGCCGCGCGTACGGCGAGGTCGTGAAGCTCGGCCACCAGACGCCGCGCCCCCTCGGCATCGCGCATCCGCTGGCCTGGCTCTTCGGTGCCACGCCGATGGGCCTCGCCTGCTTCGCGGAAGAGGCGCACTGGGCGCTCGCCACGGCGGTGATCGGGATTCCCTTCGCGGCGCTCTTCGCTCGCCGCCTGATCCGAGCGCGCATCCTCGAGCGCGAGGCGATGCTCGAGCTGATGAAGCGAGCGAAGCGAGCCAAGTGAGCGGTGAGCGCGCGCAGCCGAGCCGGTCGATCGTCACGGGCGACGCCTTCGCCTGGCTCGACGCGACTCCGGCGCCCGAGCACGCGAGCGTGATCACGTCGCTGCCCGACATCTCCGAGATGCGCGATTCCGCGATGCGACTCGACCTCGAGCGCTGGCGCGCCTGGTTTGTCGACACCGTGCGCCGTGTCGTCCGCTGGGTGCCCGCGGGCGGAGTGTCGATGTTCTTCCAGAGCGACGTCCGCATCGCGGGCGCGCTCGTCGACAAGGGCTACCTCGTGATGAAGGGCGCCGAGGCGGAGGGCGCGAGCGTGCTCTGGCACAAGATCATCTGTCGTCGCGCGCCCGGCACGATCGCGCTCGGGCGGCCGGGCTACTCGCACTTGATCGGCGTGACGACGGGCGCGCTGCCACCCGCGCGAAAGCCCGGGCCGGAGGTCCTGACCGACGCGGGCTTCATGCCCTGGAGTCGCGCGATGGGGGTCGATGCGTGCCGACTCGCGTGTCGCTACCTGATCGAGAACACCGAGACGCGCGTGGTGGTCGATCCCTTCTGCGGGAAAGGCACCGTGCTCGCCGTCGCCAACGCGATGGGGCTCGATGCGATCGGAGTCGAGCTCAGCCCGAAGCGTTGTCGGGCGGCGCGGACGATGAAGATCGAGCTGACCTGAGGCCGTTCATCATCGGCGGGCGCGGACCAGCACTGCGAGCTGCCAACCGATCGCGAGCGTCGCGAACACGCGCTGTCCGAGGCCCGCGAGGTTCACCAGCCGGAACCCGACGATCGCGACGACCATGACGATCGCGACGACGCGCCCGTAGCGCGGACCCGATACCTGGGCGACCGCCATCGCGACGAATGCTCCGTCCGCGCCGACGTCGTGGGCGAGCCCGATCCACGTGCGCACACGATCGGGGAGGGACGAGTCGCAGCGAAAGAGGCCGGCGACGACCATCCCGCTCGACCAACCGAGCATCCCGAGCGCAGCGAGCGGTCGTGGCTCGCGCCAGAAAGAGTGCCCGATCGCGGCACCGCTGAGCGCGACGCCGAAGAACGCCACGCGCATGACCCAACCCCAGGGGCCGAGCACGTACTCGCTCATGAAGCGACGCGCGGGATCGAATTCGGGCTCGAGAGCGTGCAGCGAGACGATCGCGAGGATCGCGACGCCGAGCCCGAGCGACGCCAGCGCGCGTTCGCGTGGAGTCAGGGCATCCGCTGGGTGAGCGGGCCGAGGTAGTCGCGCTTGCCCACGCCCACACCGTTGTGGCGCAGCAGCGCGTAGACGTGCGTGAGGTGAAAGTAGAAATTCGGCAGTGCGTGCTCGCGGAAGTAGTCGGCGCCCGTCATCGTGCGGCCCTCCCATCGCGGCTGCGTGATGCTGCGCGTCTCGGCGCCCGCGAAGTCGTCGGCGCTGAAGCCGTCGAGGTAGGCGACGACCGCCTTCACACGCGCACGAAGCTCGGCGATCGTCTGCTCGGTGTCCGCGTGGGTCGGCGCCTCCTTGCCCGAGAGGCGCGAGGCGGCGAGCTTCGCCGTGTCACACGCCGTCTGCACTTGCTTGGCGAACGAGAACTGATCGGGCGAGAGGCGCGCCGAGACGAGCACGTTCACGTCGAACGATTTCGCGGCGGCGTGCGCCTCGGCAGCGTCGAACCACTTGTCCATCTGCCCGAGCTGCTTCTTCATCTGACCGAACATCGCGTGGTACATGCGCGACAGCTTACGCGATCGGCGGAACGCGAGGACTCAATGCTGCGATGTGCAGGCCAAGCAGGGCGGCGTCGAGCACCCGGCGCCGAGGCTCTCGCTGCACACCCCGAGAGGTCCGCTCGGTAGCCGACAGACATCACCGACGTGCGCACACCGCTCGGTCGAGACGGCCGTAGCGTCGGGACAGCCCGCGAGCGTCGCGAATGCGACGAGGAGGGCGAGCCCGCGGAGTGGAGACAGCCGCTTCATGCGCGCTTCATGCGACCACGGCGAGCGCGCGGCGCGGACGCTCGGGCTCGAGCGCTTCGAACGCCTTCTTCCACGCCGCGAACTTGCCGCCGTTCCGGAAGGCCTCCATCACGGCGCGGCCCTCGGCGCGGCCGCCCTGCGCGAGGACGTACTCGACCCAGGCCCAGCGCGCGCTCGTCGCACGCACGTCCACGCGGCCACGCAGCCCGCGCCGCAGTCGATCGAGCCGGTCGTCGACGATGTCGATGCCCGCGAAGGGCTCTCCGTCGAGCGGCGTGTTTCGCTTCGCGACGAAGGGCGCGATGCCGAGCGCGAGCGGCGCGATCTTCGAGAGCTCGGTCGCGAAGAGCACGAGCTCGTCGATGTCGGCGTCCGTCTCGTCGGGCACGCCCACCATCATGTAGAGCTTCATACGCTTCATGCCGTGCGCGCGCGTGAGCTCCGCCGCGCGCACGAGGTGCTTCTCTTGCGCCTTGCGCTGCATCTTGTCGCGGAGCCGCTGGCTCGCTCCATCGCTCGCGGTGGTGAGCGTGCGGTAGCCCGCCCGCTTCAGCGCGCCCACGAAGCGGTCGTTCAGGCGATCGGGTCGCAGCGAGGAGAGCCCGACCTCACGGCCTTGGTTGGCGAGCGTCTCGACGATGTCGGCGATCTTCGGGTGGTCCGACACGGCAGCACCGACGAGGCCCACGCGCTTGGCGTCGGCGGGAATGCGCGCGAGCACCGTCTCCATCGGCACGATACGCATGCCGCCGTTCGTCGAGCGGCGCATCACGCAGTACTCGCACGCGCGCGAGCAGCCGCGCTCCGCTTCGAGCAAGAACATGTTCGAGAGCTCGGTGTTCGGCGTGCGGATCGCCGCGTAGGCCGGCAAGCGATCGAGCGAGGCCTTCGCGACGCCGGGCATCGTGTCGCCGTGACGCGAGGGGACGAACGCGCTGGGGATGTCCCGCGCGATGGCGTCGAGCGCATCTTCCTTCGTGCCGGTGCCGAAGATCGCGTCGAGGGCCACGTGGATCGTCTCGTCGCACTCGCCCATCAAGACCACGTCGGCGAACGCGGCGAGCGGCAGCGGGTTCGAGAACGTGAGCGGCCCGCCCATCAACACGATCGGATCGCGCGGGTTGCGGTGCTCGGCGAGAGGCGCGATCCCCGAGAGCTCGAGCACCTCGATCACCCCGGCGAGCTCGAGCTCGTACGCGACGCTGAGCGCGACGACCGGAAAGTCGGAGACGGCACGCTCGGACTCGAAGGTGAAAAGCGGCGTGCGCGCGCGCCGGTACTTATCGGGATCGTCCGGCAAGAACGAGCGCTCGGCGCAGCGCCCCGGGGTCTCGTTGATCTCGCGATAGATGGTCTGGAACCCGAGCGAGGACATCCCCGCGCGGTAGGGGCTCGGATACACGAGCGCGACGCGTTCGGCTGCATCGCGCGCGCGCAGGCCGATCTCGTCGTCGAGGAGCGCGCGAACCTCGGCACGCAGATCGTGGGCGATGGCCATTCGCGGGTGATCTAGGGCATTGCGCACGGGGGAGCCAGCCGACTCGTTCTCGCTCTCGCTCTCGCTCTCGCTCTCGCTCTCGCTCTCGCTCTCGCTCTCGCTCTCGCTCTCGCTCTCGCTCTCGCTCTCGCTCTC
>JAYVCF010000431.1:0-4702 GCA_043750095.1 Deltaproteobacteria bacterium
CGACGCCCGAGCGACTCTGGAGCGCGCTGGAAGCGGACTGTCTCGACACCGGCACCCCCTGCGACGTGATCGCGATCCCGCACAACTCGAACCTCGGCGGCGGCGGCTTCTTCGTCCCGGAGGACGACAGAGGAGCGCCCTACACGGTGGCCGAAGCGATGCAGCGCGCGCGGCTCGAGCCGCTCGTCGAGATCTACCAACACAAGGGATCGTCGGAGTGCCTCTCGGGTGCCGTCGATCCGCTCGCCAGCGAGGACTCGCTCTGCGCGTTCGAGCAGATCGCGCGCGTGCTCTGCACCACCCCCGGCGATCCACCCGGCTGCACGAACATCTGCTCGATCGGCGGCGGCGAGGGCTTCGCAGGGACCTGCGTGGAGCCGCGCGACTTCGTGCGCGCGGGTCTTCGGACGGGTCTGGCCGAGTGGGCGCGTATCGGCGTGAACCCATTCCAACTCGGCTTCATCGCGAGCACCGACACGCACAGCGCCATCCCCGGCGCGGTCGAAGAAGACCACTGGCCTGGTCACATGGCGGACCAAGATGCCCCCGCCGCGAACCGCCTCCGGCCTCCGGGCAGCGTGCCCATCCAGGTGAACACCAACGGCCCAGGCGGGCTCGCCGTCGTCTGGGCCGAAGAGAACAGTCGCGACTCGATCTTCGATGGGATGCGTCGCCGCGAGACCTACGCCACCAGCGGCACGCGCATCGTCGTCCGCCTCTTCGGCGGGTGGAGCTACCCGGACACGTCGTGCAGCGATCCGATGCTCGTCCAGCACGGCTACGATGGCGGTGTGCCGATGGGCGGTGAGCTACCGCGGGCACCCGCGGGCGCGATGGCACCGCGCTTCGTCGTGTCCGCCATGCAGGACGATCTCTCGGTGCCGCTCGAGCGCATTCAGATCATCAAGGGCTGGCTCGACGATGCGGGCACGCACGAGCGCGTGTTCGACGTCGCGGGGAGGGCGGGCGACGGGTCGAGCGTCGATCTCACGACGTGCACGGCGAGCGGGATGGGCTCCGCCACGCTCTGCGACGTGTGGACCGACCCGAGCTTCGATTCCACACGGCCCGCGTTCTACTACGCGCGCGTGCTCGAGGATCCGACGTGCCGCTGGAGCCGCCGCCTGTGCCTGAGCGAGGGCGTCGACTGCGCGACGATCGCGAGCGACTCGCCGCTCCGCGCCTGTTGTGACGGAAGCCTTCCCGACACCGTGCAAGAGCGCGCGTGGACGTCGCCCATCTGGTACATGCCGACCTGATCCATCTCTGGCGGAGGGCACATGGACACCGACGCACGCATCGCCGAGCTCACCGCCATCGCTCTCAATCGCGAGGGGCCGATCGTGTTCCTCACGGGTGCGGGGATCTCCGCCGAGAGCGGCGTGCCCACGTTCCGCGGCGCCGAGGGCTACTGGAAGATCGGCTCGACGAACTACCAGCCCGAAGCGCTCGCCACGCGCGAGGCGTTCGAGCGCATGCCCGAAGAGATCTGGGCTTGGTACCTCTATCGACGCGGTGTCTGTCGCGCGGCGCGGCCGAACGCGGCGCACATGGCCATCGTGTCCGTCGAGAAGACGCTCGGCGATCGATTCCTCCTCGTCACGCAGAACGTGGATGGCCTGCATCCGCGCGCAGGGACCTCACCCGCACGCTGTTACCCGATTCACGGCAACATCGACCTCATGCGCTGCGAGGACGAGCATCCGCGCGTGCGCGAGATCCCCTCGGCCATCCCCATCGACTGGCCCAAGGCGCGCAAGCTGAGCGAGGCCGACCGCGCCGCGCTCTCGTGCTGCGGCGGCAACGGATGGAGCCGGCCGCACGTGCTCTGGTTCGACGAGAGCTACGACGAGGAGCTCTTTCGCTTCGAGAGCGCGATGAGCGCGGGCGCGAGCGCGGCCATGCTGATCGTGATCGGCACCAGCGGCGCGACCACGCTCCCTTCGCATCTCGTCTCGATCGCCGTGCACCGCGGCATCCCGCTCGTCGTCGTCGGACCCGACGAGTCCCCGTTCACGCGTGCGGCGTACGGTGCAGAGAACGGGCTCGTGCTCAAGGGGACGGCGGGCGAGTGGGTTCCGGTTCTGGCGCGTGCGCTCGGCGCCGGCTGACGTGATCGAGCTCGACAAGATCGCTTCGAGGCACGCGCTCTCGGTCGCCCTCGCGCTGCGTGCGATCGGGCTCGTCTCGCTCTCTGCGTTCGTCTCGCTGCACGTGCAGATCGCGGGCCTCTTCGGAGCGCACGGGATCGATCCGATGTCGGGCCGCGTCGCGCGCGTCCTCGAGCAGGCCGAGAGCCCGATGCTGGAGGCGCCGAGCGTGCTGCTCTTGCTCGGCGGAACCGACGGCGCGATGCACGCCACGTGCATGGTCGGCGAGCTCGCGAGCGTCGCGATGATGCTCGGGGTGGGCGGTGGCGCCGCCGCGTGTGTCGCCTACCTCGCGTACCTCTCCTTCGTGTCGCTCGGCGCGCCGTTTCTCCCGCTCCAATGGGACACCTTGCTGACCGAGTCGCTGGCCGTGGCCGCCATCGCATCGCCGCGGACGCTCCGCCACGTTCCGCTCGAGCGCTCGTCGGCGCCCCATCCGCTCGCACTCTTCGCGCTCTGGTTCCTGGTCGGCCGGCTGATGTTCGCGTCGGGCTACGTGAAGCTCGCGTCGGGCGACGACGCGTGGACCTCGCTCCGTGCGCTCGACTATCACTTCGAGACGCAGCCGCTTCCCACGCTGCCTGGGTATGCGATCCACTTCGCGCCCTCGTTCCTTCGCAGCATCGGCGTGGTCTTCACGTTCGTGGTCGAGCTGGTGCTCCCCTGGGCGATCCTCTTCGGCGGTCTCGGACGCCGAATCGCGGCGGTGGGCTTCACGCTCTTGATGGTGGTGATCGCCGTCACTGGCAACTACGGTTTCTTCGACTTCCTCGCGCTCGCGCTCACCATCGCGCTGATCGATGATGAGGCTCTCGCGCGCCTGATCGCGCGCGTGCGCCGCGCGGGCTGGACGCTGCCGCAGGCGCCACCGTCCACGACACGGGGGCGCCTCGGCGTCGGCGTCCTCGCGTCGTTCCAGATGTTCCTCGGCCTGCTCGCGCTCCTCTCGACGCTCGGCGCGCGCCCGCACTTCTCGGACGCACTGCTCGCGCTCGACGCGCGCGTCGATCCGTTCCGCGTCGCCAACACGTACGGCCTCTTCGCGGTGATGACGCGCGATCGACCGATCGTGATCTTCGAGGGCTCCGAAGACGGGGAGACCTGGCGCGAGTACGACTACCGCTGGCAGTCCGGCGATCCCGCGCGCGCGCCCGCTGCGTGCATGCCGCACATGCCGCGTCTCGACTGGATGGTCTGGTTCGCCGGCCTCTCCGATCGTCCGGAAGGCTGGACGGTCGCCGTCGAGATCGCCCTGCTCGAAGCGCGCCCCGACGTGCTCGCGCTCTTCGGCCGCGATCCCTTCGAGGGACGCGCGCCCATGTTCGTTCGTACGGTGCGCTACGACTATGGCTTCGCGCCGCCCGGTGATTCCGACTGGTGGTCACGCACCGACCGCGCGCCCTACGGTCCGACGCTCGAGCACGACTGAACGTCGATCGTCAGAGCCACTTCTCGGCGCGGTACCACTCGTAGGCGCGGCGCACGCCTTCTTCCATCGGCACGCGCGGCGTCCAGCCGGTGTCCTTCTTCAGTGCGTCGCTCTGGCAGGTCCACGCCTCTTGCGCGCCCATCTTCGCCTTCTGTCGGTTGAAGAGGCGCGGCTTGCCGTCGATGCGGCTCGCCATCTCACCGCCCATCGCGGCGATCGAGACGAAGGCTTCGGGCAAGCGCAGCGTGAGCGCGCGGCGGCCGCTCGCATCGACGATGGCCTTCTGGAACTCGCCCCAGGTGACGATGCGGCCGTCGTCCACGAAGTAGCCCTTGTTCACGGCCGACTCGCTGGTCGCGGCGCGCAGGATCGCGTCGATCAGATCGTCGACGTAGATGGCCGAGAAGATCTTGTCGCGGTTTCCGAAGAACACGTTCCGTCCGCCCTCGACCTCGCGAAAGAGGTTGAAGTAGTCCGCGTCGCCGGGGCCGTACACGCCGCTCGGCCGCACGATCGTGAAGCGCACGCTGCTGCGCTCGACGACGTGCTCGGCTTCGAGCTTGCTCTGTCCGTAGAACTCGATCGGCCGGCGAATGTCGCTCTCGCTCAGCGCGCGCTCACGCCTCGAGGGACCGAAGGCGGCGAGCGAGCTGACCAAGACGAAGCGCTTCAACGAAGGCAGCGCCTTCTCGGCGGCGGCGATCAGGTTCTCGGTCGGGACGACGTTCGCGCGATGAAAGTCGCCGTACGTCACGCCCTTGGTCGCGCCCGCGACGTGGAAGAGATAGTCGGGCTTCTCGGCCTCGAGGATGCGAACGAGCGCGTCACGATCGTCGTACTCGGCCTCGACGGAGCGTCCTTTCTTCGAGGGCGGTGAGCCCTTGCGTCGGATCGCGATCACGTCGCAGCCGCGCGCGAGGAGGGCATCGCGCAGGCGCCCACCGATGAATCCGCTCGCGCCCGTCAGCAGTACCTTGCCCGCGATCTCGGTCGTCATGCGAGCGCGGTTTGGTGCGGAGTGAGCCCACGAGCAAGGAGACTTCTCGCTCTCGCTCTCGCTCTCGCTCTCGCTCTCGCTCTCGCTCTCGCTCTCGCTCTCGCTCTCGCTCTCGCTCTCGCTCTC
>JAYVCF010000432.1:0-5100 GCA_043750095.1 Deltaproteobacteria bacterium
GCACGCCGTCGCAGTCGGCCCAGCCGGCGGCGCACGCGAGCACACAGGCGCCCGAGGTGCACGCGCTCCCGGTCGCGTGCGCGACGCCGGTCGGGCAGATGTTGCCGCACGCCCCACAGCTCGTGATCGCGGTCAGTGATGTCTCGCATCCGTTCGCTGCCGACGCGTCGCAGTTGCCCCAGCCAGTATCGCACGAGGCGATCGCGCACGTGCCCGTGGCACACGTCGCGGTTGCGTGAATGGGTGCGCAGACGCTCCCGCACGCGCCACAGGAGGTGAGCGACGAGAGCGAGGCCTCGCACCCGGTCGCGGCGATCGCGTCGCAGTCCGCCCAGCCCGCGTGACACGCAAAGCCGCAAGCCGAGGCCGCGCAAACTGGCGAGGCGTTCGGGAGCGGCGGGCAGGTGGTCGCGCACGAGCCGCAGTGGTTCGGATCGATCGAGGTGTTCGCGCAGGTCCCCGAGCAGAGCGCTTCGCCCGGACCACACCCCGACGCGCAGAGGTGTCCGCCGCTCGCATCGGTCGCGCAGAGCGGCGTCGCGCCGTCGCAGCGAATCCCGCAGCTGCCGCACGTCGCCCCGGACGAGAGCGCAGCCTCGCAGCCGTCGCTGGCCATGCGATTGCAATCGGCCCATCCCCGGTCGCAGACGAGTACGCACGTCCCCGCTGCGCACGAGCTCGCTGCGTTCGGCGCGCTCACGGGACACGCCACGCCGCAGCTACCACAGTGCATCGGATCGACGTCGAGCGCGGCCTCGCAGCCGTCGGTGGCGATGCCGTTACAGTCGCCCCAACCGGCGTCGCATCCGATGAGTGCGCAAGTGCCGCTGGTGCAGGATGTCGTGGCGTGGGGCAGGCCGCACACGACGCCGCATGCTCCGCAACTCGTCAGGGTCCGCAGCGTCGACTCGCATCCATCGGCGGGACCGTTGCAGTCGTAGAGCCCAGGCGAGCAGGTGAAGCTGCACGCGCCGGCGCTGCAGACCGGCGTGGCGCCGGGGACGGGCGGACACGCGGCGTCGCAGCGGCCGCAATGGGCGCTGCTCGTCGCGAGTTCGACGCAGCTCCCGCTGCACGCCGTCATCGGCAGAGCGCACGTCGCGGTGCAGACCAGCCCGCGTGCGGCGACGACGCTGCAGAACGGCGTCGGACCCGAGCACTGCGTGCTGCACGAACCGCACGTCAGCGGCAACGAGAGCAACGCCTCGCACCCGGTCAGCAGGCTCGAATCGCAGTCGGCCCAGCCCGAGTCGCAAGTGAGCGCACAGACGCTCGCGGCGCAGCGTGGGGACGCGTTCGGCCCGGGCGAGCAGGAGTGTGCGCACGAGCCGCAGTGGGTGGGATCGGCCGTCAGGTCGAAGTCCTCATCGACCTGCCCATCACAGTCGTCGTCGCGATCGTTGCACTGCTCGGGCGCGACCACGCACGCATCGCTCGCGATCGCGTCGGCGTCAGCGCCGCCATCGCCGCCATCCCGAGGCACCGAAGCGTCCATGCCCGACGACGCGCCCGTCCAATCGCGGAGTCGGGCGACGTCCACCTCGCTCGACGCGCAGCCCTGCGCGGTGCAGGTCTGATCGATCGCGCACGCGACGTCGACGCAGCTTCGGAGCAGGTCGAGCCGGAGCTCGACGGTGCGCCCCGGCGCGAACGCGAGGCGAGCGCGTCGCTGCACCACATCGCGTCCGTTGAGCGAGCCGGTCGCGACCACCACGAGAGGCTCGAGCGGCCCACCTCGATACACGATGCCGAGGGTGCGAGGCAGCGCGATTGCGCGCTCGCCCACGAGGGGCGCACTGGCGCGGCGGAACTCTCCGCCGGGGCTCGTCACGTCGATGCGGACGCTATCGAGCTCGGACGGCACCGCGAGATCGCTGTCGACGACGACGACGACCTCGGTCACCTGAGAACATCCGAGCCCGAGGAGCGCGAGGATCGCGATGATCTCGGCCTGCCTCGACCTCATCGGACGCACATTTATCTCCCGACCTCCACCACACCGGGCTCGAAGTTGCCGGAGACCGGCGATGCCGAGTGAACGGTGAACGCCAGGACGACTGCAATGACGATGCCGGCGACCACCACGGCACCGGCCACCCCCCAGAACCAGGCCTCTTCGAGCACCGAACCGTGGTGCTCCTCGGGGGCCACGGGTGCGAGCACCAGCGCCGCCGCCGGTACGACCGGTCCCGGGTCCGCGGCCACCACGGGCAGAGCCGGCGCGGGAGCGACGGGAGCGACGGTAGCGATCGGCGGCGGCGGCGGCGCGGAGAGCGACACCTCGGCGGCTCCTCCGGGGAGCACCTCGACGCTCGTCGAGGCAGTCTCCTCGCCGCCGCGTGCGAGCGACACCACGTGCTGCCCGGGATCGACCGGACGCGCGACGCCGATGAGCGCCACCGGCACGGTCGCGCCATCGAGTCTCGTCTCGACCCCCTCGGGATCCCCGACCACGCGGATCGTGAGGCTGCCGATTCGCGGCGTGATGCGATCGAGGAGCGACTGCGCCGCCGCGCGGATCGCCTGCGGCGCAGCAGCGTCGCGGACGACGCGCCGCGAGACCTCGGACGCCTCCACGATCCGACCGATCTCAGCGAGCGACGTCGCCAGGTTGTACGCGACCACCGGCGAGGCGTGCAGCTCGTCGGAGCGGCGAAACCGATCGGCCGCCTGGTCGAAGTCGCCCGCGTCGACGAGGCGCACGCCTTCTTCGAAGAGCGCTCGGGCCGCCGCCGTCACGGCCCCGTCGGGGGCGCTCGACGGCTGTGCCGCCGTCTGCACAGGCAAGGATGCGAGGCAGAGGACGACGACGATCCATCCAAGCTTCATCGTCGGGATGTTACCATCCTCGTAGCTGCATGGACTTACGAAGCGGGACGCTGGTGCTCGACAAGTACCGGCTCGAGCAACCCATCGGGCAAGGAGGGATGGGGTCTGTCTGGCGCGCGATCCACGTCACGATCGAGCGACCGGTCGCGATCAAGTTCCTCGACGGGGCCGGTGCATCCGCCGAGCGCCGCGCCGAGCGCTTCCTTCGCGAGGCCAAGATCGCCGCGTCGGTGCGGCACCGCCACGTGGTCGACATCCTCGACTACGGGGTGCTCGACGGTACGCAGCCCTTCATCGTCATGGAGCTGCTCGAGGGCAAGACGCTCGCCGCGCATCTCTCGGAAGTCCCAACGCCGACGGATGTGGAGACCCTCTCGTACATCGCGATGGTCCTGAGCGGCCTCGCGGCGGTCCATGCGGCGGGCATCGTTCATCGCGACATGAAGCCGGAGAACGTGCTGCTCGTCGACGATGGTGATGCGCGCGAGGCGAAGATCGTCGACTTCGGAATCTCTCGTGTCATCGCACCCGAGACCGGGCCTACGGGTCGGATCACCAAGACCGGAGGCATCGTCGGAACGCCCGAGTACATGTCGCCCGAGCAGGCGCGCGGTCTGCGCGACATCGACAGCCGCAGCGACCTCTTCAGCATGGGGGTCGTCCTCTACGAGTCGCTCGCGGGAGTGCGACCGTTCGAGTCGGAGAACGCGGGCGACGTCCTCATCATGATCGCGACGCAGGTGGCGCGGCCGCTCGCGCTGCTGCGGCCCGATCTGCCCGAGGAGCTGAGCGATCTCGTGGATCGCGCGCTCTCGCGCGATCGCGTCGAGCGATTCCAGAGCGCGAAGGAGATGCGCGACGCGCTCGTGCACGCGACCACCGCCCTCTCCGCGCGGACGCTGCGTCGCAAGTCGGCCCCCGAGATCGAGCGGCAGGAGTCCAGGAGGACCCGTTCGCCCGAGAGCTTGGCGCCTTCAGCCGCGAGGTCGACGGCGTCGGGCTCGTCGGACTCCATCCTCCCCTACACCGCTCGCCCTGCTCGTGCTGCGCTCCTCGTCGGTGCTCTCGTGATCGCCGTCGCGGCGACCGCCATCAGCGTCTGGTCGAGTGAGACGACCTCGGCGACGCGCGAGCGATCGATGCCCGAGCCGTCGTCCGTCGCCGCCGCACCGGAGCCCGCGGTCGAGTCACCGCCACGCGGGACCCCCAGCGAGCCGATCACGATCCCGCCCACCGTCGTCGAGCGGTCGGCCGACGCGGTGGTGCAGGAACCGTCGAGTGGCGTGGCGCTGGTCCCGGCTCCGCCACGCCCGCCGCGACACCGCGCGCGGGCGCCGGCGCCATCCACCGTTCCGAGCGGCATTGCGCGGGACCTCGACTATTGAGGTCGCAAGGCCTCTGATATCGTCTCGTCGAGCATGGCCTCGCGATTCGTGCTCCGCTCTGGGCCCCGCGTGATCACGCTCGCTCCGGGTCGGTGCACGGTGGGGCGCGGGCAGGACTGCGACATCCAGCTCGCCGACGAGCGCGCATCGCGGCGTCACGCGGCGCTCCACGTCACGGGCGAGCGCGTCGATGTCGAGGCACGGCGAGCGCGAACGGCGTGTTCCTCGACGGTCAGAAGATCGCCAAGCGCACCACGCTCGCTCATGCGAGCGTGATCGTGATCGGCGACACGAGCCTCGTGCTCATCGACACCCTTCGTCAGGGCAGGACCGCCAAGACGATCGAGACGCTCGCGCCCAGCCCGCTCGCCGCGAGCACGCGGCGAACGTCGCCGCCGCCCACCGGAGAGACCGTCACGGGCGTGAGCCTCAGTGCCCTCGCCCTGCGCGTGAGCTCGGCGCTCGCCGACACCGATGACCAGCTCGCGAGCTCGGCGAGGCTGCTCTTCGATCACCTCAGCGCGATGGGCTACGTCGGCGACCCGGCGCTGAACGACGCACTCGCGCTCGGCACGCGGGCTGCGCTTCGGCTCGCGCGCGCACGCAGAGACGGCAGCTGGCTCGATCGCTTGCTCGACGCGAACGGCGCGTACGCGCGGCTGCTCGATCGCGTGAGCGTCGACGAGCTCCAGCACGCCGCGCTCGGTCTCGGCGGCTACTCGGGCAGCGCGTGCGCGCGGTACGTTTCGCGCCTCGGGGCGCGACGTCGGGCCCTCGAGGGTGAAGACGTGAACACGCTGCGCCGCCTCGAGGCGATGTGCCGGGCCCTCGGTGCCGAGATCGCCTGACCCACCTCGCCGATGCGAGCACCCCGCTGAGGGGAGCG
>JAYVCF010000433.1:0-20918 GCA_043750095.1 Deltaproteobacteria bacterium
CTCGGCGATCACGACCCCGGTGCTGCTTCCGCCGCCCGAGGTGACGGGCACTTGGACATCGGTCTCGACGATGCGCGCGCGACGCGTGCAGCCCGAGACGGAAAGGAGCGCCAGCGAAGCGACGATCGAGAGAAAGAGGACGCGCATGAAGAGCCTCCGAGCAGGAATGGTACCCGCGGGGGAGTCTACGCCTTGGCGGGCGACTCCGTTCCCTCGACGTGGACCTTCTATTCGCTGCCGTCGTCCTGCGCGGGTCGTGACGCGCCCGCGTATCCGAGCGCCTCGAGCTCGCCGCGCGTGGTCGCATCGATCTCGGTCGCCTGCGCTGCGATCGATCGGCGACTTCCGTGCTCGACGCCTGCGAGGAACAGGCCGAGCAAGCCGCGCGCGTAGCGAACCCCGATCGGATGGTCGGCGGCGAGGTCGTGCGTCTCGCCGGGGTCGTCGGTCGTGTCGTAGAGGAGCACCGTGCGCTCGGTGCGCTGGACCAGCTTGAGGCGGCCGACGTTGATCGCGCGCCAGCCCTCCATGAACCCCGTGACCGCGGCGCGCGGCGCATCGCTCGTCTCTCCGAGCAGCTGCGGCAAGAACGACTGCCCGCTCAGGTCCGTCGGAATCGGCCGGCCCATCGCCTCGTAGAGCGTGGGCAGCACGTCCACCAGGCCGACGACGTCGTCCACGCGCGCGTCGCTCTGCGTGTCGGTCACGCCGGGGATGCGCACGATCAAAGGGACGTGGATCAGCTCTTCGAACACGCTGTGCCCGTGCCCGACCGAGCCGTGATCCCAGAACTCCTCGCCGTGATCGGACGTGAAGACGACCATCGTGTCGTCGCTGAGGCCGCGGCTCGCGAGGCCATCGATGATCCCGCCGAAGTGCGTGTCGTGATAGCTGATCTCTCCGTCGTAGAGCGCGCGCAGGTGCTCGCGATCGCGCTCGTTCAGCGTCAGCGAGCCGGCCTTCACGTGCTCGAGCAGCTCGCGGTCGCGCGCGAAGTCGACGATGCCCTCGTAGGGCAGCGGATCGTAGAGCGCGAGCTCCGCCGAGGGCGGCATGTACGGCACGTGCGGATCCACGGTGTGTACGTACAAGAAGAACGGACGATCGGTGGGCCGGTGATCGAGCCAGTCCAGCACGTCGTGCGCGACGAACTCCGCCTGGTTGCGGAGCCCCTCGCGGACGTAGTTGCGGAAGGTGCGCCAGCCCTGTCGAAACCCGAAGCGATCGGAGCAGAACCCGTTCGCGATGAACGCACCGGTGTGAAAGCCCTCGCGGCCGAGTCGCTCGCTGATCAGGTCGACCTCGTTCGGCACCACGGCCTCTTCACTCGTCGCGTGGTGCTCCCAGGGATAGAGCCCCGAGAGCAGCGTCGCGACCGAGGGCTTGGTCCAGTTCTCCTGGCCATGACCGCGCGTGAGCAGCGCTGCGCCGCGCGTCCAGGCGTCGAGCCGCGGCGTTCGCACGCGCGACTCGGGCCGATAGGGGCGCAGCTTGTCCGCGCGAAGCGTGTCGGTGAGATAGACGATCACGTTTCGCACGTGTGGGCGCGGGCGCGTCGGTGCTCCGTCGAGCGTCACGATCATCGGCATCGAGAAGCGCGGCGTCCCCCCGCGTGCGCGCAGATCCAAGCGCGCGATGGTGCCCGCGACCGCGGCGAGCGAGAGATCGACCTCCGCGCCGTCGGCCGAAGCCGTGATCCTTCCGAGCGACGCGTCGGGCGCGCCGTCGCGTACGGCGACGACCTCGAGCGCGCCGGTTCCGCGAACGCGACCCCGCAGCCGCGCGCCCTCGGGGACCTCCATCGCGTACCCGAGCGACCAGCCATCGGGGATCACCAGCGCGCGCCCGCTCCCCGTGCCCGCGACGAGCTGCGAAGGCGAGGGAGGAGCGACACCGGCATGCGGATCCCCTTCGGGCCCCACGCGCATCCAGTCGAGCAAGACGCCCGCGCTGCCGACGCCTGCGACCGCCCCCGTTCGCGGCACGCGGATCTGCAAGATGTTCTCGCCGCGATGAACGGCCTCGGCCGGCAGCACGATGCTCGCGCTTCCGTACTCGCTGGTCGGCAGCGTCGCGTGTCCGAGCGTGCGCTGGTCCACGTAGATCGTGGCGCGTCCATCCGCGGCCGCGCGCGCGTGGAGTTCGACGGAGAGCGCGCCGTCGCGATCGGAGGGCACCAAGACGTAGCCGGTGACGTTCTCGATCGCGCTGGCGGTCACGTCGCCCTCGCGCACGTCCGACCCGATGCGCGTGCGCCAGCCGCCGAGCGTGTACTTCGCGGCCCCGGGCGTGCCGAAGTCGACCACCACGGTGTCTCCGTCGCGGAGCTCCGCGCGTGCGAGGTGCCCCGCGAGGTCGTACCGAACCCGGGGTGTGCCCGTCGCCGCAACCTCTGGATCCGGGAGCGCCGTGGTCGCGGGAGGCACCTCGGGATCGGCCACCGGGGTTCCCGTCGGCTCCGGCTGAACGTTCGTCACGCGCTCCGAGCCGCCCGAGCAGGCGATGGCAGCGCCGACCGACACGCAGGCGGCGAGCCCGAAGAGCATGGAAACGCGGCGGATACGGCCGGTCTTCACGATTGTCCCATCACGGCGCGCGAGCCTAATCGGTTCGCAGAGTCGGGCCAGTGGTTCGGGGCGGTTCGCCGACAGGTTGCCCTGATGGTCCCCGGCTTCCTATACTAGTGACGTCTGATGCGTTCTTCCGTCCTTGCCGTGCTCCTCTTCCTTGGTGGCTGTGCCGTCGATGTCGGGTCGACGTCGGACGCGCCCACCGAGGCCGGCGCCGCGGCGCTCGAAGGGACGGTCGGCGTGCTCGAGATCGACCGACGCGTCGAGGACGAAGGCGCGCTGCTGACCGCCGCGTTCGCGCGTTATCACGGGCTCGCCGAGCAGGACGTGGTGACGCTCGTCTCGTCGGGCGCACGGGCCGAGCTCGATGCGTGCACGATGGTGGACGGCGACGTGCGCCTCCCGCTCGATGCCGATGTCGAGCTCGTGGACGTCGGCGCGCTGGACGTTCGCCTCGAAGACGCAGGGATCGTGTCGGGGAGCTCGAGGCTCGTCGCGCGCACGTTCCCCGATGTCGCGAGCGTCATGGCCGGTGTGTTCTACGCAGGTGAAGCGGCGCTGCCCTTGCCGCGCGCGGATCGCGATGCGTATGTCGTGCACGCCTCCGGCGGTCGCGATGTGGGCACCTTCCGCGTGACCGTCGCCGCGCCGGCCGAGGTAGCCGTGCTGGTCTACGGCGACGAAGACGGCACGGTCGCGCGCGACCGCTCGCTCGACTTCTCCTGGGTGCCGGGTGGTGCGCAGGCAGGCGCGCAGGACGTCATCGAGCTCGAGGTCGCGTCGCGCGGCGGAACGATCGTGTGCACGGCCGCCGACGACGGAGCGTTCCGGATCGAGCCTGCGATGCTCTCGCGCCTCGTGGTCGATCAGGATGCCGAGCTGGTGGTGCGCCGCGTCCGTGTGCGCGCGTTCGATGCCGAGGGCCTGGACTCGGCGTTCGCTCGCGTCGCGATCACGCGCAGCGAGCACGTCGCGATCCACTGAGCGGCCCGGCCCGCCTAGGAGCGACGGCCCTCAGGAGCGACGGCTGAGCGCTTCCTCGAGCGGAGCGAGGAAGCGGCCTTCGGTAGGGAACTTCGTCAGCGTCAGCACCGCGCCGGCCGCGAAGAACGGCAGCACCGTCATCAGCGTGAACCCCATCACGCCGAGCACGAGCCCGAAGATGGCCACGGCCTCCGCGAGCGCGATGCCGATGATGTACGCCGGGAACCCCATCGTGAACGCGCGCCGCAGGATCGCGTCCCGTCCCTGCTGAACGAGCGCGCGATCGTGCTCGCTCATCCGGCCGAGGGCCTGTCCGAGGAGGAAGCGCGGCAGGAAGATGGAGGCCATGCCGTTCACCATCGCGACCGCGGACACCACGGTGAGCATGATCGGAGCGGGCGGCTCGGGCGGCGTCTCGAAGACCCCGCTGACCAGCAAGTAGAGGTAGAGCGCCTGCGAGCCGAGAAGCGCGGCCCAGACGATCCGGACCTGCAGGATCCCGGGCGGCTTTACATCATCCGCCACGTCGTCCCCTTGGGGCTGTCCATGATCTCCACGCCGAGGCCGACCAGCTCGTCGCGCAGTCGATCTGCGGCCGCGAAGTCCTTCGCGTCGCGTGCCGCCGTGCGCGCTGCGATCTTGCCATCCACGTCGGCCTCGGTGAGGCCCTTGGCCTTCGTGCGTCGCGCGCGCAGCCGCATGAGGAATGCGCTGGCGTCCGCCTCGCCGATGCCCAGCTCGCGCCCGAGCGCCTCGAGCGAGCGCGTCGCTGCGTCGACGGCGGCGCGCGCGACGGCGCCCTTCTTGCGGCGCGAAAAGTCGACCAGCTCGTTGACGGCCTTGAGCATCTCGCTCGTCTCCGCCAGCGCGACCGGCATGTTGAGGTCGTCGTCGAGCGCCGCCGCGATGGCCGACGGATACTTCGTCAGCGGCTCGGCGACCTCTCCCGCCGCCACGATGCGCGCTTCGTCGATCGAGGCGAGCCGCTCGCGCGTCGTGTAGACGTACTCGACGCGTCGCTCCGCCTCTTCGAAGAGCGGAAAGCGCGTGACGTTGCCCTCGGTCTCGGGCGCGAACCCGAGCGGCGATCGATAGTGGACCGTCAGCATCGCGTAGCGCACCGCTTCGGGCTCGTAGAGCTGGAAGATCTCGCGCGCCGTGAAGAAGTTACCGAGGCTCTTGCTCATCTTGGTCTTGTCGACCTCGACGAAGCCGTTGTGCATCCAGAGCCGCGCGAGAGGCTTGCCGTTCGCAGCCTCGCTCTGTGCGATCTCGTTCTCGTGATGCGGGAACACCAGGTCGAGCCCGCCGCCGTGCAGGTCCACCGTCTCGCCGAGGTGCGCTTTGCACATCGCCGAGCACTCGATGTGCCATCCGGGGCGACCGTATCCCCACGGGCTCGTCCAGCCCCAGTCCTTGTCAGCTCCGCCAGTGACAGAGGCACCTTTCCAGAGCGCGAAGTCGGCAGGGTCCTCCTTCTTGTTCGTGTCTTCCGCGTCGGTGCGACCGCTCGCGTCGACCACCAGCTCGGCGAGCTTGCGGTGCGAGAGCTTTCCGTATCCCGCGAACGAACGAACACGGAAGTACACGTCGCCGCCCGACGCGTACGCCGAGCCCTTGTCGATCAACGTCTGGATGATCTCGAAGATCTGGGGCAGGTGCTCGGTGACCTTGGGCTCGAGGTCCGGGGACAGATTTCCGAGGCGCGCCATGTCCTCCCAGTACGCCGCCGTGAAGCGCTGCGAGAGCGCGCCCGGCGTCTCGCCGTTCTCGGTGGCGCGCTTGAGGATCTTGTCGTCGATGTCGGTGATGTTGCGCGCGTACGTGACCTTCATCCCGCTTGCGCGGAGGTGGCGGACGAGCACGTCGTACACGACGTAGCAGCGCGCGTGGCCCACGTGCGAGAAGTCGTACACCGTCGGACCACACACATAGATGCGCGCGTTTCCGGGCTCGGCGGTCTCGAAGGGACGCTTCTGCTGCGTCAGCGTGTCGTAGAGGTGAAGAGGCATCGGGGCAACCGCTGTGTACGCGCGCCCCGAGCCGCGGACAAGACCAAGCGGACCGATTCGTGGCGGCCGCTCAGCGCTCTTTCCACGGGGTGACGGCGCGGTCTATCGTTGCCGCGATGGTCGATCTGCCCGATCCGATCGCCGAAGGGGACCTCGATCGGACCCCTCTCGCGCATGTGCTCGCGCACGTCGCGACGCGGCAGATCACGGGCTCGATCGTGCTCTGGCCCGCCGAGGGCGAGCAGCGCACCGGACAAGATCGGATTCGCGTCGAGGCGGGCACGATCACGGCCGCGCGCCTGGTCGATCGACAGCCGGTGCTCGAGCGCGCGCTCATGCCTCTCCTCTCTCGCGCGGCGGGACCCTACGCCGTGTACGAGACCATCGATCTCGTCGGCGACTCGGGCGTCTCCGCGCGCGTCGATCCCTTCGCATTGCTCGCGAGCGCGCTGCGCGCCGACTCGCGCGACGATGCCGTAGAGCGCGTCCTCGGCCAGCTGGAGGGACGCACCCTACGGCTCCGCGGTGCGGCGGAGCTGAAGCGCTTCGGCTTCCTGCCGAAGGAGGAGCGCTTCATCGAGATCATGCGCGCGGGCCCCGGCACGCCGGAGGAACTGCTGCGCTCGTGCGAGCTCGGGCCTCTCTTCGGCAAGCGCTTGCTCTACATGCTCGTGCTCACGAAGTTTCTCGAGCCCTACGACGCACCGCCTGCTCGCGTCTCCCAGCCCTCGCCCGAGCCGCGCGCGGCGGGTGCCTCGATCTCGGGTGAGATGCGCGTGTCGCAGCTGCCGCTGCCGCCAGCGACGTCGACGCCGCCCGCGCCGGTCGCACCGAGCGCGAGCACATCCGGCTCGCTCCGTCCGCCGACCGCGCTGCGCTTCAAGGCAGCCCCTGCGCTGCCACCCGATCCGCCGACCTCGGGCCTCGCGCCCGACCAGCTCGCGCTCTGGAAGGAAGTGATCGAGCGCTCGCGCGTGCTCGAGACGCAGAACTACTACGACATGCTCGGCGTCGCGCGCAACGCGGGCACCGACGCGGTTCGGAAGGAGTACTTCGCGCTCGCGAAGCGCTGGCATCCCGATCGGATCGCGGGGGCGCTGCTCCCGATCAAGCCGTTCGTCGAGCGCATCTTCGGCTACCTGACGAGCGCCCAAGACACGCTCACCGACGAGAAGAAGCGCGCGGAGTACCTGCGCAACGTTCAAGATGGAGGGGGCACTCCCGAAGCAGACCGCAAGTTGGGGCTGATCCTCGCGGCCGCCATGGAGCACCAGAAAGCCGAGGTGCTGATCCGGCGCCGCGACTTCGAAGGTGCGCGCGTCATCCTCGAGGGCGCGCTCGAGCTGAACGCCGAGGAGGCCGACGTGCTGGCCTCGCTCGCCTGGACACTCTTTCACCTTCCCAACGAGAGCGTCGCTCGCATGCTCGCCACCGCCGAGCGGGCGCTTCGCATCGTGCCCGCCCACGACCGCGCGCACTACGCGCGTGGGATGATCTTGCGCCGGATGGGAAACGAGACCGAAGCGATGGCCGCGTTCCGCGCCGCCGCGGACGCGAACCCCAAGAACATCGACGCCGTCCGAGAGGTCCGGCTCGCCGACATGCGCGCGGGCCAAGCCCCGCAGGCGGCGAAACGGTCGGGTTCTTCGCCCCGTCCGCCGGGCTCGCCCGCCACGCCGCCTGCGTCCGATGGCGGCTTTCTGTCCAAGCTGTTCGGGAGCCCGAAGAAGAAATGACGCACCGCGCCGCGCGCGTCGCTACGGATACCTTTGACCTGTGGTTTTTCGGTCTTGTAGCATCGTGCGGCGCGCCCCCACCCGCGGCGCCACCCGCATGATTGCCACCCGTTTTGCCGCCGAGACGCTGCGTTTGCTTCCGAGGAAGCGGCTCAGTCGCGCCATAGGGCGCGTGGCCGCGCGGCCGAGCCGAGGAGCGCTCCTGCGGCGCGCCATCGATCTCTACGTGCGCGCGTACGATGTGGATCTCTCCGAGTGCGAGATCCCGAGCGGTGGTTTTCGTTCCTTCAATCAATTTTTCACGCGGCCGCTGCGCGCCGGGGCGCGCCCGCTCGATGCCGATCCGAGCGCCGTCCTCTCGCCTGCCGACGGCCGCGTCGAGGACGCCGGGCCCATCGACGCGCGAGGCGCCTTCCAGATCAAGGGCCGCCCGTACTCGCTCGACGAGCTGCTCGGCTCGCCCAAGGAAGCGTCGCGCCTCGCGGGCGGGCACTTCGTCGTCGTGTATCTGTCACCGCGCGACTACCACCGCGTGCACGCGCCGGTCACGGGCGAGGTCGTTCGCGCGCGACACCTCGGCGGCACGCTCTTTCCGGTGAACCGGATCGGCGTGGAGCACGTGCCGAAGCTCTTCGCGAAAAACGAGCGCGTGGTCGTGGTCCAGGACAGCAGCCTGTTCGGCGAGGTGGTGACTGTGCTCGTCGGCGCGTTGGTCGTCGGTGGCATCGGGCTCACGTTCGATCGCGCGCTCGTCACGCGCGCGGGCAGCGCGGGCGGCGAGACGACCTATGCCGCACCGCGGCCTGCCATGGTGCGCGGTAGCGAGCTCGGCTGGTTCGAGCTGGGCTCCACCGCCATCGTCATCTTGCCGAAGGCGGCCGATGCGTCGCTCGCCGTCGAGCCTGGGCAGCCGATTCGAATGGGCCGCGCGATCGCGCATGCACCTTCGACGCGTCCTGCTGTCGCGGTAGGGCGCGCATGATCGTCGCCTCTTCGAGCCTTCCTGCCGCGATCCATCACCGCGAGGCCACGGGGTCATGAGCGACGATGACCAGGGTCGGCCGCGCCGCGCTACGGTGAAGCTGCGCCGTCGCTCGCTCCGCGTTCCGGTCGACGAGGTGCCGCGTCGCAGCTCGCCCTCGCTCCCGCGCATCTCGATGCCGGGCGCGTCGCACGCTGCCGCGCCCTTGCCGCCGCTCGAGCCCCAGCGAACCGATCCGGGGCTGACCATCGCGGAGCTCGACGAGAGCGACATCGAGGTCGACGAGAGCCGCGAGATGGAGGTGCTCGCGCCGCCGAGCTCGGCCGGCACCGAGCGCGAAGAGATTCTCGTCTCGAGCGAGCTCGAGGCGATGTCGGGCGCGTCCGGCCCGACCGCGGCCGAGCCGTCTCTCGCGGAGCTAGGTCTCGATGCGAGAGCAGTCGCCGCCGCCGCGAGCGAAGACGACGAGAGCGCGACGTCCGATCTCGCGCCCGAGGCGACGGTGGTGACCGAACCACTCTCGCCCGATGCAACCGAGCGTCCCGCGCGTGTCGCTACGGCCGTGGCGCGAACGAGCGAGCGTCCACCGCCGCCGACACGACTCAGTGATCGTCCGCCGCCAGCGCGCGCGAGCGACCGCCCCCCGGCTGGGCCTGCGTTGGCGCCTGCACGCGCGCCCGTCGCTGCGCCCGCATCGGTCGTGGTCGAGGAGCGCGCGCCGAGCAGCTCGCCCGCTCACTCGGGTGCGGTGGTCGTCGTCTCTCGCGTCGCGATGGTGGGAACCCCGGTGCGGGCCGAGCCGCTTCGGATCTCGATGGAGAACGTGCGCGCGAGCGCGCCCGAGGCGCCCAAGGACGAGGCCATCGAGTTCGACATCGACGAGGGCCGCACGAGCGCGCCTCCCGAAGAGGTGGTGCCCGACGAGCTCGGTGCCGACGAGATCGAAGAGGACTCGAGCGCCGAGCGGCCTCCGCGTCCCTCGCGCCCGCCGCCGCCCCGCAGCATTCCTTCGATGTCGGCGGTGTCCGGCGACGCGCGTCTGGCGCCACCGCCGCCCCCGGCGGTCTCATCGGGCCCGCCGCCTGCGCAACACGCTGCGCCTATCGTCGGTGCGCCGCCGCCCGCACCGCCACCGCGCGAGGTCGTTCCGGCCGCCGCCCCCGTCGCACCCGTCGCGCCCGCGGCACTTCCGGCCGCGGCGGTCGCGACGTCGACCGAGGCCCCGCCGACGGATCCGCGCCGCTCGAAGAAGAAGGGCTCCTGGTGGGAGGACTTCTTCAACGACGACTATCTGCGCACGGTTCCTTCGCCGAACCCCAAGCAGGTGCGGCGGCAGTGCGACTTCATCGAGCAGCGGCTGGGGCTCGTACCCGGCGCGACGCTCCTCGATGTCGGCTGTGGCCTCGGCCTTCATGCAGTCGAGCTCACGCGGCGAGGCTTCGTCGTCGTCGGCCTCGACCTCTCGCTTCCGATGCTCTCGCGTGCGGCCGACGAAGCGCAGGACAACGGGTTCAAGATCAACTTCCTCCACGCCGACATGCGCGAGATGAGCTTCGAGAGCGCATTCGACGCCGTCCTCTCGTGGGGAACGACGTTCGGCTACTTCGAGGACGAAGTGAACCGCACCGTCCTCGATCGGATGCACCGCGCGCTGAAGCCGGGCGGGCTCATGCTGCTCGACGTCGTCAACCGCGACTACGTGGTGCGCAGCCAGCCCAACAACGTCTGGTTCGAGGGCGATGGCTGCGTCGTGATGGAAGAGACGCAGTGCAACTACATCACGTCGCGCCTGCACGTGAAGCGCACCGTGATGCTCGACGACGGAAGGCAACGCGAGAGCGCGTACTCGGTGCGCCTCTACTCGCTGCACGAGCTGGGGCAGATGCTCCACCAGAAGTTCCGCGTGGTGGAGGTGAGCGGCCGCGAGTCGACGCCGGCCGTGTACTTCGGTGCGGACTCGCCGCGCACGATCGTCGTCGCCGAGCGGCGACTTCCTGCGGGACCTCCCGGGCCGCCGGCTCCGCCGAAGAAGGACGCGGATCACACGCCAGCGCCGGCAGCTCCGCCGACCAGCGACTGATCTTCACTCTTCGACGCCTCCGGTCGAGACTGATATTCGCGTCTTCGACGCCTCCGGTCGAGATCAGTTCGCGGTTCCCGTCATCGCGTACGTCGCGGTGCACGGAAGCATCGAGAACGGACCACCGTTCACCGCGAAGACCCGCGTGCAGTCCGAGCCGGGCGCGACCGTGAGCTGGATCGTGTCGGTGCCCGTGAAGCCGGTCGAATGAACGCCCGCGTCGGGACCGCCGTCGATGGCGCCCACGTCGAGCGAGCTCGCATCGGCGGAGGTGGACGCATCCGCCGAGCCTTGCGCATCACGCATTCCCGCGTCGCGCGTGCCGAGCATCAGCGTTCCGTCGATGGTCTCGACCTCTCGAAGGGTGCATCCAGGCGGCCCACCGGCGCCCGCGTCCACGCCGTAGGCCTGGATGTCCACCTGCGAGATGAAGTGGAAGTGCCCGTCGGCGCTGTAGGTGCCGCTGGCGATCGGCGTGTCGCCGCGATGCCAGTACGAGACCTCGCCCTGCACGCGGATGTCCGTGAGGTAGTCGAGCTGCGCGTCTGGATTGAAGCCGCCCGCGCACGTATTCGTGCCCAGTGTCTCGCTCACCATGAACGAGCCTGCCGACGTGCCCGGGATCGAAGGCGGGTGACACGCGGTCGCCGTGAGCACGAGCCCGAGAGCGGAGAGGACGAGCCCGAGCCAGCCGAGAAGGCGCATGCACCGAGACGTGATCCACGGAGCGGCACGGCGTCCAATTTTCGGGGATGCTCGGGGCGCCCCATGAAGCTCATCGTGCTGTTCCGCGACGCCGAGCTCTTCGTCGTCGACAAGCCGCCCGGCCTCGCGACGACGTCTCCCGACGGCAAAAATTGCCTCGCGGAGCATGCGGCCCGTATGAATCCCAGGGCCCCGCGCGTGCACCCCACCTCGCGTCTCGATCGCGACGTGACCGGGATCGTCATCTTCGCGCGCACCGATCGGGCGATTGCGGCGCTCACGGCGGCGCGCGCTGCGGGGAGCTACCAGCGGCGCTACGCGGCGATCCTCTCGGGCAACGTCGCGAGCGATACGGGCCGCTGGGAGTGGCCCATCGGGATCGAGCCGCGCGATCACAAGCTGCGCGTCGCGCTCGAGCCCGGGACGAAAGGCGAGCGCATCCAAGAGGCCGGCTCGCGCTACGAGGTGATCGAGCGCGCTCCGCTCGCCG
The DNA here is from genome assembly GCA_043750095.1 of Deltaproteobacteria bacterium. Classification (GTDB taxonomy): domain Bacteria; phylum Myxococcota_A; class Polyangia; order Polyangiales; family Sandaracinaceae; genus JBBSAT01. Next base: position 11,560 of record JAYVCF010000433.1, read on the forward strand.
CGCGCGCGTGGCTCTTTCCCGAGACGGGTCGCACCCACCAGCTTCGCGTGCACGCGGCACGCGCGGGACACGCGCTCGTCGGCGACGTCGCCTACGGAGGCCCGAAGCGCCTGGTGCGACCCGACGGACGCGTCGTCACGGCGAACCGGCCCATGTTGCACTGCGCGGCGGTGGAAGTGATGCACCCGTCCACGGGCGAGCCGATGCGCATCGAGGCGCCCATCCCGTCCGACTTCGACTCGGTGTGGAGCGCGCTCTCGGAGCATGCCGTCAGCCGATGACGCGATCACCGAGCGTGGCGCCGTTCGCTGCCGCGCCGAGCACGATCGCGAGGACCGAAGCGGGGACGAGCCAGTCGAGGCACTCAGTGACGCCCGGGCTCGACGTCGTGATGCGCGTCGAAGCGAGCGCGACGAGCAGCGTCGCGAGATCGATCGCGCGCGCGCCGACACGACGGGCTCCGGAGTGCTCCGATCGTCTCCGCCGCGGCCGCGCTCGCCCGCTCGCGATCCCGGCCGCGACGATCAGCAGCGCGGCCGCCCGCGCGCCTCGCGCGACCCACTCGAACGCTCCGTCGACCTCGTGATACGCGGCGTCGCTCGCGTTCGCATCGTACGCGGCGGTGCCGATCGCCGAGCCCCGAGCGCGCCACGTCTCGCGCGCACCCTCGTAGCGCACCAGCAGCCAGCCCAGGGCCACGATCGACGCGAGCGCCAGCGCGCCCGCAAGCCTCATCATCACCGAACGCCGTCGATGACGCGCAGTGCGAGCTCGTACTTGCCGAAGGGCGGCATCACGTACGCGCCGGCGACGCGATCCTTCACCGCGAAGAGCATCTCGCGCGCGATCGAGACGCCTTCTTTCCGCGCCTCGTCGCCGTTGCCCGCCTTGCGCATCCGCTCGCGGATCGCGTCGGGCACGCTCATGCCGGGGACCTCGTTGTGGAGGAACTCCGCGTTGCGGTAGCTCGCCAGCGGCAAGAGCCCCACGAGCACGGGCACGTCCAGGTCGCGCACGTCCTCGAGGAAGCGATCGAGCACGGCCGGGTCGTATACCGGCTGCGTCATGACGAGCTCGGCGCCCGCTTCGATCTTCTGGCGCAGGCGACGGATCTCTCGCGCGTAGTCGTGGGCTGCCGGCTCGACGCCGGTCGCGCAGAGGAACTTGGTCGCGCCGCCGAGGGGCTTGCCGCCCGGATCGAGGCCGCGGTTCATCTGCGAGACGAGCCGCAACAAGCCGATCGAGTCGAGGTCGTAGACGCTGGTCGCGTCGGGGAAGTCGCCCATCTTCGGCGGGTCGCCCGTGATCACCACGAGGTTGTGCAGGCCCATGTCGTGGCTCGCGAGCAGGTGCGCCACGAGGCCGAGCACGTTTCGATCGCGCGTGGTCACGTGCATCAACGACGACATGCCGAGCTCGTCCTGGATGCGACGACAGAGCGCGAAGTTGCCCATGCGCGCCGTCGCGCGCGCGCCATCGGCGACGTTGATCACGTCGACGCCGCCCGCCTTCAAGATGCGCGCGCCCTCGATGGCCTTGTCGAGCGAGAGACCGGCGGGCGGGTTCACCTCGACCGAGACGATGAAGCGCTTCGCCACGATGTCGGCGCCGAGCTTGGTCTTCTCGCCGACCGGCACGACGCGAACGCCTGCCGCGACCCTGATCTCGGTGTCGAGGTGGGCGCCCGACTCGCTGCCCCTGGCAGAGACGGCCGCCTCGCCGGCGAAGCTCGCGCCGAGCATCTTCGCCGACGCTGCCATCTGGCGAATGTGCTCGGGCGTGGTGCCGCAGCAGCCGCCCACGCCCTTGATGCCCGCCTTCAACATGCGGCGTGCGTACACGAGGAAATACTCGGGCGTCGCCATGTACGCGAAGCGCCCTTCGACGCGGTGCGGGAGCCCGGCGTTGGGCTGCGCGATCACGGGCACGCCCGCGCCGAGCATCCGCGTGGCCATCTCGTACACGCCCGCAGGTCCGTCGGCGCAGTTCACGCCGATGATGTCGGCGCCCTCGGCGACGAGCAGCTTCGCGAGATCTTCGGGCAGGCTGCCGTCGGCCATCGTGCCGAACGCGTCGAACGAGACGCTCGCGATCACCGGCACGCGCAGGTTCGGGGCCACCTCGTCGAGCGCACGACGCGCGCCGCGCAGCGCGAGACGGATCTCCTCGGTCTGACGGAACGTCTCGAGGATCAGCGCGTCGGGCTCGGCCGAGAGCAGCGCGATCGCCTGATGCCGGAACGCGCTCTCGAGGTTCGGATGCTCGCTCGCGACGACGCTCTTCAAGAGCCGCCCGGTCGGACCGACCGAGGCCGCGACGTACGCTTTCGTTCCGGCGGCGTCGCGCGCGATCCGCACGCCCGCGCGGTTGATCGCTTCGAGCTGCCCCTCGAGGTTGTGCGGCTCGAGCCGGTAGCGGTTCGCGCCGAACGTGTTGGTCTGCAGCACCTGCGCGCCCGCGGCGAGATAGGCGAGGTGCACCGATCGGACGAGGTCGTCGCGCGTCATGCAGAGCGCGTCGAAGTTCTGCGTGTAGAGCTGCCCGCGCTCGTAGAGCATCGTGCCCATCGCCCCGTCGAACACGAGCGGGCCCTCGCTGACGGCGTCGAGGAACGGGCGCAGAGGGCGATCGAGGGCCGGGGAAGTCATCGAATCTCACGCGCTTATGGCGCGTCGGTGCGCGATCGTCGAGGGGGCATGGGTCAGAGCGCGCGAGGCTTGGCGATGCCGTCGAGCACCAAGCGGATCAGCGTCGCGACGATGTCCACCGGCTGTGCGTCGAGCCTTCCGCTCAGCACCGAGAACGCGAGGCGCTCGATCGCGCCGACGACCGCCAGCGCGGAGATGCGCGGGTCGGCCACGTCGAGCAGGCCGCGCTCGACGGCCATCGTGGTGAGGTGGATCGCGCCCTCGTCGATCCGCGCGCCGAGCTGAACGAGCGGTGCACGCGCGCCCGTGTCCGCGCCTCGGCTCTCCTGGAGATAGAGGCGCACCACGTCGAGCCGATGAAGCGCGAGCGGGACGAGCGCGAGCGCCAGCTCTTGGTAGGCGGCGAACAAGCTCGCTCGATCGTGAGCATCGGCGAGCCGCTCGCCGCACCGCGCGAGCGCGCGATCCACATCCGTCGCGGCAGGCGCGACGATCGCGGCGACGAGCGCGTCCTTGCTACTGAAGTACCTATAGAAGCTGCCCTTGGCGGCCTTCGCGGCCCGCGTGATGTCGTCGATCGTGACCGCCTCGACGCCGTGCGCGAGAAAGAGCGGGAGCGCGGCGGCCATGAGGGTGTCGGTCTTCTGCCGGCGGTTCTCGTCGCGTTTTCCGCCAGGTGCGCCCGGCCGACGCGCGGCGTTCGTGACCGCTTGGTCAGCGTCTGTGCGCTCACTCGCACGCGTGTTCGCGATAGCTCTGGACAACGTTGTCAGCCTCCGGTACTAAATGATGACTGTTCGGTCACTGTTTTATGAGGAGGCGACGATGCTGGGAATTCCGCTCGGTCTCTTGTACGCGAATGCGGGCGAGTGGTTCATCCACAAGTACGTCCTGCACGGCCCCGACTCGAAGAAGCCGGGCGGCACCTGGAGCTTTCACTTCCTCGAGCACCACCGCCAGGCGCGCCTCAAGGAGATGCGCGACAAGGACTACGAGCGCTCGGTGTTCGGCTGGCACGCGCAGGGCAAGGAGGCCGCCGGGCTCTTGGCCGCGGCGATCGTTCATGCGCCGCTCTTTCCGATCGCGCCGTTCTTCACGGGCGCCGTGCTCTATTCGATCGCGAACTACTACGTGGTGCACAAGAAGGCGCACGAAGATCCGCAGTGGGCGCGCGAGAACCTGCCCTGGCACTACGATCACCACATGGGCCCCGACCAGCACAAGAACTGGTGCGTGACGCGGCCCTGGTTCGACCACGTGATGGGCACGCGCGTGCCGTACGTGGGCACGGAGCTCGAGAAGCAGGATCGCGAGCGCCGCGAGAGGTCGCGAGCCCGCAAGGAGGCCGCGAAGGTGGTCGCGTCGTCGACGCCTCCGGCCGCGGTCGAGGCCGCCGCCGTCGCGACGTCCGAGACGGAGCGCGAGGCCGCCTGAGCGCGCGCGTGTGACGCCTGGCCGGGGGCGTGTTACGCCCGGCGCATGCGCCGAACGAGATCCTACGCCTGGCTCCTCGCCCAGGTCCTCATCCTGGCCGCGTGCACGACCGCCATGCCCGCGACGGACGCCGGATCCGACGCCGCCGCGGACGACGCGAACACCGTCGATGCAGCGCGGGTTCACACGGACGCGGGGCCGCACTTCGACCTGGGCACGACGGCCCGCCCAGCGCCCGTCATCCTGCCGGCGGCCTACGACGGGACGACGCCGCTGCCGCTGATCATCCTGCTTCACGGCGACGGCGTCACAGCCGCGGTACAGGACGTCTATCTCCATCTCTCGGCCGTCACGCGCACCAGCGGCGCGCTCCTCGCGCTCCCGATCGGCACCATGCACACGGGGAGCTCGGGAATGCCGTTCCTCGCGTGGAACGACGGCATCACGCAGTCGACGTCCGCGGACGACGTCATGTATCTCGGGTCGGTGATCGACCAGGCCCTGGCGATGCTGCCCGTCGATCGGAGTCGCATCTACTTCATCGGGCACTCGAACGGCGGGTTCATGGCGTACCGAATGGCGTGCGCAGAGGCGGCGCGGATCGCGGGCATCGCGTCGATCAACGCCGGCGACTATCCGACCTCGACCGGCTGCCAGCCGGTTCGACCGGTGTCGGTCCTCGATCTGCACGGCACGGCGGACACGGTGGTCTCGTACGACGGCGCCATCGGGGTGTTCAGCGGCGCGCTGCAGTCGACCGAGCGTTGGGCGATGCGCGCCTCGTGCGACGTCTCGATGACGCACTCGCCCGCGCCCTTCGAGATGGACAACGCCGTCCCCGGGCCCGAGACGACCGCGACCGACTACATCGTCGGCTGTGGGCGCGCGCGTGTGTCCCGGTTCACCATGGCCGGGTCGATGCACATCCCGGGCTTCACCATGGCGAGCACGCAGCAGATCGTCGACTGGCTGCTCGCGCAGTCTTCCCCTCCGTGAGCCGCGCGCGCTGGTGGATCGTCGTCGCGGCCGCGCTGGCGTGGCTGGCGGGCTGCTCGTGCGAGAGCGGGAGCGAGCGCGAGAGCGAGAGCGAGAGCGAGAGCGAGAGCGAGAGCGAGAGCGAGAGCGAGAGCGAGAGCGAGAGCGAGAGCGAGAGCGAGAGCGAGAGCGAGAGCGACTGCGTGTTCGTGGGCGACGGGCGTGTGATCGGGCGCGAGGCGTCGCTTCATGCGATCGCCATCGCGGGATCCGAGACGGGCGCGCCGCTCGTCCTCGCGCAGCACGACGCGACCCATCTCGACGCGCTGCTCGTGTCGTCCGAGGCCGCCCCGACGCCCGTCAGCGTCGAGATCCCCGACGCGGCCGCGCTCTTCGCGTTCGAGGCCGCAACCCCCACGCACTTCGTCGCGCTCACGCTCGGCAGCTGCACCGCGGACGGCCGTGCGTCCCCGTGTGTACACGCGGTCGCGCTCGACACTTCGTCGGGACACGTCGAGACGCACGGGCTGCGCACGCTTCTTCTGCCCGGCCCGCTCCGCTCGTCCCGCGTGATCGCCGCGAGCGACATGTTCTATTTCGCGCACACGCACCAGGGCGCCGCGCCCGTGCTCGATCGCTTCTCGGGCATGGGCGGCGAGCTCGCGGTCGTGAGCACGTCGTTGGGGCAGGGCGATCCGTCGCTCACCACCGAGCCCACCGAGATCCTCGGAATGACCGCGTCGGGCGGCGGCTACGCGGTGCTCTGGCGTCGCGGCGCGTCCGAAGATGCAGCGAGCGCCGTCGTGCTCACCACGCAGCTCGACGAGCACCAGGTGGCCGCACTGCAAGATGCGCTCGTCGTCGAGTCGATGGCCTGGCTCGCAGGCTCGCTCTCGATCGTCGTCTCGCTCGAGTTCAGTCGGCCGAGCTACGTGCGCCTGGGCGCGGACGGCGAGATGCGATCGCCCCCGAGCCCGCTCCGCTTCGGCGAAGAGCCCCCCGCCCCGTTCGCGGGGCGACGCATCGCGCTCGTGCGCGGCGAGCCGGGCGCGCTCTCCATTCAGGTTCGCGACGGCGCGGGCGACGACGTCGGCGAGGCCGTGCCGCTCGACGCCTCCGCACAGCGCGCCGACACGGCGCGAACGAGCGCCGGCTTCCTCGTGGTGACCGCCGACGGAATGGACTCGGATCGCGCGCTCACGCTCCACACGCTCCACTGCCCGTGATCTCCGGGCGTGCTTCCGAGGGCGGCCTTTGCTAGAGGCGTTCCCTCGTGCACTGGAACATCGATCCCGTCATCGTCTTTCTCGGCCCCATCGAGCTCCGCTACTACGGCGTCTGCTTCGCGATCGGCCTGCTCCTCTGCGCTTGGCGCGCGCCCTACAACTTCGACGAGTTCCGCCTCCCGCGCGAGCACGCCGAGCGCCTCACGCTCTGGGTGCCGGTCGGAATGCTCCTCGGCGCGCACTACATCCACCTGCTCTTCTACGAGACGGAAGGGCTCTTCGATCTTCCGCACGCGGTCGGCAGCGGCGAGTGCTCGTTCGGCACCGGCCTCTCGAACACCGTCGCTGGCTGGTTCGGCAGCACGCCGGACACGGACTGCCACGTCGTGCTCGGACGCTTCTTCGGTCTCGGCTCCGGTCTCGCCAGCCACGGCGGCGGCCTCGGCTGCGTGCTCGCGCTCTACTTCTTCTGGTTCCGCTACGGGCGCCCTCTGGGCACGCGCTACGTGCACTACGCCGACGCCGTGATGGTCACGAGCATCTGGGTGTATCCGTGGGTGCGCCTCGGCAACTTCTTCAACTCCGAGATCGTCGGGCGGCCCACCGACAGCGTCTTCGGCGTGGTGTTCGAGCGCTACTACTCGGAGCCGCGCCATCCCGTCGTGCTCTACGAAGCGCTCATGTACTTCGCCGAGCTCGCGCTCGCGGTCTGGGCCACCAAGCGCTACGCGCGGAAGCTGCGCGCAGGCGTCTTCTTCTTCGGCTTCCTGATGATCCACTTCACGCTCCGCTTCATCGCGGAGTTCTTCAAGGAATCGCAGGGCGTGGACGAGGGCTGGCCCTACCACTTGAACATGGGCCACGCGCTCAGCGCACCGATCGTGATCGGCTGCGCGATCATGATCTTCGGCACCAAGCGCTACAACCTCTTCGCGCCGCTCACGCCAGAGGAGATCGCCGAGCGCGACGCCATCGAGGAGGCCTGGCTCGCGCGCGGAGGTCCGGGTGGTCCTGCAGTGATGCCGGCAGCTCCGCCCGACGAAGAGCCCAAGCCGGCCGAGAAAAAGAAGCGCAAGAAGGCGCGCAAGGCCTCGACGTGAGCTTCGGGATCGACGAGTCGCTCGAGCGGGTGAGCGTGTCGGTCGCGGTGCTCACGGTCTCGGACACGCGCACGGAGGAGACGGATTCTTCGGGGCGGCTGCTCGTCGATCGCGTGAGGGCCGCGGGCCATCGCGTGCACACCAAGCTCATCTTGACCGACGATCGCGAGCTCATCGTCGCGCAGCTGCGCTCCTGGATCGCCTCGGGCGCCGTCGACGTCGTGCTCATCACGGGCGGCACGGGCATCACGGGTCGTGACGTGACGCCCGACGCGCTGCTCGACGTGATCGAGAAAGAGATCCCGGGCTTCGGCGAGCAACTTCGCCAGCTCAGCCTGAAGACGGTCGGGCTCTCGGCCATCCAGTCGCGCGCAACGGCCGGCGTCGCGGCGAGCACGCTCCTGTTCGCGATCCCGGGATCGACGGGCGCGTGTCGCGATGCGTGGGACGAGATCCTCGTGCACCAGCTCGACAGTCGCTATCGGCCCTGCAACCTGGTGGAGATGTTGCCGCGTCTCGGGGAGCGCTGACCGCACGTGCCGCGTCTCGACCTCGACGTCGTCACGGCCGCGCTCGCGCGACGTCCGTCGCGGGTCATCGAGGGGCCCGACATCGAGCGGCGCGCGGCCGTGAGCACGATCCTGCGTCGCACGCCCGAGGATCTCGAGGTCCTCTTGATCCGGCGCGCCGAGCGCGAAGGTGACCCCTGGTCGGGGCACATGGCGTTTCCGGGCGGCGGGCACGACGCGCGCGATCGCGATCTCGAGGCGACGGCGGCGCGCGAGACGCTGGAAGAGGTCGGTCTCCGCCTCGAAGATCACGGGCGCATGATCGGAAGGCTCGACGACGTGCGTGCGACGGCGCGCGGTACCGTGACGGGGCTCGTCGTCACGCCCTTCGTGTTCGAGCTCGTGGGCGACGCGGAGGTGAGCACGAGCGACGAGGTCGCGGAGATTCACTGGGCGAAGCTGGGCCCGATCTTCCTGGGCGAGCGCGACGCGACCATCGACTACGAGTGGCAGGGGCAGACGCTTCAGCTGCCCGGCTTTCGCCTCGATTCGCCGACGGGCGAGCGCGTCGTCTGGGGTCTCACCCACAAGATGCTCTCGATCTTCTTCGCCCGGATCCGGGGCGAGGTCTGATGCATAATCGCGGCACATGGACGAACGCCGCTATCTCGATCTCGCCGACGTCGCGCTCAAGCGCGTGATCGCGGCGTTCGACGACGTCGAGCTGGAAGACGCCGACGTCGACAGCGCGGGCGACGTCGTGACCATCACGCTGCGCGGGAAGAAGAAGGTGGTCTTGAACACGCAGCGGCCCACGCGACAGCTCTGGCTCGCGGGCTCGGGACGCGCCTGGCACTTCTCGTACGACGAGAGCGGCTCGCGCTGGCTCGACGACAAGGGCCTGGGCGACGAGCTCTTCGGCACGCTCGGGCGGATCTGCAGCGAGGCGGGCGTGACCGCGCGGTTCTCGTGAGCGGCCCGCGCGTGCTCTACGGCGACCCCGACGGCGAGCTCGTGCGCCGAAAGATCGTCGTGTTCCGCAGGCTCGAGCCGGGCGACACCACAGGCCCGGGGAATCATCCGCTGCGCGAGAGCCCCTACCTCGAGGGCAAGGTCCTCGAGATCTCCATCGGCAAGAAGACGCACGAAGACATGGTGCGGCTCGCGAAGAAGCGCGCGGAGGTGCTGGGCGCCGCGTCGGGCCTGCTCTCGAGCTACGACCTCGCGGGCATGCTCATCTCGGGCGGCGGCGGCGCGCTCTTCGCCGTCTATGCCGACTACCTGCCGCAGTGGAGCGCTCCGTATCTGCTCTGCGCCATCGGCGTGGGCATCGTGCTCGGCTTCGTCACGCGCATCCGCAAGCGCGGCGCGGAGCTTCAGGCCGAGGAGAACTGGCGCGTGACTCCCGAGAAGCAGGAGCACGACGACCTCGCGCGCGAGCTCGCGAACCGGTGGATCAGCTACTCG
>JAYVCF010000434.1:0-5045 GCA_043750095.1 Deltaproteobacteria bacterium
GCGCGTGTTCGTGCGCATCGACGTCGCGAGGATTCGTGCTTCTCCGATCGGGCCAGACATCTCTTCGGCGATCCGCTCGACGCAGAGCTGGCAGACGTACGCGGGCAGCTCGGGGATCGATCCGATCGAGGCCTTCGATGCCATCGTGATCGGGGCCGACGCCGTCTACGCCGATCGCCGCACCATCTTGCTGCGCCACACGCAGACCGACGCGCAGGTGCGCGACGCGATCCTGCGGATGAGCGTGGCGCGCGGCGGAGCGCCGACTTGGACCGACGTGGACGGCCTGCCGGTTGCGGTCCCGACGCAGACGCTGCGCGTCCCGCACTCCGTGGTGATCACCGCGCTGCACGAGGTCGTCCTGACGCCCAGCGATGACGTCGCGCGCGTGGTGCCCGTCGCCCACGCGCAGAGCGCACGCCGCGCGAGCCCGGGCGATGCGATCGACCCGAGCCTCGCCTTCGGCGCGAACGAGATCATCGTGGCCCACGTGGACGAAGCTCCGCCGCGCCGCGCGGGATGGCCGGAGCCGCCGCAGCGCTACGACGTCTGGGTCACGGAAGAGCCCACCACGCACGGCGTCGAGCTTCGCTTCCACGCGGACTTCGACACGGCCGAGCACTGCCACACGTCGCGCGAGTTCCTCGCCGGGCAGGCCTCCTACTATGCGAGCCAGATGCTGGTGCGCGCGGCCGGGCTCAATCGCCCGCTGGAAGCGCTCGCGCTCACGGAGCAAGGGACGGCGCTCGAGGGCCGCACCACGTTCACGACCGACGAGCTGCGCCGTGCGCTCGGCGCCATGGCGCTGATGCAGCTCTCCGGTGGCGCACCGCCATAGCAGCGCGTCGCGAATTCCAGTATCGTCCGCGCCTTCCGGAGCCGGACATGCACAGGTTGCGACGTCATCTCGCTGCTCTCGCTGCTTTCACCACGTTGTTCTGCGTGCTCGCGCCCCGGGCCGAAGCGCAGACGACGCGAACGCGCGCCATCATTCTGAGCTTCGAAGGCTGGAACGCCGAGGCGGCTCGCGCTGCCATCGAGTCCGGGCTGAACGCGGCGTATGACATGATCAGCGAGCAGCAGGCCGTGGACACGGCGATGCAGATCGGGGTCGACCCGAGCACGCCTGAAGGTCTCGGCGCCGTCGTCGCGCGCCTGCACATCCAGCTCGTCATCGGTGGCAGCGTGTCGGGCACGGGTCGCCGGGCGCAGACCACGATCTGGGTCACGGACACGCAGGGCAACCAGCTCGCGACGCGGACCGCCGGCTCGCCGAGCGGTCGTGGGTTCGAGGGCGAGCTCACCACCGCCGCGTTGCAGGCCTGTGGCGAGGCCGTCGTGCAGTTGCCTTCGCACAGCGCACCCGGGCCTGGGCCGGGACCTCGACCCGAGCCTGATCCGGAGACCGGCGCCGTGGTCGACACGACACCTCCGCCCGACGAGCCGCCTCCCGAGCCCGCGTACGATCCCGACTACGACATCGAGAACGAGGTCGCCGGTCGGCCGCGCGGCCAGCACGCGGGATCGGGCGCGCGTCGAACGAGTGGCGGTGGCGGCGGTGGCAGTGCCACCGAGCCGGGCCGATGGAACCAGCCCATCTTCCGCGCTCTCATCGGCGTCGACATCCGCAACCTCTCGGCGACCACGTCGGGCGGTACGGGCGGCAACCCCAGCTTCGTCGACAACCTTCCCGTGCCCTTCGGGCCGCTCATCGCGCTCTGGCTCGAGGCGCGTCCCTTCGCCCAGAGCAGCGACGCGCTCCGGGGCATCTACGGCTACCTGAACACCGAGTTCTCGGCCGGGCAGAGCTACTACCGAGTGGACGACACCATCGCCGACCCGCAGCAGCGAGACCTCTATCTCTACGGTCTCGACTTCGGCGTGGGCTACGCGGGCACGATCGCGGAGAGGTTCGAGCTCATCGGCACGGTCGGCGCGGGGATGGACGGCCTCGGCCTCGCCGATCCCGTGTACGGACCCGTCACGAGCGGCCGATGCAACACCGTCAGTCCGCCAACATCGTGCGCCGCGACGCGCGACTTCCCGTCGTTCCAGGCCTGGTACATCCGCCCCGAGATCCAGGCGCGCGTGCGGCTGGTCGAGGATCTGCTCATCCTCGAAGGCGCCTTCGCCGGCCGCATCATCGTCTCGTACGGCGACCTGGCGAACACCGACTTCGGCGCGCCCTCGGGCGGCGGCATCGACTGGTCGCTCGGCCTGGCCGGGATCGTCGATCCCGGGTTCACGTGGCGCGCGCGCTTCGGCTACTCCGGCAACTATCTCTCGTTCAGCGATCCCGGACCGAACCCGGACACGAACATGCCGTATGCGGGCGACCTCTGCGGCGGCTGGTGTCGCGACAGCGGGACTCTCGAAGCGTGGCGCATCACGCTCGGCGTCGGTTGGGCCATTCGTTGAGTCGCTGACGCGCGATCCTCGCGCCTCCGCGGCCTCCGGCCACGATCGCGCGCCCGATGTTCTTCCACAGCCTCGACTACGCACTCTTCCTCGCGCTCGCGCTCGCGGGGTACTGGGCGCTGATCATCGCGCCTGCGGCGCCTCCTGCCCGCATCCGTTACCTGGGTGCGCGGCTCGCGCTGACGATCGCGGCGAGCTGCGTGTTCTACATGGCGTGGAACCCCTGGTACCTCGGGCTGATCCTGTTCAGCACCTTGGTCGACTGGGCCGTCGCGCGACGGATTCACGCCTCGGTCGATGAGGGGGCTCGCAAGCGCTGGCTCTCCCTCAGCGTCGTCACCAACCTGAGCCTGCTCGGCGTCTTCAAGTACTACGACTTCGGCGCCTCCGCGGTCACCGATGCGCTGGCGCTCGTTCACGTGCACGTGCGTCCGGCGTTGCTGCACGTCGCGCTACCGGTGGGCATCTCGTTCTACACGTTCGAGTCGCTCAGCTACTGCATCGACGTCTATCGGAAGAAATGCGCGCCCGCCGGGACGCCGCTTCGCCTCCTGTTCTTCATCACGTTCTTTCCGAAGCTCGTCGCGGGGCCCATCGCGCGTCCGTCGGAGCTCTTGCCGCAGCTCGAGCGCACGCCGACGCTCGATCGCGCGCGGGTCGGGCAGGCGCTCTTCCTGATCGCGATCGGCCTCGTGAAGAAGGTCGTGTTCGCCGACTACCTCTCGCTGAACCTCGTCGATCGCATCTTCGACGAGCCCGAGGGCTACACCGCGACCGAGGTCGTGATCGCGCTCTACGGCTTCACGCTCCAGATCTACTGCGACTTCTCCGGCTACACGGACATCGCGCGTGGCTCGGCCAAGCTCTTCGGGATTGAGCTGCCCGAGAATTTCGATCGTCCTTACCAGTCCCGCAGCCCGGCCGAGTTCTGGCGTCGCTGGCACATGACGCTCTCGACTTGGCTGCGCGACTACCTCTACTTCCCGCTCGGCGGCTCGCGCAAGGGGCCGATCCGCACGTACGCGAACCTCTGGCTCACGATCTTCTTGATCGGGCTCTGGCATGGCGCGTCGTGGACCTTCGTTCTCTACGGAGCGATCCAAGGGACGGCCGTCGCGCTGCATCGATTCGTCTCGAGGATGCGGGGCAAGAACGAGAGCGAGAACGAGAAGGAGAACGAGAAGGAGGGCGACCCGCGCTGGCTGGTGGCGCTGAAGGTGATCGGCACGCTGCAGTTCGTGGTGTTCTCGCGCATCTTGTTCCGCGCGACCGATCTCGAGAACGCGCGCGACGTGGTGGAGCGCTTGGCCTCTCGGACGTGGTCGATCGCCAACGTCGCACCGACCGTCTGGCTCGTCTTGATCGTGGGCCTCGCGCTGCACTACACGCCGCGCGCCTGGCTCGACGGGCTGCGTGAGCGCTTCGTGGCCCTGCCTGCGGTCGGGCAGGGCGTGGTGATGGCCGCGACCATCGCGCTGCTCTCGCTGGTGGCGACGAGCGAGACCGTCCCCTACATCTACTTTCAGTTCTGAACGCGATGACGCGCCGAAAGAAAAAACGTAAGCAGCCGTTCGTACGCCGCGCGTCTGCCGTGCTGGTTCCGGCAGCGTTCGTTCCGGCAGCGTTCGTTCCGGCGGCGCCCGCGCCCGAAGCGCTGCCTCGCGAGGGCCTCACCCATCTCGCGACGGTCGCCGCGGTCTGCTTGGTCTTGGCGCTCGGCACGTACGCGTCGCGCTCGCTGCTCCGCTTCCGCCCCTGGGAACCGGGCGAAGGCGTGCCCATCGTCCGTCTCTTCGAGCGGGGCCCCGAGCTCCAGGCGGCGAGCGCGGCCGAGCCCGCGGGCCCGGTCGATCCCGAGGGCACCGACGTCGCCGTCCCGCAGGTCGCGCTCGATCCGGTGCTGCTCGCCGCCGCGACCGAAGAAGAGCCCCCCGAGCCGGCGCCCCCTCCGGCCACCACGACTGACGAGCCGGCCCCTCCGGAAGCGCTGCCGCCGATCGTGGCCGCCTCCGAGGTCGCCGGGCTTCCGCTCGAGATGGAGGACACGCAGCACGCGATGGACGCGTTCTACCGATCGCTCGAGCGCACGGCGCGTGGCGAGGCGGTGATCACGCGCATCGCGCACTTCGGAGACAGCACGATCGCCTTCGACGGCATCACGCAGACGGTGCGTGAGCGCATGCAGCGTCGATTCGGCGATGCGGGCAGCGGGTTCGTGCTCGCCGCGCGGGGAACACTGCCCTACGGCCATCACCACGTCCGCACCGAGAGCGAGGGCGAGTGGCGCGTGCTCGACATCACGCACCAGTCGCTCTCGGACGGTCGCTACGGGCTCGGCGGTGCGCAAGCGCGCGCGGACGCCGGGGCGAGCGCCTGGTTCGAGACCGCGTCCGAGCGATCGCTGGTGGGACGGGTCGCGACGCGCTTCCAGGTGCTGTACCAGCGCTTCGATCACGGCGGGCGATTCGACTACAGGGTCGATGACGGCGCGTGGACGCAGGTGGATACGCGGCTCGAGAGCGAGAGCGAGAGCGGGAGCGAGAGCGAGAGCGAGAGCGAGAGCGAGAGCGAGAGCGAGAGCGAGAGCGAGAGCGAGAGCGAGAGCGAGAGCGAGAGCGAGAGCGAGG
>JAYVCF010000435.1:0-19016 GCA_043750095.1 Deltaproteobacteria bacterium
CCTGAGCGTGAACGCGGCGCCGCTGGTCGCGCATGGCAACGTCCGCTGCCTCGCGATGGGGCTCGACGAGCGGCCCAGCAACGCGAGCGAGCTCGAGCAGATGCGGCAGGCGGTCGCTGCGAACATGGACGAAGGTGCGTTCGGGCTCTCGACGGGGTTGGTCTATCCGCCCGGCGCGTTCGCCGTGACCGAAGAGATCATCGAGCTCGCCAAGGTCGCCGCCTCGTTCGGCGGCATCTATGCGACGCACATGCGCGACGAGGGCGGCAAGCTCGTGCAGTCGGTCGAAGAGACGCTGCGCATCGGGCGCGAGGCCAAGGTCAGCGTCCAGATCTCGCACCACAAGGCCGCCGGTCGCTGGAACTGGGGCAAGGTGAAGAAGACGCTCGCGATGGTCGACGAGGCGCGCGCGAGCGGGATCGACGTGCACAGCGACGTCTATCCGTATGCGGCGGGCTCGACCGTGCTGAGCGCGATGATCTTGCCGCTCTGGGCCTTCGAGGGCTCACAAGAAAAGACGCTCGAGCGCCTGCGCGATCCCGAGACGCGCAAGAAGATCATCGTCGACAGCAAGAAGCGGATGCTCAAGCTCGTGCACATGCCGGACGTGCTCGACAGCTGGTTTCCGAAGCACTGGATCCTGCCCTTCATGATCATCGGGCTGAGTCGTCTCGTGGTGGTGAGCTCGGTGCGCAACCGTCACGAGTACGAAGGCATGACGCTCGCGGCCATCGCGAGGAAGCGCGGGCAGCGCATGTACGACATGATGCTCGACCTCCTGGTCGAGGAAGATCTCGCCGTCGCCGCCATCGCGCACGTGATGAGCGAGACCGACGTCGAGACGGTCATGTCGCACCCCATGACGATGATCGGCAGCGACGGCTTTCCGCAGCGCGAGGGCAAGCCGCATCCGCGCTCGTACGGAACGTATCCGCGCGTGATCGAGCACTACGTGCGCGAGCGGAAGCTGTTCTCGCTCGAGACGGCCATCCACAAGATGACGGGCATGGTCGCGAAGAAGCTCGGCATGGCCGATCGCGGCGAGCTCCGCGTCGGTGCGAAAGCAGACGTGCTGGTGCTCGACGCCGCGAACATGCACGACCGCGCGACGTACGCGGATCCGCGCAACCATCCGACGGGCCTCTCGCACGTGTTCGTCAACGGTGCGTGGACCGTGAAGGACGGCAAACACACGGGCGCGCGCGGTGGGCGTGTTCTCTCGCGTGCGCGCGTCTTGTAGGTCTTGGCGGCATCGTGAGAGAGTCGCCGCTCTCGATTTTCGTCAACGGAGGGATCATGACGCGCCCGGCATCACGAACGGTCAAGTGTGGGCTCATCCAGTGCAGCAACGTCATCAACGACGAGTCGCGGCCCGTCGCCGAGATCCAGAAGGCGATGTTCGATAAGCACATCCCCTTCATCGAAGACGCCGGTAAGAAAGGCGTGAAGATCCTGGGCCTCCAGGAGATCTTCAACGGGCCTTACTTCTGTCCGGGACAGGACAAGCGCTGGTACGAGGCGGCCGAGGCGTGTCCGGGTCCGACGGTGGAAGCGATGATGCCGTACGCGAAGAAGTACGGGATGGCGATGGTCGTTCCCATCTACGAGCGCGAGCAGGCCGGCGTCTACTACAACACCGCCGCGATCCTCGACCACGACGGCACGTACCTCGGCAAGTACCGAAAGACGCACATCCCGCAGACGTCGGGCTTCTGGGAGAAGTTCTATTTCAAGCCCGGCAACCTCGGGTATCCGGTGTTCAAGCTCTCGAGCGGGATCACCATCGGCGCGTACATCTGTTACGACCGCCACTTCCCCGAGGGCGCGCGCATCCTCGGCCTGCACGGCGCCGAGATCGTGTTCAACCCCTCGGCGACGGTCGCGGGCTTGTCGCAATATCTCTGGAAGCTCGAGCAGCCCGCGCACGCGGTCGCGAACGGCTACTACGTCGCGGCCAGCAACCGCGTCGGCACCGAGGCGCCCTGGAACATCGGCAAGTTCTACGGCACGAGCTACTTCGTGAACCCGCGCGGTCAGTTCGTCGCGACGGCCTCGGAAGACAACGACGAGCTGGTCGTCGCCGATCTCGACCTCGACATGATCGAGGAGGTGCGCCGCACCTGGCAGTTCTACCGAGACCGCCGGCCGGACGCCTACGGCGACATGGTGAAGGACATTTGAGATCGCCATGCGCACGCTGATCAAAGGCGGCACGGTTCTCACGGCGACCGACACGTACGTGGCCGACGTGCTCGTGGAAGACGGAAAGATCGCCGGCGTCGCGAAAGAGTTCGCGGGCGACTTCGACGAGACGATCGACGCCAAGGGCAAGTACGTCTTTCCCGGCGGCATCGACGCGCACACGCACATGGACATGCCCTTCGGCGGCACCACGTCGTCGGACGACTTCGAGAGCGGGACGATCGCGGCCGCGCACGGCGGCACCACCACGCTGATCGACTTCGCCATCCAGCAGAAGGGCGGCACGCTCAAGCAGGCGCTCGACACCTGGCACCAGAAGGCCGAGGGCAAGGCCGCGACCGACTACGCGTTCCACATGATCGCGACCGATCTTCCGCCAGGCTCGCTCGCCGACATGGCCGACATCGTTCGAGAGGGCGTGACGAGCTTCAAGCTCTTCATGGCGTACCCGGGCGTGCTCTTGCTCGACGACCAGTCGATCTTCCGCGCGATGCTGCGCGCGGGCGAGCTCGGCGCGCTGATCACGATGCACGCCGAGACGGGCTTGCCCATCGACGTGCTGGTGGAGCGCGCCATCGCGAAGGGCCACACGGCGCCCATCTATCACGCGCTCACGCGTCCTCAGGTCGCGGAGGCGACGGGCACCGAGCGTGCGATCGCGCTGGCCGAGATGGCGGGCGTGCCCGTGTACATGGTGCATCTCTCGGCGGAGCGCGCGCTCCAGCGTGTGATGGAGGCGCGCGATCGCGGCCTGCCCGCGTACGCAGAGACGTGCCCGCAGTACCTCTTCATGTCGGACGAGCTCCTGCGCGGCACGCCGGGCGTGGGGGAGGGCGAGTTCGAGGGCGCGAAGTACATCTGCACGCCGCCTCTCCGGCCCGCGTTTCATCACGATCATCTCTGGCGTGGGCTGCGCAACTACGACCTCCAAGTGGTCGCCACCGATCACTGCCCCTTCTGCTTCAAGGATCAGAAAGAGCTCGGCCGCGACAGCTTCGCGAAGGTCCCCAACGGCATGCCCGGCGTCGAGACGCGCCTCTATCTCTTGTGGGAGGGCGTGCGTCAGGGAAGGATCTCGATGAACCGCTTCGTCGAGATCACCTCGACGGCACCTGCGAAGATCTTCGGCCTGTATCCGCGCAAGGGAACGATGGCCGTCGGCGCGGACGCAGATCTCGTCGTCTGGGATCCGGAGAAGAAGCACACGCTCTCGGTCAAGACGCTTCACATGCGCGTCGACTACTCACCACTCGAGGGTCGCGAGGTCACCGGCTTTCCGAGCGTGGTGATGCAGCGAGGCAAGGTGCTCGCGAAGGACGGGAAGTTCCTCGGCAAGGCGGGCGACGGCAAGTTCCTCCGTCGCGGCACGTTCAACCTCTGAGGCACGCTGGAGCCCAAGGTCGCACGAGCGCTCGCGCGCGGCGCGTGAGTCAGCCCGCGGTCGCGGCGAACCAGGCCTCGGCGATCGCGTACATCGTGTCCTCGGTGACCGTCTCGCTCTCGGCCACGCCGTTGGCCGCGCCCCACGTGTACACGATGCGTCCGACGGGAACGCCGGCCACGAGCACGGTGAACGTGTCCTCCGCGAGGGGCTGGATCTTGTAGGTGACGTCTCCGAGAGAGACGGTCTGGCCCGGGACATCGACGGTGGCGGCGGTCGTCATGGGGCGCCGTGTAGCACGGCTCTGCTACACCCGGGCCGCGAGAACGTGACGAGCCTCCGAAAAGTCGTGATCCACCGCGCCGGCTCGTACGACGAGCTCCGCGTGGAGACGGCCACGCTTCATGAGCCTCGCTCCGACGAGGTCGTGATCGACGTCGCTGCGGCGGGCGTGAACTACGCCGACGTGATCGTGCGCATGGGCCTCTATTCTTCGGCGCGCGAGCTCGTCGGTTGGCCCATCACGCCGGGCTTCGAGGTGGCGGGCACGGTACGCGCGATCGGATCGGGTGTGCGCGATCTCGAGATCGGCGCGCGCGTCGTCGCGGTCACGCTCTTCGGCGGCTACGCGTCGGCCATCGCGGTGTCGCGCGCTCAGGTGTTCGCGCTGCCGTCGTCGCTCTCGTTCGCAGAAGGCGCCGCGCTCCCGGCGGTGTTCCTCACGGCGTACTTCGCGCTGCACGTGCTCGCGCATCCGCGCCGCGGTGATCGCATGCTCGTGCACTCGGCGGCGGGCGGTGTCGGGACCGCCGCGATCCAGCTCGCCAAGCGCGCGGGCTGCGAGGTCACCGGTGTCGTCGGCGGCGCGCACAAGGTCGCGCTCTGCACGCAGCTCGGCTGCGATCACGTGATCGACAAGTCTCGCGAAGATCTCTGGCGACGCGCCGAGGCGATCGCGCCGAAGGGGTTCGATCACATCCTCGACGCGAACGGCGTCTCGACGCTGAAGGCCAGCTACGGGCACCTCGCGCGCCCAGGAAAGCTCGTCGTGTACGGCTTCGCCGCGATGATGCCCAAGACCGGCGGCCGCCCGAGCTGGCTCAAGCTCGCCGTCGACTACGTGCGCACGCCGCGCTTCGATCCGCTCGACATGACGCAGAAGAGCCGGAGCGTGCTGGCGTTCAACCTCAGCTACCTCTTCGATCGCATGGACATCCTTCGCGAGGGGATGACGCTGCTCGCCGAGTGCCTCGAGGACGGCACCTTCGTGCCCCCGCCGGTCGAGGCGTATCCGCTCGAAGAGGTCGCGCGCGCGCATCGCGACATCGAGTCGGGCAAGACCGTGGGCAAGCTCGTGCTGGTGCCGTGACCGCTTCGGCGCCGGTTCTGACGACGTCGTCGAGAGGATCTTGTGGCACGCGGTTTTGCGTGCGAGCGTGCGAACGTATCGATGAGCGAGCCTTCCTCGACTTCGCACAGCTCCGATCTCTGGAACGAAGATCTCGCGCCCACGCCGCCCGAGAAGCGTACGTGGAACGTCTGGCACGTCACTGCGCTCTGGGTCGCGATGAGCGTGTGCATTCCGACGTACATGCTCGCGGCCGACATGATCCGCGCGCACATGTCCGTCGGTCAGGCCGTCGGCACGGTGCTGCTCGGGAACTTGATCGTCCTGGTGCCGATGGTGCTCAACGCACACGCAGGCACGGCCTACGGGATCCCGTTCCCGGTCTTCGCGCGCGCTTCGTTCGGGATCCGGGGCGCGAACATTCCTGCGCTCGCGCGCGCTCTCGTCGCGTGTGGATGGTTCGGGATCCAGGCCTGGATCGGCGGCGGCTCGCTCGCTGCGATCTTCCACCACTTCGGCGTCGAGGGCGGCGAGCCGCTGCCCGTGCTCGGGATCGACGCGCTCTCGTTCGGATGCTTCTTCGCGTTCTGGCTCCTGAACGTCTACTTCATCCATCGCGGCGTCGAGTCGATCAAGTGGCTCGAGTCGCTCGCCGCGCCGCTTCTCCTGATCGGCGGCACCGCGCTGCTCGCCTGGTCGTGGATGACGCACGGCAGCGGCGACACGATGCACCAAGAGGGACTCGAAGGCGCGGCGTTCTGGGATCAGTTCGGGCCCTTCCTCACCGGCATGGTCGGGTTTTGGGCGACGCTCGCGCTCAACATCCCGGACTTCTCGCGCTTCGTGAAGAGCCAGCGCGCTCAGATCGTCGGTCAGACGCTCGGCCTGCCGACGACGATGGCCTACGTCTCGTTCATCGGCGCTGCCGTCGCGAGCGGCACGGGGATCTGGAACCCCAACGACGTGATCGCGAGCTTGCCCTCCGACATCGCCGTCGTCGTGGGCTTGGCCGTCATCGCGCTCGCGACGCTCTCGATGAACATCGCGGCCAACGTGGTCTCGCCGGCGAACGACTTCTCGAACCTCGCGCCGAAGCGAATCAGCTATCGCATGGGCGGCTTCATCACGGCCGCGATCGGCATGCTGATCATGCCGTGGAACCTGACGAACAATTACGTGTTCGGGTGGCTCAACGGCTACGGCGCGCTTCTCGGTCCCATCGGCGGAATCATGGTCGCCGACTACTGGCTGGTGCGGAAGCGGCACCTCGTCGTCGACGACCTCTATCGACACGGCGGGATCTACGAATACCAGGGCGGCGTGAACCGCTGGGCGGTGATCGCGCTGGTCGCCGGTGTCGCACCGAACGTGCCCGGGTTCTTGCAGGCGATCCACGTGGTCGAGTCGGTGCCGAGCTTCTTCACGAGCTGGTACTCGTATGCGTGGTTCATCGGCTTCGGCATCGCCGCGGCCGTCTACACGATCGGGATGAAGATGAGCGGCGTGAAGACGACCGCGGCAGCGGAGGGCTGAGCGATGAGCGAGCGTGACGTCAGTGCGATCACCAGCAAGTACACCTACGGCACCTGGCGCTATCAGCGTGGATGGAAGCCTCTCCACATCACCAAGGCCGAGGGCGTCTACTTCTGGGACAAGTCCGGCAAGCGCTACCTCGATCTCTCTTCGCAGCTGATCTGCTCGAACCTCGGCCACCAGAACCAGGCGGTCATCGACGCCATCTGCAAGCAGGCCCAGGAGCTGGCGTTCATCAGCCCCGCGTACGCGTGCGACGTGCGCGCGGATCTCGCCGAGAAGCTCTTGCCGCTCATGCCCAAGGGCATCGACAAGTTCTTCTACGCGACGAGCGGCACCGAGGCGAACGAGGCCGCGATCAAGATCGCGCGCATGTACACGGGCAAGAACAAGATCATCGCGCGCTACACGAGCTACCACGGCGCCACGTCGGCCTCGGTCGCGGCGACGGGAGACTTTCGCCGCTGGTTCGCGGAGCCGAGCGGCGTGGTGCCCTGGGTCCTGCACGGCCCCGAGGTGAACTGCTATCGCTGCCCGATCGGCCGCACCTACCCCGAGTGCAACACGGCGTGCGCCGACTACTTCTCGTACATGATCGATCGCGAGAACGACGTCGCGGCGGTCATCGTCGAGCCGATCGTCGGGACCAACGGCGTCCTCGTGCCGCCGAAAGAGTATCTCCCCAAGCTCGCCAAGCTCTGTAAGGAGCGCGGCGTGCTCTTGATCGCCGACGAGGTGATGACGGGCTGGGGCCGTACGGGGACCTGGTTCGCGGTCGAGCACTGGGGTGTCGAGCCCGACATCCTGGTCACGGCCAAGGGCATTACCAACGCGATGTCGCCGCTCGGCGTGTGCGCGACGACGCGCGCGATCGCCGATCACTTCGACGATCACTTCTTCGCGCACGGTCACACCTACGAGGCGCACCCGCTCACGCTCGCGCCCGCGCTCGCGGCGATCGACGAGTACAAGCGCTTGAACTTGCTGGAGCGTTCGAGGGTGATGGGCGCGAAGATGGGCGAGAAGCTGCGCGGCCTGATGGCGAAGCACCCGTCGATCGGCGACGTGCGCGGCCTCGGGTTGTTCTGGGCCGTCGAGCTGGTCGAGAACCGCGAGTCGAAGAAGCCCTTCAACACGCCCAAGGACAAGATCGATCGCAAGGTCACCGTGGTCGACGAGGTCACGGGGGATCTCATGAAGCGCGGCGTGTCCGTGCTCGGCTGGATCTCGCACCTCGTGATCGCGCCGCCGCTGATCATCGACGACGCGCAGCTCGACGAAGCGATCGACGCGCTCGATGCGTCGCTGGCCATCGCCGATGCGCGCGTGTTGAGCTGACTGGCGCGTCAGAGATCGATCGAGTTGATCACGCTCAGGCCGCCCGCCGCGCCGTTCGGTGGGAGGTCGGCGGAGGTGTTCACCGCGAAGCCCACGAAGCCGGCCCAGATCTCCAACGAGATCGCGCGATCGGGGGACCAGCGGAGGGGCACGACCAGCGCGAGCGGGGCGACGGCGTTGGCGGGCCAGAAGCTCGAGAGATCGAACTCGCCGCGCACGCCGATCGCGAGGTTGAGCTTCACGTGCTCGATGCGGCGAACCGCGAAGCCGATGTCGATGGCGAGCGCGCCCACGAAGCCGAGGAGCGTGCCGAACTGCGAGCCTACCTGCGCCGCGCCCGCGCGGAATCGGAAGCGCAGCAGCACGAACGCGTCGCCGTCGTTGGTCCGCATGCTGGTGTCGAACGAGAAGAGCAGCGCGCCGAGGTCTGCGCGCGGCATGAACGTGGTTCCGCTCCAGGGCCCGAGGGTCGGCACCGCGGACAGCGTCGTCTGCCACTCGTGCGGGCTGCCCACCGATCCGGTGGCGGGCGCGTAGAGAACGGTGCTCCCAATCAGGTACTGGTCGCAGTTGCTGCGCGCCGAGAGGCCGAGCTCGAGGATCGGTGTGGAGGCGATCGCGGTGTCGAGCGAGCTTCGATACGCGACGCCGGTCGCGAGGCCCGCGATCAACGACCAGTACGCATCGATTCGATGCAGCCTCGCCGCCGCACGGAGCGTGCCGCCGTAGAGGTCACCGTTCGTCGCGAGCGTCGTCTCGACCTCGACGTCGTGGCGCGAGGCACCCAGCGTCGCGAAGTAGCCCGAGTGCACGTGCTGCTCGCCGCTCGTGCGACACGTCCCGTCGTCGGCGAAGAGCGGATCGGCCGAGGGCGACTGCGCGAGAGCGACCGAGGCGATCAGCTGCGCGAGCGCGACGGCGACCACCGCAACCCACTTCATGGCGAGCACCTCGGCGTCGGCGGCGTGGGCCGCGATCCTTGTACGCGCTCCCAGAACCGCAGCACCTGCTCGGCCGAGAAGAACATCGAGTCGATCACGCGTCGCGCCGTGGCGGCGTCGAGATCCGGCGTCGGATGCGCGTCGATCGTCGCCAGCACATCGGTCAGCATTCCGTAGGTGCCGAGCCCGCGATCTTCGAGACGCAGCGGCTGGCGATCGACGCTCATCTGCGTGAGGTGCGGCGTCGCGCAGCCGTGGGCCGCGAGCATGACGTCGGTGGGGCTCGAGAAGGCGGTGGCGAACTGGGTCGCGAGGCCGTTCATGTCGGTTCCGAACGCGATGCGCCCCGGCTCACCCGCGAAGAGATCCTGTTCGATGGCGTCGTAGCCCGCCGCCCAGAGCGAGATGGGATCGTGGATCGACTCGATCGTCGCGACGTCGAAGGTGGGTGTGATGGGAGGTCCGTCGCCGAGCAGCGCGAGATCGAGGCCGCAGATCTCGCCAGCCCTGACGCCGGAAGGCAGCGTCAGATAGAGCTGGACCAGGCCGTCCCTCGGCCAGTCGCCTCGGTGATCGAGCGAGAGCCAGCCCGCGCCGCAGTCGGTGTCGTTGGTCGTGAACGTCAGCGGCGTGCACGAACACGAGCTCGGATCGCCAGCGCAGACGCGCGGCCGCACGCAGACGTCGTAGCCGTCCGACGAGGGCGCGGCGCTGGGGATCTCCGGGCCGATCAGCGAGAGGCCGATGCGAATCATCGAGGCGTCGTCGAGGCGCGGATCGACCTCCGTGCGCACGTAGAGCGAGGCGCCCCCGCTCGTCCAGGTCGGCGTGCCGCTCGCAGACGCGAGCATGTGCGTCGTGCCGCTGGTGTCGATCACGCTCGCGCTCGCCGTCGCGATCGGCACGGGCGTACCCCCGGCCTGACACGTCGCAGGGTCGATCTCCGAGAGGTCGACGCTGCAGATGTCGCTCGCGTCGTAGTGGCGATCGACGGTCGCGGAGCTGCAGAGTGGCGGCCCGGCCGCGTCGATCACGGCCACGGGCATGGCCACGCGCGCGACGCACGATCCGTCTGCCTGCGCGGCGAACAGCGCCTGTACGGTGGTCGGAACGCTGGTGCCGCAGGGTCTGCCCGGCCTCGTGAGCGAGATCTGCGCGAACCAGCGCGCCGTGCTCGTGGTGCAGCGCGATCCCGTCGGCGCCGTGACGCGGACCTCGATGTGCTCGATGGGAATCCCATCGCGAGGTGACGTGATCGCGAGGGGCCGCGCGCACGATGCATCGCTCGCACCGAACCAGGTCGACTCGACGCAGGCCTCGGAGACGACGCGCGGCCCGTGCCGCACGGTGTGCAGCGTCACGAGCGTTCCGGCGCTCTGCGTGAAGAGCGTCTGCTCGTGGAACTCGCCGCCCGTGCCGAGGCCGAGGATGCCGCCGCCGTTCGCGAGTCGAACCGCTTGGCCGTGATCGAGCTCGCGCTCGCTGCCGATCGGTCCCGTCGCGGCTCCGACGCCGCCGTGGGATGCGAGCAGCGGCCGGTTCACTTCCGCCGCGATGCAGAGCGCGTCCTCGGTCGAGTGCACGCCCATGTGCGAGACGTCCACCATGACGCCGCGCTCGAGCAGCGTGCGCACCAGCGCGCGTCCGTCTGCGCTGAGGCCGCGTCGGTTCGCGTGGCCCATGTCGTCCCACGCGTGGAGCGTCGGCGCCGAGAGCGCGGAGCACATGCAGGTGTCCTCGTACGCGAGGCGTTGGTACCAGTCGTAGGGGATGGGCTGGAGATCGGCGTAGATCGGCAGCGGTGCGGGCCCCGACGCGCCGAGGATCGGCCGCGGTAGCTGGAACAAGATGCTCGGCGTTCGCTCGACCTCGAAGAAGCGAAGGCGCTGGTTCGGATCGAAGAGCTCGCTCATGTACGCGCTCTCCGAGTCGAAGATGTCTCCGTTGGCTGCCGTGCCGCCCTGCGCGTTGTCGATGAGG
The DNA here is from genome assembly GCA_043750095.1 of Deltaproteobacteria bacterium. GTDB lineage: Bacteria > Myxococcota_A > Polyangia > Polyangiales > Sandaracinaceae > JBBSAT01. The sequence goes on from JAYVCF010000435.1 coordinate 10,724, forward strand.
TGCACGGGGATCACGTGCCGCACGCCGCGATCGATCATGCGCAGCACCGCCGCCGACGAGAGCGAGTCCATCTCGAGTGAGAGGATCACCGCCATGCGGCCGGCCTCGATGATCCGACGCGCGCTCGCCGGGCTGTCCGCGATCTCCATCCAGTGGCTCTGCTCGCTCACCATCTCGCGGATTCGATCGAGCTGTCGGATCGCGCTGTCCTCGTCGTAGGTCGACGTCGGCAGGAAGAGGTCCGGAAAGAGCGGGCCCTTCAGGAGCTGTGCGAGCACCTGGCTGTCGGTGGTGCTGGCGAAGAGCACGCGCTGACCGCCCTCGTACGCGCGCCGCAGCGACGAGAGCTGCATCTCCTGGTGCAGCACGTCGCGCCCGTTGGGCCACGCCGAGAGATGCGCTGCGCGCGGCGTGATGGTTCCGATCGGCGCGTGCAGGTACTGCGCCTGCTGGTTCAGGAGCGCCATGATCTGCGAGTGCGCCGTGCGATCGAGCGGCGAGCTGCTGTCGCGATGGTGCGTCTCGACGCTGCAGGGCGGATCGATCGCGGGCAGAACGTTGGGCGAGATCACGTCGACGTGCTGCAGGGCGGAGCCCCAGATCAGGCGCTCTTCGAACGCGAGCTCGGTCGCGGGGTGCGTGTGGAGATCGGCCCATCCCCAGACCGCGGGCTCGCCGTCGAGCATCTCCGTCGGCGTGCAGACGGGGAGCGCACCGGGATCGGGGCTCGGCTGGTGATCGGCGCAGCCGACCAGCGAGAGCACCAAGAACCAAGCGCTCTTAGAGAGCCTCGAAGACATAGCCTCCACACAGCGTGAACGACGCGATGTCGAGCACGTCGTCGAAGCCCGTCACGATCTGCGCACGCACCAGCCAGCGCTCGCGCGCGCTCGCGCGGATTCGCAGCTCGGCGTACGCGCGCCAGTCCGGACGCAGGAGATCGTAGGGCCAAGTGATGCCGGCCGCGCTCGTCGTGGTGGTGTGCGCGTAGTCGATCGCGAGCGCGCCGCCGATGGCGAGCGCGAAGTCGCGGTTGGGGTTTCGATCCCAGATGTACGCGAGGTCGTACTCGAGCGAGAGCCCGAGCGTGCCGACGACCGCGCCCGTCGCGGCTTGGCCCGCGAGGATGACGCTGATCATCGTGCCCCCGCGGAAGGGACGGATGCCGACCTCCCCTCCGAGCTGCGCGGAGAGCCGCGCGTGCTCGAAGAGGTTGGGCACGATCGTCGTGCTGACCGCGCCGCCGTTCAGGAACACACCGAGCCCCGCGTGGAGCCGGATCACGACTTGCGGAAAGCGCGTGAGACAGTCGGGACCGCGGTTCGCGCAGAAGCCGTTGGGATCGTCCACGCTCGGAGCGGCGCTCGTGGGTACGTCCGCCCGCGCGGCGGACGCGCAGAGCGTGAGCACGAGCACGCAGGTCGTGACGATCCGCCTCACGGCGCGGACCCTAGAGGCACTCGTGGTCGAGCGCGAGAAACCGTCTGGCGCGCGGCTTGCGCGATCGATCCCTTCCGGGCTTAGATGCGCGGCCGATCAGCCCTGGGGAGTCGACGATGAGCCTGTTCGCGAAGAAAGATCTCGAGAGCGTCGTCCGCGAGGCCAACGATCCGAACGTGGCCGAGGGCGGACACGGCCTGAAGCGCTCGCTCGGCGCGATCCACCTCACGATGCTCGGCATCGGCGCGATCATCGGCGCCGGCATCTTCTCGCTGACCGGCGCGGCGGCGGCGAACTACGCGGGGCCGGGCATCGCCTACTCGTTCGTGATCGGCGGCATCCTCTGCACGTTCGCGGGGCTCTGTTACGCGGAGCTCGCCTCGATGATCCCGGTCGCGGGCTCGGCCTACGCCTACGCGTACACGACCATGGGCGAGCTCATCGCCTGGATCATCGGCTGGGATCTCGTGCTCGAGTACGCGTTCGGCGCCGTCGTCGTCTCGATCGCCTGGTCGGGGTACTTCGTGCAGGTCTTCGCCTCGCTCGATCACCTCTTTCCGGGTGGGATCTTCCACCTGTCCGATGCGGTGCTCATGTTCACCAAGGGCCCCTTCGAGACGGTGACGCTCGCCGACGGCTCTGATGTGCACGGCTTCTGGAACATCCCGGCGACCGTCGTCTCGATCGGCTGCGCGATGGTGCTCTATCGCGGCATCAGCGAGAGCGCGTGGGTGAACAACCTCATCGTCGTCGTGAAGGTCACGATCGTCTGCATCTTCATCTTGCTCGGCATCGGCCTCGTGACGGGCGATCACCTCTTCGTGAACCCGCACGCATCGGGGCTCGCCGCGCTCGTGCCCGAGCCCGTGCCGCTGCCGAGCGCGGACTGGTCGCCGCTCGACGGCTTGCTCCACGCGATCGTCGGCTACTCACCCTCGCGCTACGGCTGGGGCATGGGCGGCGTGCTCACGGGCGCGGGCGTCGTCTTCTTCGCGTACATCGGGTTCGACGCCGTCTCGACCACGGCGCAGGAAGCGCGCAATCCGCAGCGTGATCTGCCGATCGGCATCCTCGGATCGCTCGCCATCTGCACGGTGCTGTACATCCTGGTCGCGGTCACGCTCACGGGCGTCGTCGACTATCGCGAGCTGGCCGTGCCCGCGCCGATCGCGGTGGGCATCAACCGGATCGTGGAGCTGCGCGGATGGAGCGAGGGCGGGGCGAACACGTTCACCTTCTTCATCAAGCTGGGCGCTCTCTCGGGACTCACGAGCGTGATCCTCGTGATGATGCTGGGCCAGACGCGCGTGTTCTACGCGATGAGCAAGGACGGCCTGCTCCCCTGGTTCGAGAGGACGCACGCCAAGTACAAGACGCCGCACATCGCGACGGTGGTGACGGGCGTGTTCGTGGCGATCGCGGGCGGCTCGCTTCCCATGCACATCGTCGGAGAGCTCGTCTCCATCGGGACGCTGCTCGCGTTCGTGCTCGTCTGTCTCGGGGTGCCTCTTCTTCGACGTAGCAACCCGAACCAGCCGCGGCCGTTCAAGGTGCCTGCACCCTGGGTCGTCGGGATCCTCGGCGCGCTCAGCTGCGCCTACGTGATGATCGGGCTTCCGCCCGACACCTGGCTGCGCTTGCTGGTCTGGCTCGTGATCGGCTTCGGCGTGTACTTCGGCTACGGGCGCTCGCACTCGCGTCTGCGCCAGAAGAACGCCGCCGCGAAGTAGCGCCTCACGCCGCGTTGCGCGCCAGCCCGCAGAGGATCGCCACGTCGTCTCGGTAGTCGATCCAGCGGCGCACGGCCTCGCGCATCGCTGCGACGACTGCGCCACGATCGGTGTCGGGCACGTGATCGAGCATCATCGTCCAGGCTGCCTTGCGGTGATCGCCCTCGACGCCGCGATGCGCCTTCGTCAGTGCGAGGCTCTCGAGCGGTAGGCCGTAGTGCACGACGAGCGGATGCTGCTCGAGCGGCGGCTCGGGGCGTGGCGCAGCGTTGGGATCGAAGAGCGCGCGCTCGTGCGGCGTGCCTTCGACGAAGAGCGTCATCACGGCCGTCGCGACAGCCCAGCCGCGATGCTGCGTGGCGTCGTCGAGAAACGATCGATACGCGGCCGCACCGGGGAGCAACACCACGCGCTCGAAGCGCGCGAGATCGAAGCCGAGCCCACGCGGGTACTCCATGAAGAGCTCCGGATGCGGCCGCCCCGCGTGCAGGCCGCCGGTCTCTTCCTCGTAGAGGTTCTCGGCCAGCTCGCGCCGCACGAGCGCGATGGGGCACTGCACGTAGGCGCGTCCGACGAGGACCGGAAAGTCCCGCACGAAGACCTCCCACTCCTGCTCGAGGTGCACGTGGAGGCGCTCCTTCTTCACCGCGCCCGAGGTGAAGAGCGGCCAAGCCCAGTGCTGCTTCTGCTCCATCGCGGTGAGCAGCGCTTCGCGGAACGCGTCTCGATCCATGACCGCGATGGTAGGGCGAACGCGTCGACCTCGCGACTTTCGAACCGCTAGTGCGCGGTCATCGAGGCGAACGCGCTCTCGAGGTGCTCGGCGGGGACGGACACGTAGGCCTCGCTCTCGGTGAGCGGGCCGCGCACGGTCGGTGCTGCGATCACGCGCTCGCCAGCGACGATCGCGAGTCGCCGACCCTCTGCGTCGGTAGTGGCCTCGCGAAGTCGGTCGCGCCCTTCGTCGCGCAACACGATCACCAGCACACGGTTTCCTTCGGCCGCGTCGAGCAGGCGCACGTGCTCGATCTGCGCGGCGCTCACGATGGTGCCCGCGGCGAGTGCGATCGGTTCGTCCGTGCCGATGCGCGGCAGCGTGGTCTCGGCTTCGTGCGTGTCGTCGGCGACGAGGCGAATCGAGAGATCGCTCGCGGGCAGCCCCTCGCGATACTGCTCGACGCCGAAGGCGCTGCCGCAAGCGGGGACGAGCGCGAGCGCGAGGACCACCCACCCGGGTCGCATCAGGGGTGCTCGGGCTCGTGGCCGTCTTCGTGTGCGTCCGCGGGCGCCGATGGATCGGCGTCGGGATTCACGCTCTCGAGTCGATCCTCACCGGGGACACGAAGCACGGGGCCGTCGTCGCCGCGCATGAGGAGCATCGTGCGATCCCCGATCGTGAGCGCGCCGATCGCGTTGGCTTCGGTGTGCGCGACGATGGTCGTGCCGCGGACGACGTAGGTCTCCCATCCCGAGAGCACCCAGACGTGGAGCTCGGGGATCTCGCGGCCGACGAGGCGCATCGGCTCGTCTCCAGACTCCAGGGTGATCGCCGCTTCACGATCGTGCACCGCCGCCGCGATCTCTTCGGGGGGCGTCTCCATCGTGCGCGTCGAGAGCTCCGTCAGCGCGACGGATCCTTCGGCGCCGAACGCGTAGGGCCCGGGGCACCCTTCGAACTCGAGCGCGTCGTAGAGCCGCTCTTCGTCGCCGCCGTGGTGCGGATCGAAGGTCACGCGCAGGTGCAGCGCGCGCGTGGCCGTGGTCTCGCAAGCGCCGCGGACTCCGAGCAGCGTGAGCGGGCGTGCGTCGGCTTCCTCGTTGCTGGCGACGTAGAGGGTGTAGTCGCCCGCCCAGTTCGAGAAGTGGCCGACCTCGTCCATCGTCTCGGGCCGATCGCCGGTCGCGGGGCCGGTGCGCCACATCAGCAGGCGGTGCTCGATGTACTCGTCGTCGTCGGTCTCGCTCTCGACCACGGCGGTCCAGCCGAGCGGGCCCACGGCGTGCGCCGGCGCGACGTGCTCGTCGGGCGCCGTTCCCTCGCCAACCGCTTCGCCCTCGTGCTCGCCCGTTCCCTCCGCGTGCCCCGCGTGCTCGTCGCCGCCGCCGCAATCGCAGCCTGGTGCGAGGAGGGCGAGCCCGCCCAGCCAGAGAGCGACGGATAGAAAGGTGCGCCGGCAAGACATCGCGCGCGAACCTAGCACGCGTTCTTTCGGCCTGCGCCGCGCGCGGTGTACGCTTCCCACGCGAGATGCTGCCGCCGCAAGTCACCGAAGCGCTCTCCTCGCTCTCGCTAGCGCTCACCAGCACGCCCTCGCTCGCGCACGGGCTGCACACGCGATGGCACTCGGGCGGATACGATCGCTCGGTCCCCATCCCCGCGGAAGCCGCCACGGCCGCCGACGTGATCGATCGCGCGCTCCCGACGCTGACACGCTCGCAGCAGGGCGTCAGCGATCTCGGCCAGCTCTTCGGAACACCGACGGGCGACATCGTCTTCATCTGGTGCACGTCGAACGCGGCGCGGCGGGATGCGCGCCTCTCGCGCCTGCTCGCCATCGCCGCGACACAGAAGAACGTGCGCGAGGACGTGGTCCACGTCGCGCGCGACCGCGTCGTCGAAGGACCGCTTCTCGACGCGCTCGCGTGCGCACCGCTCATCGGCACCGGCGATCGGCTCGGCCTTCCGGAGAACGGGGCCGCCGCGGCGCGCATGGAGATCCTGCTCTGGGAGGCCGGCGCCAGTGCGATGGCCATCCCCGAGCTCGGCCCCTGGATCTGGGCCTCCGAGAAGACCTTCGACGCGGTGATCGCCACGCCCGCGCACGGATCGCTTCGCGGTCGCGTGCTGGCGGCGCGCTGCCTCGAGGTGAGCGTGCGCGGCATGCCCGTGACGGCCGACCCCGAGCTCGTCGGTCGCACGCTGCAGATCCTGCAGCCACTGCTCCTGCATCCCGAGCCGCTCGTCTGGGTGCACGCCGCCCGCGCGCTCGGTCGACTGACGGGCGCGATGGAGCAGCTCGAGGCCACGCTGATGGACTGGGCGCTCGGCAACACGCCGCTCTTGCGTCAGCGCGCGACCACCGCGTTCGCGTCGCTGCCCGCCGAGCGGCTCAAGGTCTACAACGCGCAGCTCGTCCAGATCATCGATGCGAGCGACGTGGACCCGGGCACGCTCGCTGCGGTCGCGGCCGCTACGCCTTATCTCTTCTTCGAGAAGCGCGACCTCTGGGACCGTGTCGCGCAGCGCGTCTTCAACGGCGACGGCGGTGCCATCTCGGCGCGTGCGCTCGCGCGCGGCCTCGGTACGCTCTGGCGGCGCGGGACGCAACAGAACGCGATCGAGGCTCCGCTGCGCCAGCTGCGCGACATGGCGCGGCGCGCGACGAGCGATTCGCTGGGCGAGTGGCGTCGCTGGATCGAAGTGATGGCGGTCAGCGATCCGCTCGATGCGGCCGAGCGCGATCCGCTGGACCTCGAGCTCGGCCTCGAGAACCTCGTGCGCCTCGCGGCGCAGTACGATGACGAAGAGGCCGACGCGCGCGCGGCGCGGTTCGCCGAGGCGCTCGCGCCGACGTTCCAAGAAGCACGGCGCATCGCGCTCGGCTCGGGCTCGCTGCGGCATCGTGCGGCGGGCATGAACGCGTTCGAGGGCTGCGCACGCTCGCTCGCGCTTCGTCTCTGGGGCCCGCAGCTCGCGACGCGACCGGCCGGCGATCCCATCGAAGAGCCGGACCTGCAAGAGACGTGGAAGATGATCGCGCGCACGCCCGCCGAGCTGCTCGACATCGTGCGCGAGCGAAGGCAGACGGGCACCAGCGATCACGAGACCGACATCGCCATCGAAGTGCTCGCGCTCAGGCTCGGTGGCTACGCGCTCGACGCGCTCGGCGAAGACAGTGATCTCGGTCCGGGACGCGGTCCGACGGCGCACGACACCTGCCTCTGGCTGCGCAAGCTCGAGGGCTTGGCCGACGGCTCGCGCGATCTTCCCTCGAACGTGAAGACGGCTCTCTCGGCGCTCTTCTGGCGCCTCGTCGACACCACGCGCGGCACGGCGCTCGGTGAAGTGGACGACGTGCGCTGGCTCGGCCCCTTCGCGGCGTGGTGGGCGCTCGTGATCGATCGGCCGACGATGCTGCTGCAGATCGCCACCGCGCTTCCGATGATCGCCGACGGCGCGCTCGAGAAGTGCTGCGCGCTCGCCGAGAACATCCGGACCGCCGTCGGATCGGGCGCGGACGATGGGGCGTGGGGCAAGCCCGCCGAGGAAGCGCTCACGGCGCTGCACGCCGAAGACACCGAGCTCGCGCAAGCGCTCGCAGGTCTGGCGGCGGGGCTCGCGCGGTTTGCGAGCGCTGCGGGGCCGAGGCCGAACCTCGAAGCGATGTGTCTCGATCTCGTGCTCGCCGCCGAGCGTCTGCACGGAGCGCTCGCCGATCCGGTCAAGGCGCTGCACGGCGCCACGAAGGAGAGCGCCGACGACTCCCTCGGCCGCGCGGCGAGCGAGAACGCGCCGCGCGTGGCTGCGCTGATCGCGCGTGCGATTCGTGCGCGCGAGCTCTCGATGCTGGATGTCTGGTTCACCTCGCTCGGGCCCGTGACCAGCGCGCTCGTGGAGGCCGGCGTACGCGGCGCCGTGAAGCGCTCACCGCCGCCGCCGCCTGCGCCGAAGAAGAAGGAGCCGAAGATCATCGAGGGCTACGAGCTCTTGAAGCCGCTCGGCGAAGGCGGCATCGGAAGCGTCTGGCTCGTGCGCAAGCCGGGCGGCGACCGCATGTTCGTGCTCAAGATCCCCAAGGCCGACGCGCTCGCGGGCGCGAGCGAGACCGAGCGCGAGGGCATCCTCACCTCGTTCGTCGAGGAGGCCAAGGCGCTCGCCGGGCTCTATCACCCGAACGTCGCGAACATCATCGATCGCGGCGTAGCGGGGAACATTCCCTTCCTCGTGCTCGAGCTTCTCATCGGTGCGGACCTCAAGCAGTACGCGGCACCGAAGCTCATGTCGCTCTTCGAGCTCAAGTCGGTCGTGCTCGAGACGTGCGCGGGCCTCGCGTCGCTGCACAACGCGGGCCTCGTGCACCGCGACATCAAGCCGGCCAACCTCTGGCTCCGCCTGCCGCTCG
>JAYVCF010000436.1:0-5874 GCA_043750095.1 Deltaproteobacteria bacterium
GCCGAAGTCGCTGCGGATCTCCGTGCCCGCCGAGAACGTGTTGCGGAAGTCGCTCAGGCGCGTCGCCGTGCTGATCACGTAGGGCGCGGGGGAGGGTGCGTCCACGACGGCGACGGAAGCGCCGCTCACGACGTCCGCCTGCCATCCGAGGCGGAACGCGAGCTCTTCGATCGGCTCGATGCGTCCGTTCACGCTCGGCGTCACGACGGTCATCTCGAGCGGACCGCCGAAGCCCTCGTGGAAGAGCGTCGCACCCGCATTGACCTGCCCGCCCACGTCCGCGCGCACTTCTCCCGACGCCGCGAGCACGCTTGCGCACGCGAGTAGCACCAGCGCTCGACGCTGACGACTCAGTTGCACCCGCAGCCGCCTCCGCTGACCGTCGCCGCACCGGCCGTGCCTTCACGGTTCTCGAGCACGTGATCGAGGTCCATCTCGGCCTGTCCGCCGGAGCCGAACGTCATGGAGGGGTCGGCGAGGAACTCGCGCTGCTCGGGGCGCACGGTGACGCAGCCCGACGCCGCGAACGCGAGCGCGCACGCCAGCACGACGAGCAGCTCAGAAGAAAACCGTGAGCCCACCGGAGTACTCCTCTTGTGCGACGTAACGGTTCTGATCGAAGAACGCCCAGAGACGCGCCTCGAGGCGCAGGGTGATGCGGTAGCGGAACGCGAAGCGAAGGCCGCCGCCGCCGTAGAGCGCGCCCGTCGCGCCCGAGCGAACGAGGAAGGCGTCGGCGTTCGGATCGCCGTATGCGACACCGCCCCCCAGCGCGAAGAAGGGGATCACCACCGAGTGCGGGAACACGTTCACGATCCCGCCCGCCGCGCCGATCAGGAGTCGTCCGCGATCACCGACTGCGGCCGCCAGCGTGAGCTCGATCCCGAACTCGGGCGCGAGATAGAACGCCGGTCGGATCGCCATGAAGCCGTTGACGAGTCCGAGCGCGCCGAAGTTGAACGAGATCTCGCCGGCCGCCTGCGGAAGCGGAGGCGGCGCAAAGACAACCGGTGCGAACTGGCCCGCGTGCGCCTCGTCGGCGGAGAGCTCGTGCGTGTACACGGCATCCCCCTGAACCCAGGCGAACGTTCCGTCGGGGAGCTCGACGCGAAACCAGTAGCCGCGCGCGCCCCGCTCGACGATCAGAAACGTCTCGCCGCGCGACGCCGTGTACACGTGGCGAAACGAGTCGCCGGGCCCGCTGTGCAGCTCGGTTCGATCGACGACGACGCGCGCGTACACGCCTCGAGGCACTTCATCGTCGCTGCTCGCCGACGCGGTTGCTTCGGACGCGCTCGGGTCGGTCGAAGTCGCGGCGTCCTGCGCGCGGGCCGGTAGTGCGAACAGAGCGACGAGGATCGCCAGAGCGACACTCCGGCTCAAAGCGCGCTCCCGAACCAGTTGAGGATCAGCGTCATCTGCGGACCGTCGACGGCGACGCGGGGATGCGAGTCCATCATCGTCGGGCGGCGGTAGAACGGGCTCGACTCGGCGTCGGGCCCGAGCGTGAACTGAACACGCTGGAAGTTGTCGATGTACTCGGGCGGCACGATCGCGCCCGGGCTCAGACGCACCGTCGAGGCGCGATCCGAGGTGCCGGTGCACGAAGGCCGCGTGGTTCCCGTCGAGTCGACGAGCCGCAGCGAGCTCTGCGCCTGGTGACAGCCACCGACATCACCGGCCATTCCCGTCGCGCAGCCCGCGGGCTGGATGACGTCTGGCTGGATGAAGCAGTAGAAATAGTCTTCGCTGAGCTGCGTATTCGGCTGGACGATGTTCTCGCCCAGTTCGACCGTGCCACATCCGGCCAACGCGCGGCCGGCCACGACGAGGCCCGCGACGACGAGAGCGAGCGGAACGCGAAGTCGGCGGAGCACGAGGGCGAGCCTGCCAAACGCGACGCGCACCGGTCAACGACATACGAGCGAACCTTCTCGCCAGTGGTAAGCTGCCGCGCGGGAGGGCACACGATGCAGATTCACGCGCCTACGGCGACTTCTGCCGGGCTTCACGCGCCTACGGCGACTTCTGCCGGGCTCCGCACTGCCGCCGCGTTGATGCTGGCGCTCACAGCCTGCGGCGGCGGTACGTCTCAGGCACACACCGCGACGGCAGACACCGAGCCGCCACCGCCTCCGCCGGCCACCGCCGCGCATGCACGCGGCGACAGCGCCGTCACCGCACGCGTAGGCCCAATGGGCGGATCGCTCGAGCTCGCCAACGGCGCGCGGCTCGAGATCGATCCGAACGTGCTCAGCGAGGACGTCGAGATCACCATGCGCGTCGCCGAAGGCGCGCACGTGTTCGACACGTCCGAGTATCAGACACCGCTCGGGCCTCTCGTCGAGGTCGAGCCCGCTCTCGCGCCCAGCCGGACGCGCTCGATCCACTACAGCGTGCCGTTCACGCGCATCCCTGCGGGGTACCCCGAGAGCGATCTCGCGCTCGCCGTCGAAGAAGAGAGCTCGCAGCGAGAACACTTCGTGAGCGCGACCCAGACGCGCTGGCAGATGTACGCAGCGCGCCACACCGGCGATCGTTTCGTCTCGGACCTCGACGTGCTCGCGGGTCACCGGCTGCAGTTCGGCGTCTCGCGTTGACCGCAGCGAGAGCGACGCACGGCCCGCTCGCGGAGACCTCGCTCGCCGAGAGAGTGCTCGGCCGTGGCGCGGCAGAGGTCGCGCGCGAAGTCGGCGTCTCGCGCGACGCCATCGAGCTCGCGTGGAGCTCGGAGATCGTGGACCTCCACGTCGAGTCGTTCATCCCCGCGCGCCTCTATCACTACGATCTCCTCGCCCAGCACTCGTATCGTTTCCCGCTCCTGGGCCGATTTTTCGGGCACCTCGATGTGCCTCGCGCGCTCGGAGGCGGGCTGACGGGCGCGATGTGGTCGATCTCGACCAACATCACGCGTCGCTCCGCGAAGCGTACCGACGTGTTCGCGGAGAACGTGGGCGCGCTCAAGACGACGCTCGAGAAGAGCCCCGACATCGCGGTCGTCCGGACTCACTCCGACTTCGTGGCCGCCCGGAAGAACGGCAAGCACGCCGCGCTGCTCGCGGTGCAAGGTGGAAACGCGTTCGAGAGCCGCGCGTTCGAGAACCCGGGCGGGCTCATCACGCGCGTCACCGTGGTTCATCTCTCGAATTCCATTTTCGGGACCACATCGAGCCCCGCCCGCCGCGGCGCGGACACGGGCCTGACCGAGCGCGGCCGTGAGTTCGTTCGCTGGCTCGACTCGGAGCGGATCTTCGTGGACCTGGCCCACGCGAGCCCGCGCGCGTTCTGGGACGCCGTCGAGGCGCACGACAGGACCAAGCCCCTCATCGTCACGCACACCGGGATCGCCGACGTGCATCCGATGTGGCGGAACATCGACGGAAAGCAGGTCCGCGCCGTCGCCGACACGGGCGGCGTGGTCGCCGTCATCTTTCACGCTGCGTTCCTCGGGCCGAGCGTGCGTGACGGACGCGCGGTGATCGATCACCTCGAGGCCGCGATCGCGGCCGGCGGCGAAGACTGCGTCGCGCTCGGGAGCGACTACGACGGGTTCATCATTCCTCCGGCCGATCTGCGCGACGGCGGCACCGGCTTCTACAAGCTCACGCAGTACATGCTCGAGCGCGGCTGGACCGACACGCGCATTCGGAAGGTGCTCGGCGCCAACTTCGTGCGATCGTTCGCGCAGCTGCGGCCATGACCACCACGCCCGAGGACGAGACGACGACGGAGGGCGACGACGAGACGGTGATCCTCGCGCGGCTCGCGGATGCCGTGCAGGCGGGCGCGCTCGCCGAGCTGCTCGAGAGCGAGGGGATCTCGGTCGCCACGCCGGGGCTCACGCACCGATCGCTGCTCGGGATGGCGGGCGGCTACGTGGAGATCGTCGTTCGCGTTCCGCACAAAGATCTCGCGCGCGCGACGGAGCTCTACGAGGGCCTGCGCGCGGTCTCACCGCCCGAGGCGGGCGAGCTGCCGGAAGACATTCAGCGGACCGATCGGCTGCGCCGCATCGCGGTGTTCGCCGCGGTCTGCCTGACGTTCGGCTCGGGGCATTTCTACGCGCGTCGTTGGCGTGCAGGCGCGTCCATCGCCGCGGTGGAGCTCGGCGCCCTCGCGCTCGTCTTCTTCTGGTCGCCGCTCTTCTGGTACGCGATCCCAGGGTTGGTGCTCGCGGATGTGCTGGGGAGCGTTCTCTCGATCGGAGCCGATCAGCGCGGCGAGCGTCCGAGCGGTACCGCGACCGCCGCGCCGCTCCTCGCGGTGCTCGCCGTGGCACTCGTCCCGCTCGCTCGAACCGCGGCGCCGTCGGTGCTCGCGGGCCCCGCGATGGTGGCCGCTTGCACGGAGGCCGTGCGCTGCGAAGGCGGCGAGTCGATGGAACAGTGCATCGCTCGCGCGGCCGACCGCTCGTTCGCCGGAGCCGGCTCGAGAGAGCACGAGCGTGTGTGCGCCGAGTGTCTCGCGGAGTCGCGATGCGACGATGTTCGATCCGACTGCGCGGAGTGCGAGGGGCTCGTGACGCTCCCGACGGCTGCGCGGCCGGCCGATCGCGCCCGCGGTCCGCTCGGAACGAGCCCGGAGGACATGCAGCGAGTCGTCCCTCAGCTCTTTCGCCACGAGGAAGGCGAGGGCGTGCCCGAGCACGACCTCGACGATCTGATCCGCTCGATGGGCGAGCCTCCGCCGAGCCGCTGAGCCGAGCCGCTGAGCCGCGGCGCTACTCGCTACGCTCGAGAGCGTCCTTGAGGAGCCCGAGCGCGCGCGTGTGCATGCGGCTCACCCAGGAGCGAGAGACGCCGAGATCCGCCCCGATCTCATCGAGCACGCGTCCCGCGAAGTAGAAGTCGCGGATCACCTTCGCCTCGCGCTCGGGGAGCGCATCGATCGCCCGGCGCACGCGAGCGCCCGCCTCGGCGGCCAGCATCAGCTCCTCGGGCTGCGGAACGCGCTCGCGCTCGGCCTGGCCCACGGCCTCGATGACGAAGGCCGCCGTCGTGCGCGCCAAGATGTCGTCGATGTTCGCGACGGTCGCCTCGACATCGGCGAGCTGGGCAGGCGAGCGGCCTCCAGCGTTCTCCCCCGATTGCTCGGCCACCGCATCGGCCGCCTCGGCGAGCCGCGCGAGCTCGTGCGCGCGCCGCGACACGTAGCCCATCTTGCGGATGCCATCGATCATCGCGCCGCGGACTCGGTAGTACGCGAACGTCGAGAACTGCACGCCGCGCGTCGCATCGAAGCGGCCCCGCGCCTCGAGCAGGCCCTGAAAGCCCCACGCGCGCAGGTCGTCCATCGACACGCTGAGGTCCATCTCACGCCGCAGACGCTGGGCGATGCTCGTCACGAGCCCCTCGTGCTCGCGAATGAACTGATCGCCGTCAGACCCCGCCATCTCTACTCCGATTGATTACACGCGGCGGAGGAGGGGCACGTCAAGCGTCGGGTGCTTCGACGGGAGTCGAGGTGCGACGCGGCACCAAGCGAACGCGATGCACGCGACGCGCCCGAACGTCGTCGACGCGGATCTCCCACTTGCCCGCCTCCACGCGATCGCCTGGAATTGCCAGGCGACCGACGCGCTCCACCACGTAGCCACCGACCGTCGCCGCGTCGCCGCGATCCACGAGCGTGAGCCCGTCGAGCTCGGTGAGGTCGTCGAGCGGGAGCGCACCGTCCACGTTGAACTCACCCGCGTCTCCCGGGACCATGCGGGGCTGGCCGACGCCGGTGATCTCGTCGTTCATGTCGCCGACGATCTCCGCGAGCGCGTCCTCGAGCGTCACGAGCCCGCTCGTGCCGCCGTACTCGTCGACGACGAGCGCGATGGGGATGGAGCTCTCCTGGAACTCGGCGAGGATCTCCCCCACGGTGCGC
>JAYVCF010000437.1:0-14567 GCA_043750095.1 Deltaproteobacteria bacterium
AGCTCGTCCGCGCGTTCCGCCTCCTCGCACGCACGAAGCTCCGCGGCTTCGAGCGTGCGCGCGCGATCCACCGAGCGAGCCAGCCGCGCCAGCTCCCGCTCTCGCGTCCGCAGCGCCTCCACCTCGGACGCGAGCGCGGTGCTCGGGGTCGATGCACGATGAGACGCGCGCGCCTCCGAGATCCTCGCTTCTCGCGCCGACGCCGCAAGAGAGCCCGCCTCGTCGCACGCACGGAGCTGATCGAGCCCGCGCGCTGCCGCCTCCGCGTGCGGCGCAATCGCCGCCAGCGCGCGGGCGTATGCCGAGCTCTCGGTCTGGTGTCGCGCGACGGCCTCGGTCTCGCTTCGATGCGCACGGCGCTCCTCGGCCAGCGGAGCCGCCGTGCTCTCCGCGCGGTCGGCGAGGGCGACGTCGTCCCGCTCCAACTCGGCGAGCGCACGCTGTCTCTCCAGCTCGGCGAGCGAGTCGCGTGCCTCTTGCTCGTCTTGGCGCAGCCGCGCGAGCCCGGCGTGGCGGTCCCGGTGCGCGACCAGCGCGGCCGTCCGTTCTTCGGCGCGCGCGCCGTCGAGCCTCGAGCTCACCTGCTCGGCCTCGAGCCGCGCTGCCTCGCTCGGATCGAGGATCGAGAGCATCGAGAGCGTGACCTCCGCGTTCTCTCGCGCGCGTCGAGCATCCGCTGAGCGCGTGTGCACCACCTTGCCGACCTCCGCGAAGATCTCCGCGCCCGTGAGCCGCTCGAGCAAGAGGGCCCGCTCGTCCGAGGGCGCATCCAGAAACGCAGCGACCTCGCCCTGAGGAAGCAGCACCGCACGGCGCAGCTCCGCGAGACCGAGGCCGAGCTTGGCCTCGATGGCCGCGAGCACCTCCCCTTTGGTCCCCGACGTGCAGCGCTCGGAGGCGAGGTCCCGCAGCGAGAGCTGCGTGGCGCGAAGCCGCCCGGTCCGGCCGCGCTCCACGAACCAGCGCGCGCGATGCGTACGCCCGTCGATGCCGACGAAGTCGACCTCGGCGAACGCGTCCTTCGCGCCGCGACGAACCAGCGTCCGTGCATCGCGTCCGGATAGATCGTCGGCGAGATCGCCTTCCTCGTCGAGGCGCTGGCGCGGTGTGCGCTCGAGCCTGGGCGTGGTGTCGAAGAGCGCGAGGCAGAGCGCGTCGAGCAGCGAGCTCTTGCCGGCGCCCGTCGGGCCGACGATGGCGAACACGCCCGCAGAGCGAAGGGGCTCCGCCGCGAGATCCACCTCGAAGGGCGCATCGAGGCTGGCGAGGCGTGCACCGCGAATGGCGAGGATCCGCATCAGTCGCCCAGCTCCCGGCGGCGCGCCGCCACGCCCATCGATCGAGTCTCGACCGGAGTCGTCGGCGCTCGACCGGAGTCGTCCGCGGAGCGGACGCGACACAATTGTGTCGGCCCGGCGAGCCGGGCACTCCTTTCGAGAGCGGACGCGACACAATTGTGTCGGCCCGGCGAGCCGGGCACTCCTGTGGAGATCACAGCTCGGTCCGCTTCGATCTCCACACCCCGCACGCGCCGTTGCTCGAGGCGCGTGCGGGCTTCGGCCGTGGCCTCGGCGAGCGCCTCGAGCACCTCGGTGGACGGCGGCGCACCGTGCTCGGCCGTCCAGCGCGCGACCAGCACGTCCCGCACGTCGAGCGATGCGGCGCTGCTGGCTTCCGACGCGACGCGACCGGCCTCTGCCTCCGGTCTCTCGACCACGACGTGCACCAGATGGATCGCGCGATCGATCGCGGCCGCCTCGATCGCTTCGAGCACATCTCGCTCGTCCGCGCGGGCTCGTGCACGCACCTCGACCCAAGGCCAGTCACGCTCGTCGAGGGAAGCCTCTCGCGGCCCGAACGCCTCGATCGCGGTCACGGCGTCCGCACGATCGAGCCACCCTGCCTCGGGAACACGCATCAGGCGCACGCTCGGCGGGACACGCACCGGCTCGCTCCGTGCGACGCGCCCTTGCGCGAGCGAGATGAAACGCACCTCGTGCTCGAAGTCCCGCTCGGAGAAAGAGAGAGGAATGGGCGAGCCCGCGTAGC
This sequence comes from Deltaproteobacteria bacterium, assembly GCA_043750095.1. Classification (GTDB taxonomy): domain Bacteria; phylum Myxococcota_A; class Polyangia; order Polyangiales; family Sandaracinaceae; genus JBBSAT01. The sequence goes on from JAYVCF010000437.1 coordinate 2,050, forward strand.
GAATCTCCGCGCTCGCGGTCACAGACTGCGCGAGGTGCAGGTGTCCCAGCGCGACGTACGACACCCCAGCCGCGTCGATCACGTCGATGGGCAGTGTCCCGTCCATCCCTCCGACGAGCAGGCGCTCGCTCTCGCGCGACATGCGCGCGCCCGCGGCGGCGAAGTGACCGGTGACGACGATCGGCTCGCCGTCGTTGCTCTCGCCTCGCGCGCGCGCGATCGCGGCGTCGTACACGCGCTTCACACCGCGCGCGTGTGCGTCCGCGGCGACGTCCTGTGCTTCGGGCGGCAGATCCGCGCCACGCAGAAAGGGCACCGCGACGATGCGCCCCAGCACCCTGCCCTCGCGCATCACCGGGATGACCATGCGGCCGAGCGCCATCTCACCGTCCTCGTACGGCACGCTCCCGACGATCCAGACGCCGAGCCCCCGCAGGACCGGATCGGGAGCCGCGAGCCGCGCAGGTGAGTCGTGGTTTCCTGCGATGACGACCACGCAGAGCTGCGGCATGCGACGCCGCACCTCGGCGAGGAAGCCGTAGAACGCGGCCAGCGCGCTGCCGGGCGGGTTCCCCGAGTCAAACACGTCCCCCGCGACGATCAGTGCGTCGGCGCGGCGCCGCTCGAGCTGATCGGCGAGCCAAGCGAGGAAGCGCGCATGCTCGTGCTCGCGCGAGCGCCGATAGAGGGTGTGGCCGAGGTGCCAGTCACCGGTGTGGCAGATCGTGAGCGCCATCGAGCGGTAGACGTTCTATCGCGGCGCGACTGACGCACGGCCTCGCGGCCGGCCCACGCGGCTTCTTTTTCTTCGAACTACGGCGTTTTTCGGTCGCATGGCGCGCCGACGCGAACGACTGCGCGATCCGTCGCCACCGCGCGGTGCGCTTCCGCACGTCGGAGGTCGTCACGAAACGCCCCGACGTGGTCACAGAGGGTGTGAACGTTCGCCTCGCGCTCGCGCTGGTCCTCTTCTTCTCCGTGCTCTCGCCGGCGGCCGGTCTCGCCGGCGGCCGGTCGCGCCGACGCCACCGCCGAGCTCGTCGGGGGCCGGATCGTGCTCTCGGGGCCGCTCGTGTTCGAGACGCACGGCGGGACGCTCGACCCCATCGACCAGCCGTTGCTCGACGCCATCGCGCGGCTGCTGCGCGCGCGTCCGAGCATGACGCTCGAGATCGGCGCGCACACGGACGCGCGCGGCAGCGAGGCGTTCAACCTCACGGTGACGCAGTCGGTCGCGAACCAGGTACGCATGGCGCTGATCGCGCGCGGCATCGCGGCGACACGCCTCCGCGCGGTCGGCTATGGCGAGTCGCGGCCGATCGGCGACAACCTCACGGCCGCGGGGCGCGAGGCGAATCGGCGCATCGAGCTCGTGATCGTTCATCCTTAGCTCCGATGACACGCGCGAGTTGGTTCGTAGGTCTCGTCGTCTCGGCGCCCACGCTGAGCGATGCGCTCGCCACTTCGCCGGCGCACGTGCGGCTTCAGCACGGCGATGATCTCCACGCGACGCTCGCGTTCCTCGGCTCGGTGAGCGAGGACGCGGCGCACGCGGGCTGGCGCGCGCTCTCGATCGCGCTGGCGCCGCGCGACGTCGTGCTCGGCCGCGTGGTGCCGCTCGGCAGCGAGAAGAACCCGTCCGCGCTCGCCGCGTTGATCGACGATGCCGCGATCCGCGATGCGATCGGTTCCGCGCGCGATGCGATCTGCGACGCCGCGAAGGCCGCGCGCGAGCTGCGCCCGCCGCTCGCGCACCTGACGCTGGCGCGCCTCGTGAAGGGCGCGACGCCCGACGAGCGCCAGGTCGCGCTCGCGTGGGCCGCCGAGCTCACGCTCGATCTCGTTCCGTCGAGGATCGAGCGTGTGGCCCTCTACACCTCCGCCGCCGATCGCACGGAGCGACGCTATCGAATCGTCGCGTCGCGCGCGCTGCTCTAGGCAGGATCTTCGGGCGACTCCACCGCGGGCCGGAAGATCTCACCCCATCCGCCCGACGCGTTGAGCGACGCGAGAATCGAGTTGAGCCCCCACTGCAGGCGATTGAGGAACACCCACTCGGCCGGCATCGCCATGCGCATGCGGTTCGGGTTGTCGAAGAGCAGCACGCCGTAGCTCTCTTGAACGTACTCCTGCGTGTACGTGAACGGCTTCGCCTTCGTCGCGAGGAAGGGGCGATAGAGATACCGCATCACGTCCCACTGGTGGTTCCAGTCGAAGCGCTTGGGGTCGGGCACCATCCCGAGCGCTCCGAAGGTCGCACCGAAGCGCGCGCGATCGTCGTCGAGCACGGAGAGCGCCACGCGCTTCCAGGCGGCGATCATCTTCGGGTCGTAGCGACGCACGCAGCCGAAGTCGAGGAAGGTGACCTGGCCGTCGTCGTGGAAGAGATAGTTCCCCGGATGCGGGTCGGCGTTGTAGATGCAGCGCCCGAACACCGTCTCGAAGCAGGTGCGAAAGAGGATCTCGCCCGCGCGATCCTTCATCTCTCGAGACGCGTCGTCCGCGAATCGGTGAAAGCTCTTGGCCGGCACGAACTCGCTCGTGAGCACGCGGCGGGCGGATCGATCCGCGATGACGTCGGGAACGTGCGCGCCCGGATACTTCGCGAAGAGCTTACGGAAGAGCCGCTGGCTCTCGGCCTCGCGCACGTAGTCGCACTCTTCGAGCAGGCGCGCCTTCACCTCGTCGGCGACCTCGCCGCCGTTCATCGCGGTGCCGATGCTGCTCATGCGCATGAGCATGCCCGCGGTGCGCAGATCGCTCGTGAGCAGCTCCTCGATCCCCGGGTACTGCACCTTCACCGCGACGTCGCGCCCCGCGTGCCGCGCCCGATGCACCTGCCCGATGGAGGCCGCCGCGAAGGGCGCTTCGTCGAACGATTCGAAGCGCTCGTGCGCCGACGCGCCGAGCTCGCGCACGATGACCTCGTCGATCCGAGGGAAGGCGAGCGAGGTCGACTCCGACTGAAGCTTGGCGAGCACGCGCTGCGCTTCGGGCGGCATCGCACCCGGCATGTAGCTGGCGATCTGCCCGATCTTCATCACGAGGCCCTTGAGCGCGCCCATCTCCTTGACGAGATCCTCGGCCGTCGCGATCGCCTCGGGCGAGTCGGGCGCAGCGGGGCCCTTCTTCGCGCCGAACGCGATGCGACCCGCCGCTTTGGCACCGAGCTTGGCCGCGAGCTTCGCAGTGACGAGCGTTCGCTGACGAAAGCCGCGCGCCAGATCCTCGAGACGGTGCCTGTCGTCGTCGGGCATTTCGGGCGGCGGTTTCCTCCTCGTGGAGGAAGAGGTCAAGGCGCGGGGCGACGGGCGCTGGGCCGGGTGCGGGAGCGTCGGTCAAGGAGCGCCGTCGTCTGGCCAGTCTCGCGTCGTGCCGGGACGGGCGCGCTCGACGGGTGCAGCGTCAGTCCAAGGGGGGCGCCCGCGTCTTGGGGTGCGAGGCGGTGATGGCGAAAGATGAGCTCAGTCCGATCGAGGGCGTCGAGCGCGCGATCCTGATCGTGCGCGGGCAGCGTGTGATGCTCGACGTCGATCTCGCACTGCTCTACGGCGTGGAGGTGAGGGCCCTGAATCAGGCGATCAAGCGGAACCACCAGCGCTTCCCGATCGACTTCATGTTCCAGCTGACGACGGCGGAGGCACGCTCCTTGAGATCACAGTTTGTGATCTCAAACTCGGCGCAGGGCGGTCGCCGCTACGCGCCCTACGCGTTCACCGAGCATGGCGTCGCGATGCTCTCGAGCGTGCTGCGCAGCGAACGGGCGGTGCAGGTCAACATCGAGATCATGCGCGCCTTCAGTCGCCTGAGGCAGATGCTCCAACAGAACGCGGAGCTCGCTCGCAGGCTCGCCGCGCTCGAGAAGAAGTACGACGCACAGTTCCGGGTCGTGTTCGACGCGATCCGCGACTTGATGACACCGCCTGTGCGAGCGCGGCGACCGATCGGTTTCCGGTCGCCAGGCTGAACGACCTCGCGCCGGCGCTTTGAGGTCACAAACCGAGCCCGACTGCCTCGGCCAAGCGAGTACGCTCCCTCCGATGGACGCGCGCCCGATCGTAGACTGGCTGGTCGCGGGTGCCCCCGGATCCAAGACCTCGCCCGAGGTCCTCGGCGCGCTCTGCGAGAAGCTCTGCGCCATCGGCGTGCCCCTCGATCGGGCCGAGGCGTTCGTACGCACGCTCCACCCGCACGTGGTCGGCCGCCGCTTCGTCTTCAAGCCCGGCGCGGGCGTCGCGGTGCTCGAGAGCAGCTACGCGTACCTCACCACGCCAGAGTTTCGCGCGAGCCCGGTGGCGCGCGTGTTCACGGACGGGGGCTTCGAGCGGCGACGGCTCGACGGCGCGCTCGATCGTGAGGCGAACGCTTACCTCGCGACGTTCGCGGACGAGGGGTGCACCGACTTCTTCGTCTGCCCGCTCTCGTTCCTGAGCGGTCAGCAGCACGCGATCACGTTCGCGACCAAGCGTGCCGGCGGATTTCGGGACGAGGACCTCGACGCGCTCCGGGCGATCACGCCGGCCATCTCGCGTATCGCAGAGATCCTGGCGCTCGCGCGCACGGCGACCAACTTGCTCGACACCTACGTCGGTCACGGCGCAGGTGAGCGAATTCTCGCGGGCAAGATCCAGCGCGGCGACGTGGAGACGATCCACGCGGTCCTCTGGTTCTCCGACCTGAGAGGCTTCACGACGCTCGCGAGCGAGGTGTCGCCCAACGAGCTGATCCGCGCGTTGAACGAGCTCTTCGAGTGTCAGGTCGCACCGATCGTGAAGCACGGGGGCGAGGTGCTGAAGTTCATGGGCGACGGCCTGCTCGCCATCTTTCCGATAAGCGACGGCGCGCCGAGCGATCGCGCCGAGAGAGCGCTCGCCGCCGCCGACGACGCACGCGTCGCGCAGATCGATCTCAACACGCGCCGCGTCGCGCACGGCGATCGACCACTCCATTTCGGGCTCGCGCTGCACGTCGGCGAGATTGCGTACGGCAACATCGGCGGCGCAGGCAGGCTCGACTTCACGGCGATCGGCCCCGCGGTGAACCTCGCAGCGCGACTCGAGAGCCTCGCCGGCAAGCTCGGCGAAGACATGGTGCTGAGCGCGGCCTTCCGCGCCCTCGTCACGCGCCCCGTGCGCTCGCTCGGCGAGTTCGAGCTGAAGGGCGTGCCCGACAAGCAGTCCGCGTTCGCGCTGGGATAGGGCTCTCGGTCTACGTCGCGTTCGCGTGTTACACCTCGCGCCTCTTCATGGCGCGTCTGTTCGAGCACCTGAGCCCCGCTGTTCGCGGCCTCGCCACTTCGCCCGCGATCGCCATGAGCGAGCGCTGCGATCGCATGCGCGATGCGGGCGTCGAGGTCTACAAGCTCGCGCTCGGGCAGTCGCCCTTTCCCGTTCCCGAGCGGATCGTCGAAGCGCTGCGCGCCAACGCCGGCCAGAAGGATTATCTGCCCGCCGAGGGACTCCCCGCACTTCGACGGGCGGTCGCGGGCTTCGTCGAGCGTCGCATCGGGATCGATCGCACCGAAGAGGACGTGCTGGTGGGCCCGGGCAGCAAGGAGCTCCTCTTTCTCCTCCAGCTGGCGTTCGCCGGCGACCTGGTGATCCCCACGCCGAGCTGGACCGCGTACGTGCCGCAGGCGCGCGTGCTCGGGCGCGAGGTCACGCTCGTGCCGGGGAGCGCCGCGAACGGCTTCATGGTCACCGCGGCCGAGCTCGATCGTGCGCTCGTCGCGACCGACGGCCGACCGCGCATCCTCTTGTTGAACTATCCGAGCAACCCGACCGGGCTCACCTATCGCGTCGAAGAGCTACGCGACCTCGCCAAGGTCGCGCGCGCACACGATCTGCTCGTCGTCTCGGACGAGATCTACGGTGAGCTGCACCACAAGGGTCAACACGCTTCCATCGCGAAGCACTATCCCGAGGGCACCATCATCTCGGGCGGCATGAGCAAGTGGCTCGGCGCCGGCGGCTGGCGCCTCGGTACGTTCGTGTTCCCGCACGAGCTCGGCAAGCTGCGGCGCGCGATGGCGGCGCTCGCGAGCGAGACGTTCACGTCCACGAGCGCACCCGTCTCGCACGCGGCCGTCGTCGGCTTCGATGGCGGCGAAGACATCGAGCGCTACCTGATGAACGTGCGGCGCGTGCTCGCGGCGGTGGGGCGCCAGACGGCGCGTCGGATCGCGGCGCTGGGCCTCGGCTGTGCACAGCCGGTCGGCGGGTTCCACGTCTTCGTTGACTTCACGTCGCGCGCCAACCCGCTCGCGACCCGCGGGATCACCACCAGCGCCGCACTCGTCGAGCGCTTGCTCGAGGAGACGGGCGTGGCGCTCCTTCCCGGCTCCGCCTTCGCGCGCCCCGAGGAAGAGCTGACCGCGCGCCTCAGCTACGTGGACTTCGACGGGACCAAGGCGCTCGCCGCCGTGCAGGTCATCCCGAAGGAACAGCCGCTCGACGAGACGTTCCTGCGGCGTCAGGCGCCGAGGGTGCTCACCGCCGTGGACGCGATCGGAAAATGGATCGCGTAGACCTCAGAACGTCGTCGGCGCGACGTGGTTCACGTGAACCGCCGCCGGCGTGATCGAAGCGATCTCGGCGCCCGTCGTCGCACTGGGGACCCACGTGTAGAGCATCGTGGTTCGACCATCGACGACCCGCGCGGCGGGCCGCTGGCGGTCGCGCTCTGCGAAGACGGGAATGATCGACTGGTCGAAGTGCGAGACACCATCGCCCGAGCCGAGCATGCCGATGAGCACGGCTCCGTTGCTCCGTCGTGACTCGTAGTAGACGCGCACGACGTGACGGCCCGCCGGCGTGAGCACGGAGATCGCACCGGGCGCGCCGACCTCGGTCTCCACGCCGTCACGATCGTCGCGCGCTGCGATGGGCATGACGGCGATCGCGTGGTCGTCGTGCAGCGTGATTCCGTCGGACGAGCTGGCGACGCGAATCGTGCCTGCGAGCTCGTAGTAGAGGACCACGGCCGCGCCCGCGGGCGCGTCCTCGAGACCGCTCGTGGCGACGGCGCTGGGACGGCGCGGCGTGCCGGCGCCCGTCGTCGGGAGAATCGCGCTCGTACCTTCACGCGTCCACGGGCCCTCGAGCGATACGGCGCTCGCGACGCCGATGCCTCCCGCCGCCGCGTAGTAGAGAAGGTATCGACCATCGGGGCGGCGCACGACCCAGGGGTCGGTGACGTAGCCGCCCTCCCACGTCTCGCTCGCCGCGAGCATCATGGTGCCGGCTGCGAAGCCCCATGCGGCCCCGGGCGTGCTGCGAAAGATCTGGCGAGCGTCCAAGAGCGACCAGTCGATCGACGCGGGCGCCACCCTACCGGCGTCCACGTCGGCGTCGTTGCGCGCGCTCGCATCGGACGAGACGCTCGCGTCGGTGCCCGCGTCCGTCACGACGCCGGTGTCGGGGGCCGTCGCCGCATCGACCGCGCCCGCGTCCATCGGCATCACGGCGCGGAACGAGGCCGCCGCGTAGAAGAGCTGCCCCTCGATGGGCATCGCGTCGTCGATCGCGCGCCCGCCCGTCATCAACGTCAGTCCGGCCGGCGCGGGACCGAGCATCGTCTCGGCGACCGTGAGCGCGCGGAACTGACCGGTCCCTCCGTGAGGCAGCGGTCCAGGCGGGGACGCCGGCGTGCCCAGCGTGCTGCACGCACCGAGCACGAGCAGGAGCGCGGCGGGGGTCGCGTGGCGCGTCCCGACAGGAGGCATCGAAGACGCGATGTTCGTCATCGGAACGCGATCTCCATCGTGAGCCCACCGATGAACATCTGCCCGCCCGCCACGAAGTCACCCGTGGTGTCGACGAAGCTGTCCTTTCGCGTCGTGCGGTTGGGAAGATACGCATACGAGAGGTGCAGATCGAAGCTCAGCGTTCCGTCGAGCAGCGGTCGCAGATCCGTGAGCGCGAGCCCCAGGCCCGCCGACCACACCCAGCGATCGGTGTCGATCAGCGTCGTCATCCCGCCCTGGTTGGGGACGGGCGTCTGCTCGTAGAAGAAGCCACCGCGCACGCGCAGCGTCATGTGTGTGTCTTGAAACGCGACGCCCTCGGCACCGATGCGCGGCACGAAGCGATCGGAGAAGCTCGCAGCGACCGGCCGCGTGCCCGCGATGTTCGAGGGAATCCGGATGGTGTCGCGCAGCGAGGCTGGCAGATCGATCTGGAGCGTGATGTCGCTCGTGCCGATGGGGCTGATGTAGCTGCTCCAGTTCACCCAGGTGAGCTCGAGGTTGATGCGGAACTCGGGCGTCGGAGACCAGGAGCCGCCGAGCGAGACCTGCTGCGGCACGAACGCGTTCACCGACTGCGTGAAGAGATCGAAGTACCCGCGGAAGGGCATGCCGAACCCGGTGAGCTGCGCGTCGTGGGCGCATCCGGGGCTCGTCGCGGGGCAGCCGACCTGCGCGGTGAGGATGTTGTCGAGCGCGAATTGCCCGCGATACGTGAGCCCGAAGCTCAGCTCGGGCATGGGCAGGATCTGGATGCCCGCCTGCGGATAGCGAATCGTGGTGAGGTTCGCGAGCAGCGACGACTCGAGGTGCGACATCGCCGGATGCGCGATGTCGAGGTCGCCACGGATCAAGAGCGTGTTGTTCGAGAGCGAGAGGAACGAGATGCCGCCGCCGATCAGCAGCCAGTCGAAGGGCCGAATCGCGAGGTGCGTCGCGAGGTACGTGCGATGGCCGCGGTTGTCGTAGAGCTCCCAGCGTGGCTGCGCGTGCGGCAGCGAGCGCGTGCGCGAGACGGCGTCGTCGGGGAGGTTCACGATCAGACCGAACGCGAAGCGGAAGTCGCCGAGCCGGCCCGGGACCACCAGACCCATCACCGCGCCGTGAAGTGGATCGACGTTGCTCGAGATGTCGTTGACGCGGAGATCGTGGATGGCGCCGAACCAGCCCACCGAGATGCGCAGCTGCTCGCCGCGCGCGAGGCCTGCTGGGTTGTAGTAGTTGGCGGAGAAATCGGAGACGTCGGCGCTGACCGCGCCGCCCATCGCGATGCTGCGCGAGCCGACGCCGTACGTGTCCATCGGCTGGGCCGACGCGCGCGCCGCCACGAGCACGAACACGAGCACGAACACGGCTCTGATCAGGGTGCGCATCAGAACTCGAGCCCCAGCATCCACCCGCCGACCACGATGTACCCACCGCTGACCATGCCCGGCGGCGCGCCCATCGCGGGCGGCGGATCCGTCGCCGTCTGCGTGATGGCGTGCGTGCGATCGACCATCGCGTGGAGCTGGCCCCAGAGGTCCAGGTGCAGCCGCTCGTTCGCGGAGAAGCGATAGGTGAGGCCGAAGCCCAGGGTTAGCACGTGGCGATCGTTGTCGAGCAAGCGCATCGGCGCCGCGACGACACTGCCGCTGACCATGCGGTTCGTTCCGTCGGCGTTGCGCTGCGGCCCGAAGAACGCGCCCGGGCTCGGCGAGAGCTCCATCGCGTAGCCGCCGCGGATCGTGAGGTCGGCGTTGCCCTCGTGGAGCGTTCCCTCGAGCGCGATGCGCGGAGAGAACGTGTCGTGGAAGAGCGGCGCCGGCGGGAGGAACGACCCGTCCGTCGTCGGGCGGTACGAGCCGGGGTAGTAGCTCCAGAGGCGCATCGTGACGTTGGCCACGAAGCGGATGTTGGGATCGATCCGGTAGTAGCCCTCGAGGGCCGCCTGCGCCGGGTCGTACTGCACGAGCGCGCCGATGGTGAGCACCGGCAACATCACCGGGAGATCGCTCACCACGATGTGCAGGTTCATCTCCGAGCGCACCTCGTGGCGATAGACGAGCCCCGCGCCCCAGTTCGGCTGATCGATCGAGACGCCCGCGATGGGCGAGAACGACGCGAGCAGCTGGGTCTCGACCACGGACTGGAACGCGTGGGTGTCGTCGAGCCGCACGGAGAGATCGCCGATGACGGTGGCGAGCGCCGACACGCCCACGCCGAGGTGCAGGCCCTGAACGACGTCGGAGAGATCGATCCCGAGGCCGACCACGATCGCGAGCGACTGCGCGCGATCGACGACGCCCCACTGCGGCACCTCGGCGAAGTCGACGTGACCGCGCAGGAGCACGTTGGCAGGCGTGTAGAAGCCGCCCGCGAACACCAAGCGATCCCTGAGCACGTCTCCGAAGGGAAGCGGGAGCGCGAAGCCGATCGTGAGACCGCGAGGCGGCTCGATCGGAAAGCGCTGTCCATCGAGCGAGAGCTGATACGCACCGCCACCGAGGCCGACGGCGATCTCGCGCCGACGCACGCGCGCGAGTCCAGCCGGGTTCGTGTACACGGCCTCCCAGTTGTCCGACCAGGAGACGCCCGTCATGCCCATGGCGGGACTGCGCGCACCGAGGCCGAAGAGGTCCTCGGGCGTCGCGTGCGCAACGGAGGCCGACGCGAGCGGGGCGAGCGCGGCGAGCGCGAACCAGACCGGGAGCACACGCCGAAGGCTCACGATGCGCGACTCTACACGAACGGAGCGGGCCGCTACGAGCACATCGCATCGACACTCGCTAGACTCCGCGCGTGCGTGGGGCCATCGCGCTGTTCGTGCTCTCGGTCGCGCTGCCCGCGTGCGTCACCGACCCCGGGCCCGCGCGCGTGTTCGAAGATGGAAACGTCCTTCCTCCAGAGGACGGCGGCTTCGTGGACGCCGACGCGGGATTCCTCGATGCGTTCAGCTGGCCCGACACCGGCCCGCCGCTCCCGACTCTCGTCCCCGCGCAGTCGTGGAGCGTCAGCTTCACCACGGGCGCGGACAGCTTCACGCTGATCATCGACATCGACGCGAGGGCCGAGTCGGGGATCGTGCGCGCCGTCGGCGGCGCAGGCGGACGCGCGTCGAGCGTGATCTTCGACATCTTGCCGGGAGGGACCCTGCGCGCGCGCAGCCCGATCCTGATGGGGATCCCCGGCGACCACACGTGCAGCTACGACACGGCCAGCGTCGATACGTGGGTGCTCTCCTTCACGGACGCCGACCACGACGGGATCCGCGAGACACTGACGCGCGCAGAGTCGGGCGGGACCTTCACGCGCTCGGGGCCGATGATGCCCGCGGTCGCGACGGGCGAGAGCGTGTTCGCGCACTCGATCATGCTCGACACCCGCTGGCCCGTGATCGCGCTCGACCGCGCGGCACCGGTCATCGGCGTGGATCCGATCGTGGTGACGGCGTCCGAGCCCATCGAGCCCTCGTTCATGCCGCGGATCGTCGGCCCGCACACCTTCGTCCTCACGCCCGACGTGGGCGCGAGCGCGCCGGCACGATGGAGCCTCGACACGCGTGATCTGCCCGTCGGGCACTACGACCTGGTGCTCGGCGCGGCGATGGACCTCACGGGCCGCACGCCCACGGGGAGCTTGCCCACGCTCTCGTTCGACGTGACCGCGCCGACGCCGCCCGCGATCGACGGGGTCGATCCGGGCGTGGTCGCCGTGCGAAGCGCGAGTCCTCAGTCGATCCTGGGCGACGCCGCGGGCGAGGTCCCGCTCGAGGGCCTCACGTCGCTGCTCGTCGAGGGTCGATCCGTGATCGTGTTCGACTCGGCAGCGGGTCGTCGGCAGCTCTCGATGTCGATGCGCTTCGAGGGTCCGACGAGCGTGCCGGGGTTCAACGCGTTCCTCAGCGTGTACGACGCGCACGGTGCGCTCGTCGGTCAGACGAGCATCTCCGCGTTCTTGAATCCGCCCGGCGTCGTCGACGGCTTCGGGGCCACCAGCGTCACGCAGACCGCGGCGGTCGCGTACACAGCGGCACGCGCGGGGCGCTACTACGCGGTGCTCGAGCCTGGTGGTCCCGACGACGCCGCGTGCACGGGCATGGGCATGCCGCAGACACCCGGCGTGGCCGTCACGCTCGACGCGTTCACGCTCCTCTGATCTCGACCGGAGTGCCCGGCTCGCCGGGCCGACAGGACTATGTCGCGTCCGCAGAGCGGACGACTCCGCTCGAGATCGCGGCGCAGAAGCGTGCGACGGGCGTGTCGAGCAGACGCCGGACCGTGGTCACCGTCGCGCAGACGCGATCGGCGACCCTCACCTGGTGAGCGCAGACGAGATCGCCAGCGGCGGTGAGCCCCGTCGCGCGCGTCTCCACGCGCACGCGCTCGCCCGCGACCACGCCGCTCTTGAACGTGGCCTCTTCGGCGACCGGCACGAGCTCGATGGGCGCGATGCCCGCGCTCGCGAGCGCACGCGAGAGCGCCTCGTCGGCCCAGTCCACGTAGGCCGGGTGGTTCGCGTGATCGAGCGGGTCCATCCAGGTGTGAAACGCCTCGAGCTCGAACACGTGCGGCGGGCGCCCGTCGATCGGCGTGGCGATCGGCGTGGCGATCGCGGCGAGCTCGGGCGAGGTGTCACCGTCCGGCGCGGGCTCTGGCTGAAACGCGTCGAGCAGCGCGGCGCTCCCGCGCGCGGGCTCGAGCACGTTGTGCTCCGCGGCCACGTGCACCCACTCCTGACGCGCCGAGGCGAGCAGCCCGCCCTCGCCCACGATGCGCACCTCGCGCGTCGAGAA
>JAYVCF010000438.1:0-8062 GCA_043750095.1 Deltaproteobacteria bacterium
CGCTCGTCCGAACATCATCCCTCGGACTGGAGCGTCCGGTGCTTGCCGCTGTCGTCAGGGCGCTTGAAATCGGGGTTGCTGCGCTCCGACACGGTGCCCACGTAGCCCGACGCCTGCAGCTCGAACAAGCGCGCGTAGTGGCCGTGCGCCGCCATCAGCGACTCGTGGTTGCCCTCCTCGATCAGCTTGCCGCGCTCGAGCACCACGATGCGATCCGCGATGCGGACCGAGCCGAAGCGATGCGAGATCAAGAGCACCGCTTGGTGCCCGCGGATCTGCTCGACGTGCTCGATGATCCCGTGCTCGGCGTCGGGATCGAGCGCGGCTGTCGGCTCGTCGAGCACCACGATCTGGTTGTCCTCGCGCATGAAGGCGCGCGAGAGCGCGATCTTCTGCCACTGACCTCCCGAGAGCTCCGTGCCGCCGCGGAACCACTTGCCGAGCTGCACGTGATAGCCCTCGGGCTCGGTCGAGAGGAACTCGTGCGCGAGACCTTTCTTGCCGGCGCGCTCCCAGCGCTCTTCGTCGTCCCAGTGCTCGACGTCGCCCGCGCCGATGTTCTCGCCCGCCTTCATCTTGAGGCGCGCGAAGTCCTGGAACACCAGCGCGAAGCGCTTTCGGAGCGCATCGGGCTGCCACTCCTTGATGTCGAGCCCGTCGAGCTTGATGGTGCCGCTGCTCGGGTCGTAGAGGCGCGTGATCAGCTTGAGCAGCGTCGTCTTGCCCGATCCGTTCTGTCCGACGAGCGCGAGCATCCGCCCCGGGCGCACCGCGAAGCTCACGTCATCGAGCGCCGCATGCGAGGCGCCGAGATACGTGAACGACACGTGCTCGAGCTCGAGCCCCGCCTCGGGGGTGGGCCCCGCCGTCGCCGTTCCCGCCTCGTACGGAATGGGCATCGCGAGGAACGACTGCAGGTCGCGCAGGTAGAGCTGATCGTCCAGCATCAAGCCGAGGCTCGCGAGGCCGCTCGTCACGCCTCCCTGCGCCTGCCGGAAGATGGCGATGTACATGGTCATCTCGCCGAGGCTCAGGTGCTCGTGCACCGTCTTGCGCACGATCCAGGCGTACGCGCCGTAGAACGCGGCCGTGCCCAGCAGGTTGAAGACGAAGCCCCAGAAGTTTCGGTAGATGGAGATCGATCGCTCTTCGTCTTCGGAGCGCTTGGTGATGCTCCGCAGGCGGTCGAGGAAGCGCGCACCGAGCGCGTAGAGCTTCACTTCCTTCGCATAGTCCTCGCGCGTCAGCAGAGACTCGAGATAGGCCTGCTCGCGCTGCTCGGGCGATCGCTTGCGCTGCTGATCGAACACGCGCTGCGAGTAGCGAAGCTCGGCGATGAACACCGGCAAGCCCGCGACGATCACGATGAGCACCGCCCAGACGGAGAGCTGCGCGAGCACCACGATGCACGACGCGAACGTCACGAAGTTCCGCGCCACCGTGAACAAGCCGTTCACCAGGTTCAGCGGCCGCACCGACGCATCGCGGCGCGCGCGCATCAGTCGATCGTGGATGTCGGGGTCTTCGAAGTGCTCGAGGCTGAGCGTGAGCGCCTTCTCGACGATCAGATCCGTGACGCCGTTCGCGAGCCGCGCGCGCAAGATCGACGTGGCCGCCGCGGTGCCGCGCTGCGATCCGAGCAGGACGACCACGAGCCCGCACTCGAGCCCGACCAGCTCCCAGATGTACTCCTTGTGCCGATCCCAGCCGTTGTCTCGCTCGGCGAGCGCGACGACGACGCCATCGACGATCAGCCGTCCGACCCACGCGACGACGGCAGGCAGCACGCCTGCGAGCAGCGTGCACAACGCCATCGTCGCGATCACCCAGGGCGCGGTGCGGAAGGCGAGCCGGAGGATCCAGAGCGTCTTCTGTGCGTAGCTCTCCGTGTTGGACGCCTCTTGGATCGGTGACGCAGTCGGCACCCGCTTGGGTCCGTCCTTCTTCTGCTTCTCCGACTTGGTTCCGTCCTTGGCCATCCGCGCTGATCATCGACGCGCTTGCGTCGGGCTCAATCGTCGACTTCTAGATTGCCCATCTTCTCCGCCATACGCTCGCTCAAACGCTTGCCCTTGTGCGGGAACGGTGCGGGCGGAATGGGGACGCCGAGAAAGGGCGCGAGCTTCTCGTAGCCCTCGCCTGTCGCGATGTTCAGCACGAGCAGGTCGCCACGGACCCCGTCGAAGGTTCGGCTCGCGAAGTACGACTCGACGTTCGCGGTGTGGCGCCGGTACGCGCGCGCGAAACGCTCCGGGTTGTACTCGTAGCCCGCGTACACGGCCGCGCGCAGGAAGCGGCGGATCTCCATGTGGATGCGATGCTCGTTCTCGCCGACGCCCTTCTCGTCGGGCGCGTAGGCGTCGCGACCCGTCCAGTGGTTCTTGCACGACTTCAGCCAGCCGGCCTCGTCGCGCACCGTGAGGATGAACTTGCTCCCCGGGTACTGCTGGTCGAGGTCCTCGAAGTAGGGCGAGACGGTGATGTCGGTGAGGCCGTCGAAGTGATCGAGCTGAGGGAAGCGCGCGTCGCCGCGGATCAGCGTGTCGAGCGTCTGCTGATCGGTCGGGTAGTGGATGGTGTCGAAGCCGAGCACGTGCAGCGCTGCGCTGAGCGAGCGCGTTCCCGTGCGTGAGAGGCCGAGGCCGAACACCTTCGGCTTGTTCGTCGTCGGTCCAAGGTTCGTCGGGTCTGCTTTCACGGCGGCCTCCACCTCTTCCATGGCGAGCTGTCCGGTCTGGATCAGCCCGAGCTTCTTGATCTCGATCTCGGCGATGTAAGGCAGGTTGCGGATGTAGCCGTCGACGTCTTTCGTCTTGGCGTCGAGCGGGACGACGCGCGCGGCATGACGAACCGCGTGGCGCGCCACGTCGGTGTCGGGTCCGGGCGCCCACTTTCCCATGGCGCCCTCGAGGCGCTTCTTGTGGTGCTCGTCGCGGCTCCGCAGCTCGCGCAGCGCGTACTTGGAGAAGATGTCCGTGTAGCGCTGGAAGTGATCGTGCAGGATGTGGAACGTCTTGAGCTGCTTCTCGAGGCCGAGGGAAGCGAGCGCGAGGTTGCGGAGGCGGCTCTCGGGGCGCAGCACGAACGCGAGGTCGTCGTCGGGCGGCGGGATCTCGGCCATGCGCCGCACCACCTCCATCGAGGTGATGTGCACGCCGCAGTGGATGCGCCCGCGAAAGCGATCGCGCACGTAGCAGTCCACGTAGGGCTTGTCGTTGTGATCGAGGAAGGGACGCATGTCCTCGAGGATCAGGCAGTCGGCGTCCATGTGAACGACGTGCGAGCAGTCCGCGTCGTGTGGAAGCGTGAGCATGCGGCGCACGGCGAGCGCGAAGGGCTTGACGTTCTTCAGCACGAACGCGCGGTGGGGGCGCACGTGCTTCAGCGCCAGCTCGAGCGCGAGATCGCTCGTCCGCTCTTCGACGGTGCGGAACACGAGATCGACCTTGCGAGCGCCGGGCGAAGCCCAGGGGCCCGTGAGCTCGATGATCTCGCCCTCTTGGACGCCGCCGGTCACGCGCGCACCTCGTCTTCGGGCCGTGGCCACGCGTAAGCGCGATTGATCTCGCCCGCGACCTCTTCGAACGCCGCGAGCGCGTCGGCCGCGAGCTCGGTCTTCCAGCGCACATCCAGCACGAACCCACGCGGATGCGCCGCGTAGTAGTCCCGCTTCTCGCCGCCGATCGCGAGCTCGGCGCCGGGTCGCGTGCGTGCGCCCTCCAGGAGCGACTGCGTGCCTGCGTTGCCGCCGAGCGGGTGCTGCTCACTCGCCCAAGGCTCATGCATCGCGGCGCTCGGCTCGATCCCGAGCGCCGATGCGACGAGCGCGATCGTCTCGTTCGGTCGGGTGGCGAGCGCCTCGTAGTGGACGCGCGTCACCGGTCCCGGAAAACGCGAGGCGAGCGCGTTGGTCGCATGGATCTGCTCGACCCAGTGCCCTGCATGCTCTCTCGCGCTCGTCTCGGGACGCTTGCGCAAGCCCGACGCGAGGACCGCGCGACCGTCGCGTCCCAAGAAGAAGAGGTGCATCGCCACTCCGTGGTTACCCAACACGCGGATCTGCTCGTCGATCCACGGAAGCGACTTGGTGGAGTCCACGATCACGCTTCGCGACGTTCGCTCGGCGAGCGCCTCGTAGAGATCGACCTCGCGCAGGCGCGATTCGATGCCGCTCCAGACGCGGCAGCTCTCACCGCACACCTTGCACGTGCGCTTGCGGAGCTTCGTTGCCGGGTCGCCGAGGTGCGCGCTCTTGTTCGCCTCGCCCGCGTAGAACACGCGCGGATGTGCACCGAGCACCAGCCCGAGCAGCGTCGAGCCGGAGTGGCCCGCGCCTCCGACGAAGCACACCTTCGTGTTGGATCGCATGCGCTCGTCAGCCGATCCGTCGCTCTTTGCGCTGATGCGAGACCCACCACTCGGCGTAGTTCTTCGTGCGCAGCGCGCGGTACTTCGCGCGGGCCGCCAGGTTCTTGCTCTTCCCCTGCGTGCGCGCGTACCCGTTCGCTTCCAGCTCGCTCCCGGCGATGCCCTCCACGATCTCGATCTGGTCCGCGGTGAGCTGCGTCTTCCACTCGTCCACGAAGCTGGTGGTGATCGCCTGGTACGTCTCTTTGTGCGTCGTGTCCGTCGTGTGTCGGATCGCGTCGTTGGTGCTGTAGTTGGCGAGCATCTCGGGCGCGTAGGGCACGCTGAGGAACGTGCACATCTCGCGGCTCAGCTTCTCGGGATCGGCGACGAGGTCCTCGTAGCGGAGCACGAAGATGTCGCTCGGCAGCTTCACCTTCAGCTCGCGGATGCGCTGGGCCTTGAGCGTCCAGGTGAGCGCCGCCGAGTACACGTCGTGCTCGGGCTGCGTCTCGAGCATCGAGCTCACCGCGCCGCGTCCATCGCGCAGCAAGTAGATGAGCCTGCATCCCGGAAAGATCTTCAGGATGAGATCGCCTTCCTTGCAGTAGCAGCCCTTCTTGTTGCCGATGTACCTCGCGTTCGGCTTGGTCTGATCACGGAAGAACGTCATCAGGTCTTCGGCGACGACGTGCGGCGACTTGCCGACATAGCGATCCTCGAAGCCGTCGAGGAACTTCTGGTGATCGACGCGCCAGGCCTTGAACTTCCGGTCCTTCTGCATCGTCGCGCGGATGTCGCGCGCGCTCTCGGCGTCGAGCGGGGTCTTGCCGGGCATCGCGTAGAGCAGCCGCCCGATCACCTTGGTGCCGGGGCTGATCGTGACGTCGGGATGACTCGAGAGAATCAGCTGCGCGAGGGTTTTGCCGGAACGCTGGTTTCCGGAGAGGAACACGTGAGGCATGCGGGCTCCGAGGATACACGCGTGCGGGCCTCGCCCGAAGCGCGATGGCGTCTCAGACGGCGGTCCGCACGCTCTTCTTCAAGAAGTTTCGCTTGGTCGCGTGGGTCGTCTTCATGCCGTGGTGACGCGTGAGCGCGTCGCGGATCGCGCGCATGTCCGCGAGCACCGCGCGCTCGATCGCGTCGCGCGAGTCGCGCTGTTCGGGGAGCGCCACGCGACCGCGGTACTCGATCTCGATCTGCGTCATCTCGCTCGCGTCGTCGTCGTGCCCCGCGTGACAGACCTCGAGGCAGAGGTTGTACATGCGCTGCGTCTCCGGATGGAGCAGCAAGAACGTCTTCTTGATGCGGCGCAGGACGTAGCGCGGGCGCGCGAGCTGCCAGGGCGAGAGGCCGCGCTGCTTCTCTTCGGCGCGGCGCGGCACGCCATCGATCATCTCCACGGCGCCCTTGCGCACCAGCGTCGCTCGCTCGGTGCGGAACGCGCGGAACTGAATGCGGTGCCCCTCGTAGTAGTAGCGCGTGCTCTCGGTCTGGTAGACGCGATGGATCGGAAAGGGCAGGCAGCCCGGATCGACGTCGGGTCCTCGGCCGCGGGACGCAGCACAGTCGAGCTTGATCTCGTACTCGTAGCCCGGGAGCTCGTTGATGCGCGGCGGCTTCACGAGCTTGCGCATCCGGAAGTAGCCCATCCAGCGCTTGCTGCTGTGCGGGAGCTTCGGCAGCATCGACAGCGCCGCCTCGAGCTTCTTGCTCGCGCGCTTCTCGAGCTGCAGCGCGACGCGCGGGTGATGCTCCGCGCCGGCCTCGACGAAGCGTCCATCGACCACGCCGAAGTACGCGACCTCGGTGTCGATGGTCAGCGTGCCCACGTCGCCGAGGGCGAAGCGCTCACGCTTCCAGCGCACGGCGCAGTAGGGATCGATCCGCTCGGACGCGAACGCGCGCCGCATCGCCTCGGTCGCCGCGCTCAGGCTCATCGCCTCGTCACGGCGCACCCAGGGCGAGCGCAGCTTCTTCGGGACGTCGATCGTGTAGCGCGCGTCGGCACCCGGTAGAGCGCCCTCGTCTTCCACGCGTCGTCGTGCGAGCGCGCGGGCATCGCCGCCGAGCGTGAGGAGCGCGTCGTCGAAGAACACCGACTCGTGACGCGTCGCTCGGCCCTCGTCGAGCGGCGTGAGCCACTCGCCCAGCGCATGGAAGAGGCTCGGGACGGTCTCGACGAAGAAACGCTCGCGACGCCGTGATTCGCCCATGTTGCCGTGCGACTCGGGCACGCCACGTTGGCGCGCTCGTTCTCACCCTCGTGTTGGTCTACGCAGCTCCCGACCCAAGCTGCCCTCTGCCTTCGGTGTTCTGCGTCGCCGCCAGCGCCGCAGGAGCCATCCGACGATCGCTCCGAGGCAGACCGGTATCCCGCAGGCGATGATCCTCGCGATCGTCTCGCGCATCACACCAAGCGACATCCGCGGAGGAAGAGGCCGCGGTGGAAGCGGAGGCGCGGGCAGCGACTCGTCGATGGCACCGCGCGCAATCACCGGGACCTCCGGCGGCGCGGGCGCGAGGATCCCGATGTGGTTGATCACCTCTTGCTCGCGACCACGCGTGAGCACTTCGTGTCCGCCGCCCGGTGTCTCGCGCACGATCTGGCCCTCGCCGAGCAGATCGTCGACGAGGATCTCCCAGCGCCCGCGGCTCGGGATGCTCACCACGCCGCCGAGCTCTCGCACCACCATCTCGCTCGACGCGCCGCCGTCGAGGTTCATCGCCTCGTAGGCGCCGAGCTCCGCCATCAAGCGGCCCATCTCGTAGAGGGTCATGCCGCGGCTCTCGGGCTGCCGTCCGTCCACGACCGCGAGATAGAGGACATGCCCATCGCGCGAGAGCCCAGCCGCCGTGCGCGGCGCGCGATCGTTGGCGGTCTCGAACGCATCGAGCGTGTCGGTGACGAGCGTGCCCTGGTGCACGAGCCAGGGCCGACCGCTCACCGCCTCGGAGATGTTCTCCATGTCCTCGGGCGAGATCACTTCGCCCGGCGCGTGCAGGCTCGCGTGACCATCGCGGTCGATGATCAGCTCGCCCAGCTCCGGATCGAGCTCGGCGTTGTTCGGCCAGATCACGCCGCCGCCGGCAGCGAGTCCGCGCGCGCCCTGCGCCAGCGCCCAGAACCCGCCGTTGACCGCGACCTGAACGTGGGCCTGATCGGCGTACGAAGAGACCGTGCGCCAGCGCTGCCGATGCGTCGTCGCGACCACGTGCACGCCCGGAGCATCGAGCGAGACGAGGACCGCGTGCACGCGGCAGGGCGTCGTCATGCGCCGGTCGAGGTAGCGGATGCCGGGGTTGGGCTCGGACCAGACGTCGATCGCATCGCCCACCTCCCGAGGCCGCTCCTGCGCGAGCCCGCGCGAGGTCATCCCCAGACACGACAAGCCCACGGCGATCGCCCAACAGCGCAGCATCTCGGGACCCGCACGTTGCAAGCCCGATCCCGCGTCGATCGAGGGCCGATCTCGCGCAGATCAGCCGATCCGCGCGTCGAGGCGGCCACGCGCGACGTGTGCTCGGGCCCGCGGAACGCTGGACCCCAGCGTCGGTAGGGCGATCGTGCCGTTTGGTCGCGCTCGCTGGGGACGCCGTTCCCCACGACCAAGCGATGCGGGCAGGATCACGTGCGAATCAACATGGATTGACCCCGAGCCATCAGGGCACGCAACATGCTCTAGCGACCATTGGCGGGTTCTCCCGGAGG
>JAYVCF010000439.1:0-6903 GCA_043750095.1 Deltaproteobacteria bacterium
TAGTCGCGGCTCCGGTCTTGGAGCTGCCGCATCGCGTTGAAGCCATCGGGCATCGTGCCCAACGACCTCGCCAGCGCGATGAGCGTGTCTTTGTCCACCTTCGTGGTCGCGTCGGGGACGCCGACCTCGGGCCCGCCGAGGAACCCGATCCACACCCCCGTCCCGGTCGCGGGCTCGAAGCGTTGCTTTGCCTTGCGGACCTCTTCGTAGGCCTGCACCAAGCGATCTTTGCGATTCACGAGCAGCGCCGTGACCTCGCCCTCACTCGCCCGTGACTCGGCCACCAGCTTCTTCGCGTAGATCTGGCGCGGCGTTTCCTTGGTCTCGATGCGCGCGTACATGAGCGGCTGCGTCATGTTCGGGTTGTCGCCCTCGTTGTGCCCGTACTTGCGGTAGCAGTAGAGGTCGATGCAGACGTCCTTGGCGTACTTCTGCCGGTACTCGGCGGCGAGGCGCGCGACGTGCGCGACGGCTTCCGCGTCGTCACCGTTCACGTGGAACACCGGACAGCGCAGCATCCGAATCAGGTCGGTGCAGTAGCGCGTGCTGCGCGCGTCCTCGACGGGCGTCGTGTAGCCGATCTGGTTGTTGATGACGACGTGGACGGTGCCGCCCGTCGAGTAGCCGCTCAGGTACGCGAGGTTGATCGTCTCGGCGACGACGCCCTGTCCGATGAACGCCGCGTCGCCGTGGATGAGGAGCGGCATCACGCGTTTGCGCTCGGTGTCGCTGCGGCGGTCTTGTTTGGCGCGCACGCGGCCTTCGACGACGGGGTTCACGAACTCGAGGTGGCTCGGGTTGAACGAGAGCGTGAGGTGGACTCGCTTGCCGCCGAAGTCGCGATCGGTGGAGTACCCGAGGTGGTACTTCACGTCGCCGCGGCCCTTCATGCGCTCGGCGTCGACGTCCTCGAAGATCGAGAGCAGGTCGGTCGCCGGAAGCTCCATCACGTTGACGAGCACGTTGAGGCGCCCGCGATGTGCCATGCCGATCACGATCTCTTCGACGCCGAGGCCCGCGGCGGTCTCGACGATCAGATCGCAGAGCGGAATCGTCGCGTCGCCGCCTTCGAGGCTGAAGCGCTTCTTTCCCTTGTACGCGTTGTGGATGAAGGTCTCCCAGACCTCGGCCTCGGTGAGCTTCGCCAGGATCGCGTGCTGCTGCTCCCGCGTGAGGCTGGGTCGATTCAGCATCGACTCCATCTTCGTCTGGAGCCAGTCGCGCTCCGCCGGATCCTCGATCTGCGTGACCTCGACACCGATCGATCGGCAGTAGGTCTCGCTGAGGCGATGCGCGATCTCCTTCAGCGGGAGCTGCTGCGCCATCGCGTTGAAGACCGTGTCGCCGTCCACGTCGGCGAGCCCGAAGCTCTCGAGCGAGATGTCGAAGGGCGGCTTCGCGAGCATGCCCAGCGGATCGAGATCCGCGAAGAGGTGCCCGCGCACGCGGAACGCGTTGACCATCGCCGACACGCGCGCCTGGAGCTCGGTCGCGGTCTTGGTCTCGGGGCCGGGCGCGAACGAGCGACGATCCGACGCGCTGCCCGTGACGCCGAATCCGGTCGGCGGCGCCTGAAGGCCGCTGACCGAAGCGACGCCGTTGCTCGTCACGACGCCAGGCGAGCTTCCGTTGCGCGCAGCGGCGATCTGACCCGCCGAGCTCTTGCGTGCCGGGACCAGCTCCTCGTCGAGCGAGTCGAAGTAGCGCTGCCAGCTCTCGGGGACCGCGCCGGGGTTCTCGCGATACCGGAGGTAGAGTTCGTCGACGAGACCCTGATTGACGCCAAAATCCTGGGACATCCTGTGGTTGCCTCTGCTCCGACCGAAGGACGAGCATCGTACCGCGCGTCCCCTGGACCTTCCACCAAACGCTTGCTTTTCGGTGCCCGGCCGCGACTAGATCCGTGCCGACGAGGGCGATCAGCGTGAGCGACAACCCATCTTCCTTCGTGCTGGTCGTGAACCCGCATGCCGGTGCAGGCCGAGCGGAACGGCGGCTTCCGGCCCTCGAGCGCGCGATGCGGGCGCGCAAGCTCGACTACCGACTCGCGCTCACCGCGAAGGCGGGTGACGCGACGACCCTCGTGCGCGATGCCCTGAAAGGCGGCGCCGAGGGAATCGCGGTCGTGGGTGGCGATGGGACGCTGAACGAGGCGACCAACGGGTTCTTCACGCCGGAGGGCAAGCTCGTCGAGACGAAGGCCTGGCTCGGGCCCATCTCGTGCGGCACGGGCGGCGACTTTCGCAAGACACTCGCGGCCACCAACGCCGGCAACAGCGACGCCGCGATGGAAGCGCTCGTCGAGCGGCTCATCACCAGCAAGGTGCGGCCGATCGATGCGGGCTGGCTCGACTTCATCGGCGACGACGGATCGAAGATGGGCCGCGCGTTCATCAACATCGCGAGCTTCGGGCTCGGTGGGCTGGTCGATCGACTCGTGAACGACTCGCCGAAGTGGATGGGCGGGACGGGCGCGTTCCTCGTCGGCGCGCTGCGCGGTGCGGCGCGCTATCGCAACCAGAAGGTGCGCATCACGGTGGACGGCGAGCTGCCACGCGAGACGACGATCGCGAACCTCGCCGTCGCCAACGGGCGATTCTTCGGCGGCGGGATGCAGATCGCGCCGCGCGCCGAGCTCGACGATGGGCTCTTCGACGTGGTGGGCCTCGAGGACGTGGACTTCCTCGCGCAGATGCGGCTCACACCTCATCTCTATGGCGGCACGCTGCTCGGTCGGCGCGGCGTGACCTTCACGCGCGGTCGCGTGGTCGTGGCCGAGCCCGTCGATCCCAGCGATCACGTGCTGCTCGACATCGACGGCGAGGCACCCGGGCGCCTGCCTGCCCGCTTCGAGGTGCGTGCCGGGGCGCTGCGCCTGCGCGGTTGAAGGACGTGCGCGGATGAGGCGCGCGCTTGCGATCGGCTCGGCCGCTGGACTCTGCATCGGCCTCGGGGCCGCACCGGTCGAAGGATGGGCGCTCGCTTGGCTCGGGCCCGGCCTCTTGCTCCTCGGCCTCGAGACCTGGGACGGCGAGATCGTTCGGCCACGCGTCGCGCTCGTGATGGGCCTCGCCTCCGGCTTCACGACGAACGCATGGACGATGCGCTGGGCCGTCGAGCTCTTCGAGCGCTACGCGATGCTCCCTTCCGTCGCAGCGGTGGGCCTCGCGACGCTCCTCTGGATCGGTCAGGCGGCGCCCTGGGCCATCGGGTGCTGGCTGACCGCGTCCATCGGCGTCCGGCGCCGCTCGTGGGTCGTGCTTCCGCTCGCGCTCGTGGTCTCGTCGTCGCTCGTTCCGATGATCTTCCCGTGGCGCCCGGCCGTCTCTCAGACCGGGTTTCTGCAATTCATCCAGTGCGCCGAGCTCGGCGGGCCTCCGCTGGCCGATCTCCTTTTCCTGTTCGGCTCGTGTGCGGCGATGCACGCACTCCGCTCGCGCGATCGCCGCGTTGCGTTCCTCGCGTTCCTGCTCGTCGCGTTGCCGATCGCGTACGGCGCGCTTCGCATCTCTCAGGTGCGGGACGAGCGCGCACACGCACGGCTTCTCCGCGTCGGTCTCGTTCAGCACGGGCTCGGCATCGAGGAGCGAATGAACGCGATGCGCACGCTGAGCGATCATCGCGTGATGCGCGTGGCGACGGCGGCCCTCGAGCACGAGGGAGCCGATCTCGTCGTCTGGCCCGAGTCGGCGTACGAGTTCGGCTGGCCACGCGAGGCGCGCTCCGATCCGATCGGCGACGACGGCTTCTTTCGAGACGGCGTGCACGGCCCGCTCCTGGTCGGCGCCATCACGGGCACGTGGACGAACCGGTGGAACTCCGTGCTCGCGCTCGAGCGCGGCCGCGTGACCGGGATCGCCGACAAGGTTCACCTCATGACCTTCACGGAAGAGGTGCCGTTCTGGGACGACCTTCCGCCGCTACAGCAGGTCGTCTCGCGCGGGCTCACACCAGGACGCGTCGAGTCCGACGTGCTCCCGATCGCGCACACGCGCGTGGGGATCCTCAACTGCTTCGAGGACCTCGTGCCCGCGCACGCGCGCGAGGTCACGGCGCTCGGAGCGGCGCTGCTCTCGAACCACACGAACGACGCCTGGTTCGGCGACACCGAGGCACCGAACCTCCATCGCTTCCTCTCGACGATGCGCGCCGTCGAGACGCGTCGGGATCTGGTGCGCGTGGTCGGCACGGGACCGAGCGGGCTCACGAGCGCAGTCGGCGAGCGTGACCAGGGAACACCGCTCTTCGCGCCGGCGACCCGCATCGTGGACGCGCGCCTGCTCGACACGATCACGCCCTGGGTCGCATGGGGCGACCTCGTGACCTGGCCCGCCCTCACGCTCTTGGTCGTGCTCGCGTGGGCTCGGCGTCGCGCGTGTTAGCGTCGTGGCGATGGCGACGACGACCACCTGGATACGCGCCGCGATGCTCGCGGTGATCGCGCTGGTCGCGCTCGGCAACGCGCTCGAGTGGGTCGATCCCGATCTCTGGATCCCGTTCGTCTGCATCATCGCGGTGATGGGCGTCGGCACGCACGGCGGTGTTCTCGACACGATCCCCTTCGTGATCTTCGAGCTCGCGGTGGTCCTGGTGCTCGGCGTCGCGACGTTCTCCGAGTCGCGTGACTTCGTCTGGGCCGCATCGGTCGCGATCAGCGTCGTCGCGGTGGGCAAGATCGCCGTGCTGCGCATGGGCCCTGGGCAGCGAGACGAGACGCCGAAGAGCGGGGCCTAGCGACTCCTCAGGGACCCGGAAACGCGATCGGTACCGCGAGGCGATCGATCGAGTCGCCCGGCCGTGCGAGCTGTGCCTCGGTGTTCGATCCCCAGCACCAGAGGCTGCCGTCGTTGCGGATCGCGCAGGCGTTCTCCGCGCCGACGAAGATGCCGCCGTCGCGCACCCCGTCGAGGATCGCTCCGGTCCCTTCGATCTGAACCTCGGCGTCGAGAGCGATCCATTGCCGGCCGCCTCCCGGTCGGCCTGCGTGCGAATGGAGATTGTCACCCCAGCAGAGGACGTGATGCGTCGCGGCCACGACACCGCACGTCGTCGATGTGTCGCCGGCGGTCGCGATCGAGCTGAGCTCCGGTGAGGAGGCGGGCGTTGCTGCGCGCGCACGACAGACAGGGCTGAGCCTTCGCGCGTCGTCGCAGTCGTCACCGACCCAGCTCGGGCTCTCGCCGAGCTGAGCCGACTCGTTCCCGCCCCAGGTGAGCAGCCTTCGCGGCCCGGTGGCACCCACCCGTGTGATCACCGCGCGCTGTGCATACCCCACCGCCAGCTCCTCGACGTCGGAGAGCGCGACGCCCGGACTCGTCTCAACGACCGTCTGCCCGACGTTGGGATCGAACGCGCCAGCGACGGCTTCGATCGGCGTGTGCCCAGACTGGCCGAGCGAGTTGTCGCCCCAGCAGCGCACCGTGCCGTCGTTCTGAACGACGCACGCGCCGTACGCGCCGACCTCGAGCAACATGGCGCCGTGGATGCCGCCGGCCGGCGGTGTGGGATGTGGGAAGAGCGTGTCGTCGGGCATGAGCGGGTCGATGAGCGCGTCGTTCGCGCCGAAGCAGAGCACCTCGTCCGTGTCGTGAACGCTCAGGCACGCGTGACGCGATGCGGCCGAGAGGTCGACGGAGCTGCCGACGATCGCGGGCACGAGATCGGTCGCGCGACCGATCGAGGTGTCGAACGCGCCGCTCGCCTCGTAGCCCCAGCAGAGCACGTGTCCCGAGTGGATCGACGAGCCCTGGCCGATGTGGACACACGCGAAGCCGTCGCCGCAAGCCAGCGAGTCCGCGTCGACGAGGGGATGACCTCCCTCGTCGATCACCAGCGTGGGCGTCGTCAGCTCGGGACCGTCCGTCACGCCGTTGCCGAGACGACCCGCGTGCTGCTGTCCCCAGCAGCGCACCCGTCCCATGCAGTCGCGCGCGCACGCGGCGCCCACTCGCTCGAAACACATGCTCGTGATCGCGCACGGCGTGCCCGCATCACTGGGCGGCAGGCCCGCGTCGCTCGGCGTGCGCGTGTCGAAGCAGAACATCGCGCCGCCCGCCGAGGCAGCGCGGCACTCGGCGTCGACGGGACACACGCTCGCGCCGCCACAGCTCTGCTCGCAGCGATCGGCCACGCAGACCAGGCCCGCGGGACATGCCCGCCCGACACCGGACTCGCACCCGAGATCGATCTCGAGGCTGCACGCGCCCGTGCCCGTCGCGTCGAGCAAGCAGCTCGCACCGCTCGGGCAGTCGCGGAACTCGCGGCACCCGGCGCGACAGCGACCGAACTCGCACGTGCCGGTCGCGCACTCGCTCCCGCGGCTGCACGTCGTGCCGACCGAAGCGGCGCCCTGACACGCGGTCGCGGCGACGAGGACCATCGCGGCCACCGAGAGCGTGCGCATCGAGTCTCTACTCCTTCGTGGCTTGCCCGACGAACCAGTCTTCGCGATCTCGGAAGAGCACGTTGAACGTCGTCAGCGATCCGTAGCACGCGGTGATGTACTGCTGGATCTGCACTTTCTCGTCGTCGGCGAGGCCCTTGGCGCCGTTCACCTTCTGCTCGAGCACGCGCAGCTTGTCGCGGAGCATGACGATCTTGTGAAAGAACGCCTCCACAGGGATCTCCTTGTTCGCCGTCCCGTCCTTGCCGGGCTTGATGATCAGCTGACCGCCTCGCCAGCGCTCGCCCAGCTGCACGTCGCCCACACCCAGCTCCTCGCGGAGCACGTCACGAAGCACCCTTCGAAATTCGTCGAGGTCCATGTCGAGATCGATCTCCTTCGGTAGCGGCGCACGCGCCGGTACATCGTCGTCGTCGCCGTGATCTTCGCGCATGCGACGTGGCATGCCCGCGACGGCCTTGCGCTTGAGCGCGTCCTCGAACGAAGCACCACGCGGCTTG
>JAYVCF010000440.1:0-4631 GCA_043750095.1 Deltaproteobacteria bacterium
CTGAAGACCTCCCCGATCACACCCCCCGGTCTGGGTGATCACGTCGCCGCGAAACGAGCGGCCCTCCGGTGATCACGTCGCCGCGAACTGGGTGATCACGTCACGCGAAACTCGCATCGAGGAGCATCGCCA
This sequence comes from Deltaproteobacteria bacterium, assembly GCA_043750095.1. GTDB lineage: Bacteria > Myxococcota_A > Polyangia > Polyangiales > Sandaracinaceae > JBBSAT01. Next base: position 133 of record JAYVCF010000440.1, read on the forward strand.
GCCGCGGCCGGACCAGTGCGAGCACTGCGGCGGCACCAAGCTCGGCATCGTCGACGAGGTCGTCGAAGAGAAGCTGCATGTCGTGAAGGAGCACCAGCGGCGTCGCCGGGTGGCCCGCCCGACGTGCCGCTGCGCGGACTGCGGCGAGCGCACCACGGCGCCGTCGCTCCCGGCGCCGTACGAGCGGAGCAAGGTCACGTGTGAGTGGCTCGCGTGGTTCATCCACCAGAAGTTCGGGATGCTCGCCCCGCTCGATCGCATCCGTCGCGATCTCGCCGAGCGCGGCGTGCCGCTCGCGATGGGCACGCTCGTGAGCTTCGTCGAGCGCGCGGCCGATCTGCTCGCCCCGATCGACGGCCTGCACTGGAAGAAGCTCGTGTCGGGTACGTGGATGGCGACCGACGGAACGGGCCTCAAGGTGCTCGTACCCGGGCTCGGCTCGGCGCACGACGGCTACGTCGAGCTCTATCGCAATGCCGAGTGCGCGGTCTTCCAGTACGCGGCGCACAAGGGAAGCGAAGACGTCGTCAGCAAGCTCGCGTCGTTCCGCGGCACGCTCACGGCCGACGCCGAGCACCGCTTCAACGCGGTGTACGCGACGGGGCGCGTGATCGAAGCCGGCTGCAACGCGCACGGCCGTCGCAAGTTTCGCGATGCCGAGCACACGCAGCCCGTGCTCGCGAAGGAGGGCGGCGCATTCATCGCTGCGATGTACGTCGCCGAAGAACAGGCGCAGAGAGAAGGACTCGACGGCGCCGCGCTCCTCGCACATCGACGAGCGCGCATCAGGCCGATCACGGACGACTTCGCGAAGTGGCTCGCCGCCGTCGAGCCCACGCTCTTGCCCTCGGACCCGCTCACGGCCGCAGTCGCGTACTACCGCAACCACTGGGCCGCGCTCACTCGGTTCATCGATGACGCGCAGGTGCCGATCGACAACTCGCCGACCGAGCGCGAGTTCCAGAACTTCGCGAAGCTCCGGCTCAACATGCTCTTCGCCGGCAGCACCGAGGGCGCGCATCGCGCCTGCGTGATCCTCGGAATCGTCGCGACGTGCCGCGCGATCGGCGTCCCCGTCCAAGCGTACCTCGCCTGGGCGTTCGAGCGCATGGGCACGCATCGCGAGAAGTTCGGCCTCGCGCTCGAGCAGATCACGCCCGCCGCCTTCAAGGCCGCGCGCGGCTGACGGCCGCGCCGCCCGGGTGGCACGAGTCGAACACGCCGTCATCCCGGTGTCGCTGATCGGTCACGAGGCAACGATCGTGAGCGCATCTGGCGCTCGAGTTCAGGAGGCGCGGCGCGCTGCCGCAGCTGGGACGGATACGGGCGCGCACCCTCGGTCGGCCGCAGGCGAGCCGAGCGGTGCATGGAGCCGCGATCGGCGCCGGGATGCGTGGCTGCTGCGCACCGCGACCGCATTGTCGTGTTCCGCGCTTGCACGGAGATCAGCTCGACTGTCTCGCCTCGCCTCGCCGCGTCCGGTGTCGTTGAAAACGCGCGCGATGGCATGACGGATGCTTTTGCGGCCTCCGAGGTTAACGACATATGACGACTGGTTTTCGCTTTCGTTCGGTCTTCGCGGGTGTGCTCACTGCTCTTCTCGGCATCGGCTGCATGTCGAGCGGGCCCAGCGGTTCGGTGAGCGGCGCGCTCACGTCGGGGCGCGTGTCGAGTGAAGGAGGTGCCAGCTCCGGCGTTTCCGTTCGCGCGTACGGCGTCGCTCCCGATGGCTCGATGTCTCCCGCGTCCGACGCCGCCATGACCGGCGCCGATGGTCGCTACACGCTGCACGTCACGCTCGCGACCTCGGCCACTCGGCTCGTCGTGCGCGCCGAAGACGGCACGGACCGCATGGCGTCGCTCGGGCGCGCGTCGATCGCGACGACGGGCTCGGCGATGATCGTGCTTCCGCCGATCAACACGAACTCCAGCCTGATGACGAGCGTCGATCTCGCGCTCGAGGGCATGCAGGACGTCTCGCTCGAAGAGAGCGCGTCGACCTCGCTCTTCCTCTCGCCCGACGCGTCGGCGCGCTTGGCGGCCGGTACCAGCATGGCGGCCTCGGTGCAGGCGGCAGCGCACGCCGTCGCCGCGGCTCGCGCCACGTTCGCGCACGGGCTCGATCCGAGCGTCGCGGGCTCCGGTGATGCGCACCTCGCGTTCACCGGGATCGCCACCGAAGAGGCGCGCCTCGCGGGCCGGCTCGACGCGGCGACCACACCCGCGGCGATCGACGCTGCGTACACCGCCTATCTCAGCGCGGTCGTCAGCTCCACCGTCGATGCGGGCTACTCGCACGAGGCCGTTGCGACCGCGGCGCTCTCGGCGGAGTCCGCGCTCGACCTCGGAATCGGAGACCGGATGAGCGCAGGGCACGCGGAGCTTCGTGAGCTCTCGGGCTTCGCGGTCACCTCGGCCGTCGATGCGGGCGCGGGCAGCTCGCTCGGCTCCACCGTCGTGACGAGCGCGAGCGCGACGCTCCGCGCGAGCCTCGTCTCGATGGCCAGCGCAGGCGCGTCGGCCGAGGCCATGACGGCGGCGTGGACGACGTACCAGACCACCGTGGACGCGGAAGTAGCGACGCATGGAACGCTGACCGCGGCGCTCCTCACGACGCTCGAGGCCGACGTCACGACCTCGACGGCCGCGCTCCAGACGGCGCTCGTGACTGTCGGCGCCTCGGGCACCGCGTCAGCGCGTGTCCAGGCGTTCACCGACTACCGCGCGAGCGTCGACTCGAGCGCACACACGACGCTGCTCACGACCGGCGGCCTCGATGCGACGCAGGCCCACGCGGTGCTCGACGCCATGGCCGACATCAGCGCCGCCGCGCCCTGAAGCTCGGCACCACAGTCAGATCGAGATCGAAGAACGGCCCGCCGGGAGAAAACTCGGTGGGCCGTTCGCTTTCGTCCGTATTGTTCGCCTCCGATCGCGCCCGTATAGTCGAACCATGTGGTTCGCGCGCTCGTGCCTCCTGATCGCAGTCGTCGCGGGGATTGCGGGTTGCAGCTGCGGCGCTGTCGCGGGCGACGACGCGGGGACGCCGCCGGGCTTCCGCTGCGGCGGGTGTCTCTCGAGCGCGGACTGCGGCGACGGCAACGAGTGCATCCAGTACGCACTCGACGTCGCCTGCGCGCCGAGATGTGGCGCGTGTCCGAGCGGATCGAGCTGCACCGCGTACTCGACGTCCGCAGGCGAGCAGGTGATGGTGTGCGTCCCGAACGCGCCCGCGTGCGGCATGATGGAGATGCCCGACGCCGGTCCCGAGGACGCCGCGACCGGCGACACCGGCATGCCCACGACGTGCGGCGGGCTGATCGGGCCGAGCGCCTCCGCATGCTGCACGTGCACGACGGGGCGTACGTGCGCCACGAATGGCTGCTACGGCGGCTGGTGGTGCAACGCGGCGAGCTGCCGCTGCCAGTCGCCGCCCACGTCGTGTCCCGGTCCGATCGCCGACGCGGGACCTCGCGACGCTGGGCCTCCGCACGACGCCGGGCCGCTGCCGATGGGCACGGTCGGCCCGACGGGTGGCACGGTGTCGAGCTTGTTCTTCGCCGTGCTCGGGGACTCGCGACCGGCGGTCGAGACCAGCACGACGGCGGGCTATCCGACGGCCATCGTCCAGCAGCTCTACACCGACGTGGAGATGCTCTCGCCGCGACCTCAGTTCGTGCTCGTCACGGGCGACTACTGCTTCGCCAATCCGCGAGGCGACGGCGCGCACCTGCAGATGGGGGCCTATCTCGGCGCGCGCGCCACCTACTCGGGCACGGTGTTCTACGCGATGGGCAATCACGAGTGCACCGGCGGGACGACCAGCAACTGCGGGCCGGGCAGCGTCGATGGCCTGACGCAGAACTACCGCTCGTTCCTCTCCGACATGCTCTCCACGGTGGGTCAGACGGCGCCGTACTACGCGGTGCGCGTGAACGCGTCCGATGCATCGTGGTCGAGCAAGATCATCTTCGCCGCTCCGAACGCATGGGACGCGACGCAGGACGCGTGGCTCCGTGCGGCCCTGGCGGATCACACGACGTACACCTTCGTCGTCCACCACGAGCCCTCGGCGACCTCCCCCGGCCCGCCAGGTCTGGCACCGATGGAGTCCATCATCGCCGGCGCGGGCGGCGCGACACTCCGTATCACCGGCCACTCGCACACCTACTATCACGCGCGTGGATCGAACGAGGTCGTCATCGGTCTCGGCGGCGCGCCGCCCTCGGGTCGATACGACTACGGCTACTTGACCGTCACCCAGCTCCCCTCGGGCGACATCGAAGTTCGCGAGTTCGACTACATGACGGGCGCGGTGAACGACACGTTCCGCGTCCACGCAGACGGCTCGGCCGCGCCCTAGTGTCGCGACCGTAGCGTATCGATCAGGGCGTCGGACGCAGTGGGTGAGCAGGCCGCGTCGCGTGGCGGGGGCGCCCGTTGCTTCGCTCCGTCGGACACGAACTGCGGTGTCCTAGGACGCTCTTCAACGGGCGCCC
>JAYVCF010000441.1:0-6609 GCA_043750095.1 Deltaproteobacteria bacterium
TCGAATCGACGCGCGTCGCCGCCGCCGCCGCGCGGGCCGCCGCCGCCACCGCGACGTGCGCGCTGGAACTCGACCTCGACCTTGCGCTCGTTGCGACCCTCGCCGCCCTCGCCGCCCTGCGCGCGCGCTCCGCGGTCGCCGCCGCCCTGCTGCGTCTCACGACGGCGCTGCTGGCCCTCGACGCACGCGTCGGCGATCTTCGCCGTGAACAGCTTGATCGAGCGGATCGCGTCGTCGTTGCCCGGCACGACGTGATCGATGACGTCGGGATCGCAGTTCGTGTCCGTGATGGCCACGATCGGGATGCCGAGCTTGTTGGCCTCCTTCACGGCGATGTGCTCGTGGTGCGGATCGATGATGAACACCGCCGAGGGCAGCGCGTTCATCATCTTGATGCCGCCGATGAACTTCTCGAGGCGCTCCTGCTCACGCTTGAGCTTGGTCTGCTCCTTCTTCACGAAGTTCAGCGCGGTGCCGTCCTCGAACATGCGATCGAGCTCGCGAAGGCGATCGATCGCGCCCTTCACGGTGCGGAAGTTGGTGAGCGTGCCGCCGAGCCAGCGGCCCGTGACGAAGAACTGCCCCGAGCGCGTGGCCTCTTCGCGGATCGTGTCGACGGCCTGGCGCTTGGTGCCGACGAAGAGCACGTGGCCGCCGCGGCCCACCGCTTCCACGAGGAAGTCGTACGCGCGCTTGAAGAGCAGCGCCGTCTGATCGAGATCGATGATGTGGATCCCGTTGCGCGCGCCGAAGATGAAGGGGCGCATCTTCGGGTTCCAGCGACGCGTCTGGTGTCCGAAGTGGACGCCTGCGTCGATCAAGGAACGGAGCGAGAGGGGGAGATCGGAAGCGTAGTCTTCGGTCGTGGCGACTTCGGTCACGGCTACTTCGGTCATGTCGTATGTCCTCCGGTTGGCTCCTCCACCGTTCCGAGACAGCAACTCTCAGCCTCTTTCGAGGAATCGAGCACCGGGCTGTCTCGCGTCGGCCGGGCCACTTTTCAGGGCGGATGCGGCGTCGAACGATGTGCGGGATTTCGGCCGGGAAACGCTCCCGACCGGCCCTGGCTTTCGTCAGAGCGGCGCGGGACATACCACGGCTCGATTCCAGGGCAAATCGCCGGGGCGCCTGGCTTAGACTGCGCCCATGTCCACACGGCTCCACCTGATCCGGCACGGCGCGACCCAGCTCAGCAGCGAGAACCGCTTCTCGGGCGACATCGGCGTCGATCTCTCCGACGAAGGCCGCGCGCAGGTCGAGACGCTCGCGAAGCGCCTCGCGGGCGAGAAGATCTCGGCCATCTACGCGAGCACGCTCAGTCGCGCGCAGGAGACGGCGGCCATCCTCGCCGCGCCGCACGGGAAGATGCCCGTGCTAGCGCGCGACGGGCTTCGCGAGATCCGCCACGGACGCTGGGAGGGCCTGACGCGCGCCGAGGTCGAGGCGAAGTATCCGGGCGAGTACGAGGACTGGGAGGCCGACCCCTTCACGTATGCGCCCGAGGGCGGCGAGTCCGGCCTCGCCGTGTTGTCGCGCGCGCTCCCCGCGATCCGCGAGATCGTCCTCGCTCACCAGGGCGGCGAGGTGATCGTCGTGTCTCACAAGGCGACGCTGCGCCTCTTGATCTCCAGCCTGCTCGGCTTCGACGGCCGCGGCTATCGCGACCGCCTCGATCAGTCACCCGCGTGCTTGAACGTCGTCGACTTCAAGGACGCGACCCGCGCGCGCTTGATGCTCTTCAACGACGTCTCGCACTACCAGCCGACCCCGCGGAAGTCCGAGGTCAACCTCTCGCGCTGGTGGGACAAGAGCGCGCAGAAGTAGTCGCTCGAGAGACCTCAGCGGCGCTGGTTGAGGAAGATCCTCAGCACGTACCAGAAGAGCAGCGCGATCGACGCGAAGAGAGCGAGCGCGGCCGCGACGTGTTGATCCGTCCGGTAGTGCAGCATCACGTTCGACGTGTAGTAGAGGACGTATCCGCCCGCGACGATGATCATCGCGCCCGAGAACCAGACGCCCAGCGAGAAGCCGAAGATCATCGCGCAGACCATGGTGGCGAGCGCGCCGAGGCAGGCGACGCCGAGCACGCCGCGCATCCAGGAGAAGTCCTTGCGCGTGATGAACACGATGCCGGTCAGGCCGCCGAAGAGGACGAGCGTGACGAGGCCCGCCGTCGGGATCGCCTCCGGAGCGGACCTCGCCGCCAGCCAGAGGAGCGGGACGAAGATCACCGACTCCGCGACCACGTAGAGCCCGAGCCCCGCGTACTGCAGGACCGGGCTCGAGCCGCTGCGCGCCCACCAGTTCGCGAGGTACGAGACGCCCATGAAGGCGAGGAGCACGACGATCCAGCCCATGCCGCCGAGCGGGCCCGCGAAGACCAGCATCGCCATGATGTCGGCGAGCGCGTGGCCCTCCGGCAGCACCGGCGCGAAGAACGCGGCCTCGAGGAAAACGAACGCGAAGATCGCGCCCGCGAGGTGCAGGTACGTCCGGACCAAGAAGCCAGCGCGGTCTTCGACGCTCGCTTGGGCCGCGGTCGTGGTGCCGGAGTACTGGGGCTGTTGCTGGTATTGCATCGGGGCGCTCCTGGGTGTGCGCGTGCACCGTACGTGCGCGGCGTGCGGCGTCAAGAGGGGGCCGGCTGCCTTGCGCCTCCCCGAACGGTCTGTCATGCGGGGCCGCTCCCCATGTCCGCTCGCGAGCTCATCGTTCTCGGCACGTCCAGCCAGGTTCCGACCCGGTTCCGGAACCACAATGGCTATCTCGTGCGTTGGGACGAGGAAGGGTTCCTCTTCGACCCGGGGGAGGGAACGCAGCGGCAGATGATCTACGCGGACGTCACCGTCACGCAGATCACGCGCATCTTCATCACGCACTTCCACGGCGACCACTGCCTCGGGCTCGCGGGCCTGCACCAGCGCATCAGCCTCGATCGCGTGCCGCACGAGGTCGAGGTGCACTATCCGGCGTCCGGCCAGCTCTTCTACGAGCGGCTCCGCCACGCGTCGATCTATCACGACGTAGGACGCATCGCGCCCAAGCCCATCCGCGGCGAGGGCGTGATCGCGCAGAGCGGCAAGCTCGACGTGAGCGTGCTGCGCCTCGATCACGGCGTCGAGACGTATGGCTATCGGTTCCGCGAGCGCGACGGGCGCACGATGCTGCCCGAGAAGCTCGAAGTGGCGGGCGTGCGCGGTCCCGCGATCAAGGAGCTGATCAAGAACGGCTCCCTCGAGGTCGACGGAAAGACCGTGCTCCTCGACGACGTGAGCCTGTTCAAGCGCGGCCAGAGCTTCGCGCTCGTGATGGACACGCGCATGTGTGACAACGCCATCGCGCTCGCGCAGGACGTCGATCTGCTGATCTGCGAGTCCACGTATCTGTCGAGCGAAGAGCGCGACGCGCATGCGCACGGTCACCTCACCGCGTACCAGGCGGGAACGATCGCGCGCGAGGCGGGCGTGCGTCGGCTGGTGCTTACGCACTTCTCGCAGCGCTACGGCTCCACCAAGCCCTTCGTCGAAGAGGCGCTCGCTGCGTGGCCGGGCGGCGACGTGATCGCGGTGCGCGACGGCGATCGCGTGCCCGTACCGAAGCGAGCTACGGCGTAGCGCGCGGCAGCTCGGGCGTGGCGCTCGGAGGCGGCGTGCTCCCTCCACCGGCCGCGGGTCGGCGCGCCGCTTCGTCGTGGAGCCTCTGGAGCTCCTCCGGCGTCATGTCGAGATCGTACGGCGCACCGGGATCGATCTCTTGACCCGGCGGCACCACAATCGAGGTCGGCGGCTCGGGCGGCACGAAGCGGTGCACCACGATCTCGACATGCGCGGTACCGCCCTCGGTGACGCGCGTGGTCGCGGTCGCCGCCGCGATCACCGGATGCCACGCCGTGATCGTGAGCTCCTGGTCGGCGGGCGCGTTCTCGATGCGGAAGTGACCGCCCTCCGTGCTCACCGTGTGCACCGGCGTGCGGAACACCATCACCTGCATGCGACCGCAGGGCGCCGCGAAGACGCAATGGATCTGACGCGGCCCGGCCCGATCGAGCGGCGCTTCCAGCGGATCGCTCGGCAGGACCGCTTGCAGCATCCCGAGGCCGAGCTCGGGCATGAAGGGATAGTTCGTCTCGCTCACGACGCGGAGTCGATCGCCCACGGTCGCCGTGAGCGTCACCGGGTCGAGGCGACAATCGTGAATGCGCACCTCGTGCGTGATCGACTCACCCGCAGCGATCCAGTGCTCGGGATCGCCGGTCGCCGCGATGCCGACGCTGGCGAGACCGCGCGCGTCGTCCATGGAAAGCGGGCGTCGATCGGCGCCGCGCGGCGGCGAGCACGTATCGGGCACTTCCCCGGCGGTGGGCACGTCGAAGGGCGACTCCGGGTAGCTCGGCGCCTCGTCCCCGTCTGCGAGTCGCACGACGCCCTCGACCGTGCCCACGGGCACGCCGCCCACGAGATGGCGCGCACCCGTTGGCGCGGTCGTGGTCGGCGGCGCTTCTTCTTCCTCGCAGCCGTTACAGGACGTGAGGCTGAGCGCGAGCATGACGCCGAGCTGCGCTGCGCGGCGCATGCCTCCGCGACCCATGGCTCAGGACAGCTGCGCCGCGGAGAGCGCGAGCTCGAGGTAGTGCTCGGGCGCCAGGCCCATCCGAAGCACGAAGTAGCTCGAGAGCACGACGGCGCTCACGACGTAGAACGAGCGCATGGGCACGGCGACCGCGGCACCGTGCTCCGGCTGCTTCATGAACAGGAACACCAGCACGCGCAGGTAGTAGTACGCGCCCACCGCGCTCGAGAGCACGCCGAGGATGGCGAGCCAGATCATCCCGCCGCCTTGGGAGACGGCCGTCGCGAGGATGGCGTACTTCGCGAAGAACCCCGCCGTCGGGGGAAACCCCATCAAAGAGAGGATGCCCAGCGTGAACGGCAGCGCCACCATCGGATGACGGCGCCCGAGGCCCGCGAGATCATCGAAGGTGACCGCTTCCTTGCCCTTGCTGCCGGCCCAGATGAGCGCGCCGAATGCGAGGATGTTCGAGACCGTGTACGCCAACAGATAGTAGAGAACTGCGGAGAGCGCGTACGCCGACGCTTCCTGGCTGGTGCCGCGCGCGAGGCCGGCCGACACGATGCCGATGAGGATGAACCCGCCGTGCGCGATGGACGAGTACGCGAGCATGCGCTTCACGTTCTTCTGCGAGAGCGCCGCGACGTTGCCGACCACCATCGTGAGCGCCGAGAGCGCCGCGAGCGCCGGAAGCCAGCCCGAGCCTGTCGTGGTGAACGTCTCGCTGCCGAAGAGGACCACGAACACGCGCACGATCACCGCGAACACCGCCGACTTCACCACGACGGACATGAAGGTCGTCGCGGGCGTCACGGCGCCCTCGTAGGCGTCGGGCGTCCACTGGTGGAACGGAACCGCGCTCACCTTGAAGCCGAGGCCGACCATCAAGAGGGCCATGGCGAGGATCACGAGGCGGAGGTCGGCATCGCCTGCCTCGATCGACACCGAGATGCCCTCGAAGCTGGTCGAGCCGGTCGCGCCGTAGAGCAGCGCCGATCCGAAGAGTAGGATCGCGGAGGCGAACGAGCCGAGAAGAAAGTACTTCATCGCGCCTTCGGCGGCGCGCGGGCTGTGACGCCGGAAAGCGACCAGGCCGTAGACGCCGAGCGAGAGCGTCTCGAGCGCCACGAAGAGCGTCAGCAAGTCGGATGCGCGCCCGAGGACCATCGCCCCGAACACGGAGAAGAGGAGCACGAGATAGAACTCGCCGCGCTCGAGCCCGTGCTCGTTGAGGTAGCCACCCGCGAGGAGCGCCGCGAGAGCGCCACCGCCACAGACCGCCACGTCGATGAAGAGCGCGAGCCGATCGAGCGCGAGGTAGCCGCCGAGCGCGAGGCTCTCCGACGGCGGGTCATCCCAGAGCGCGAGCGAGATCCCCGCGCCCACGACGAGGATGAAGAAGGTCATCAACCCGAGGTGCGCGCGCTCTTTCACGAGCGCATCGACCAGCATCATCACGAGGCCCGCCGACGCGACCCAGAGGATCGGAGCGAGCGACGCGAGCGCGCCGAGGTAGTCCGAGAGCATGGTCATCGTACGCCTCCGTAGGCAGGAGTGCCTGGCGCAGCCAGGCCGATGGCTCCGTAGGCGGGAGTACTCGGAACGATGTCCGTCAGCGCGAAGTGTGAGCCAGCGCTCGGGGCCAGTGCCGCGGCGGCACCCTCGGCGGGAGCCTCGTCGATCTCTTCGGGCGGCACGCGCAACCCGGGCGCGACCGCGTGCTGATCGTTGGTGTAACCAGACACGTACGTCGAGACGAGGTGCTCGACGCTGGGGCGCATCGTCTCGAGCAGCGTGTTCGGGAAGAACCCAATCCAGAAGATGGCGAGGACGAGAGGCGCGAGCGCGATGCGCTCACGGTGCGTGAGGTCCGCGAGGCCCTCGTTCTCTTTCTTGTCCACGGGGCCCCAGAACATCTTGAGCACCGCGTGCAGCATGTAGACCGCCGCGAGAATCACGCCCATCGCGGCGAAGAACACGAAGCGCGCGTCGTACCCGCCGAGCTCCTCCGACACGAACGCGCCCGACAAGATCATGAAC
>JAYVCF010000442.1:0-11624 GCA_043750095.1 Deltaproteobacteria bacterium
TGCTCGTCATCATCACGATGGGCACGGCGAGGCCGCTCGCGCGCAACTGCTGCAGAAGCTCGAGGCCCGAGTCCGGGCCGAGCCGGACGTCGAGCAGCAGCACGTCGAAGGTCTCGCTGCCGAGCACCGCGAGCGCCTGCTGGCTGTCGCATGCCCACTTCGTCGTGAAGCGCGTGCGATCGGCGCCGGCCAGGAGCTCGCGCACGATTTGCGCGTCGTCCTCGTCGTCGTCCACCACGAGCACCCAGACTTCGGCTGCCGTTCTCCCGGGCAGCTCGGTCATGACGGCGGGAGCTCCACGATCTCGAACCAGTACCGGCCGATGGTCTTCATGATGTCGACCAGCGCGCCGAACGTGACCGGCTTACTGATGTAGCTGTTGACGCCGAGGTCGTAGCTGCGCAGCACGTCCTCTTCGGCCCTCGAGGTCGTGAGAATCACGATCGGGATCCGACGGAGATCGGGATCCTTCTTGATCTCGGCGAGCGCTTCCCGGCCGTCGAGCTGAGGCATGTTCAAGTCGAGGAGGATCAAGCCCGGGCGGGGCGACGTGCGCGGATCCGCATACGCGCCACGCCGCCGGAGGTAATCGAGCAACTGCTCGCCGTTCTCGACGAACTGGAAGACGTTGCGCAACCGGCTCTCCGCGAGCGCCTCTGCGACGAGCATGCGATCCTCCTCGTCGTCGTCGGCGTAGAGGATGGTGATGGGGGTCGCGGATGGGGTCATGGGCTCTCCTGTGGGCTTGCCCAGCGCCGAGAGAGAGCGACGACGAAGGTGCTGCCGCTCCCGAGCGTGCTCGACGCGACGATGGTGCCGCCGTGGTGCTCAGCGATCCGACGACAGAGGGCGAGCCCGATGCCGGTGCCTTCGTAGTCGCGCCGGGCGTGGAGACGCTCGAACATCTCGAAGATCCGATCGCGGTACTTCTCGTCGAACCCGATCCCGTTGTCGCGGAAGGTCAACCGGAGGCCGCCGGTCTCCGGGCGTTCCGCGCGAACCTCGACCACCGGCGGCACGTCCTTGCGTCGGTACTTGAGCGCGTTGTCGAGCAGGTTCTGGAACAGGATTCTGAGCTGAGTCGGATCGCCGTCGACGGCCCCGAGCGGGCCGACGTCGACCCGACCGCCGGACCGCTCGAGCGCGACCTCGAGATCGCGGAGCGTCTCGGCGATCAGCGTGTCCAGATCCACTCGGGTGCTCTGCGCGGCTCGGCGCGAGACGCGCGACCAAGTGAGCAAGTCCTCGAGCAGGTTCTGCATGCGCTTGGAGGCGTCGAGGATCCGCGCGAGGTGGTCGGTGGCCGTTGAATCCATCCCGTCTCCGAGGCGATGCGCGAGACGATCACCGAACGCGACGATCTTCCGGAGCGGCTCTTGGAGGTCGTGCGAGGCGCTGAACGCGAACGCCTCGAGCTCGCGGTTGCGCGCCTCGAGCTCGACGTTCTTCCCTGCGAGGTCGTCGCCGAGCTGCGCCAGCCTCCGCTCGCCGGCACGGCGCGCGGTGTCGTCGCGCACCATCCCCAGTACGTAGCGTTGCCCCTCGACGATCAGCGGACTCAGCATGATGTCCGCCGGGAACACCGAGCCGTCGCGCCGCGCGCCCGAGATCTCGCTCACGGAGCCCATCGGCCGGACGCGCGGGTGCTCGCCGTACGCGCGCCGTCGCTCGGCGTGCGCGTCGCGGAGGTGGCTCGGCACGAGCACGTCGATCGATTGCCCGATCAGCTCAGGCCGCGGCCAGCCGAAGAGGCGCTCGGCCTCCATGTTCGCGTAGGCGATCGAGCCGCGCTCGTCGGCGACCACCACGGCGTAGGGCGCGGCGCTGAGGATCTGTCCGGCTCCGGTGGACTCGTCGAAGGTCATGATCGTTGTCTTCGATGAAGTGAGCGCGCGGGCCGACGGCGCCCCGCGCACGTCGCGGTCGGCGGTCCTCGTCTTTCGCTGAACGACTTCAGCACTCCGGATCGATGCCGGCGTCATCACGGAGCTTGTCGACGTCGCTGCGTAGCTCGGAGACCGAGCGGCGCAGCAAGTCCATCGCGTCATGGCCGGCGCTCCGCACCGACTCGTGCAGCTCGGTATGGCGCTTCTCGATGCGGTTCCATCGGTCGCGCAGCTCCATCGTCGCGAGACGGGCTTGAACTTTCAGATCGCCCTTGAGCGTCTCCAGCTCTTTGCCAAGGACGTGAAGCTGATCTCGCACGGGATCGGTCGGCCGCTTTTCGGTCTGCATGGTGCCCTCCATGGACCGCTCTCCCAGCAAGGCAGGGGCCACGCGCGTTGGCGGCCACGCTGACGGTCCGCCCGTCCCGCCGCGCAGCGTCTGCGGCCCGAGGCGCAAGCTCTGCGCGCCCGCCGACACGCCGCCCTCACGCCGCGACGTCGAAGGCGACGTCGCTGCGATCGGCTACGCTCGCCCCGCCGCCCTCACGGGCGACGGGTGATGCACGCGCAGATCAGGCGTGCCAGGAGAGCTTGCACTCCGGCATGGGGCCGGGCGGCGGCTTGGTGAGATCCATACCGTGGATCTCGGCGAGCTGAGAGACGAACCACTTGTCGAACGCGTTCGTCGACTGCGCCATCTTCCCCATCATCTCGGCGGCGCCGGGTCCTTCGTGGATGGCCACGACGATCGGGCCCATCGGCGTCTCTGCGAGCCACGCCTCGTGCTTGGTCAGGCCGTTGCGGCGGTTGAATTCTTCGAACTCCGCCTTGCGTGCACCGCCGCACGTGGCGATGAAGGACTTCCAAGCGTCGAGCTTGGCGGGAGGAATCGGGGCGAGGATGACGGCCATGTCGGAGGCTCCTTGTCGAGGGTGAGCCGGCGAGCCTCTCGCGACAGCGGGCACATTGCAACGCACCGCGTGGGCTGTGCCCCGGTCGCGGGGCGTGATGCCCGATCAGGCCAGGAGCGACTTCCAGTCCTGCTTCTGTGCCCACGCCGCGTACGACGTCCACGGCACCTCGGGGAAGTCCTTGCGGAGCGCGGCGGCGTCGAACGTATAGCCGACCTTCTCGAACCACTCGTACATGAGCGCCATGTCCTCGCTCATCGAGCGGATCGCCTGCATCGGGACCTGGAAGTACGCGGTCGGCTTGCCGATCGCTTTCGAGAGAATCGCCGCGACCTGCTCGCCGCTCAGGTCGTCGCCCGCGATGTCGTAGCGCTTGCCTTCGTAGCGCGCGGGATTCTCGAGCACGGCGAGCGCGACCTCGCCGATGTCCTCGACCGCGATCTGGGCGAGCTTGCGTGTCGGCGAGAGGGGTGAGCCGTAGACGCCCTTCTTCAGCTGGTCCACGCCGAACGCGAACGCGTTGGACATGAAGTAGACCGGCGCGATCACGGCCGCCCTCGCGCCGATCTGCTGGATGTGCTGTTCCACCTTCCACTTGCTGTCGAAGTGCGGGATGCCGGTCTTCTTGTCGGCACCACCGACCGATGTGTAGAGAAGGAACGCGCCCGCCGCCTTGGCTGCGTCGGCGACCGTGACACCTTGAGCCGTCTCGGCCGCTTCGCCCGCCTCGAACGGCGTGGACATCGAGAACACGGCCGTCGCGCCAGCGAGCGCGCGATCGACCGACGCGCGGTCTGCGAGGTCGCCCTGCACGACGGTCGCGCCCTTCTTGACCAGCGCCTTGGCGGCGTCGGAGTCGGGCTTGCGCGTCAGGGCGTGCACGCCGTGCCCGCGCTCGAGCAGGCGGTGGGCGAGCGCACCGCCCTGTTTGCCGGTGGCGCCGGTGACGAGAACGGTCTGCTTGGTCGTGGTCATGAGATCCTTCGATCGATGGTGGTGGACCGCCTTCATGGGACCGCCGCGCATTCTGGCAAGGCCGAGCGGCTCCCCACCGCACGGAATGGCGCTCGAGCGCGTGGCTCCGATCGCGTCGACAGAGCCTGCGTCGCGAACGTCAGTGCAGCACGAGCCCGGTCATCCCCGGGCGCACCTCGAGGTGCACGTGGTTCTGGTGGTCGTCGTCGTAGTGCGGCGTGAGCACCACGTTGAACATCGACGCATCCGAGGCGGCGCAGACGACGCGGCGCACGGTGGTCATGCGCTCCGGCTCGCTCGCGCGGTCGCCGCATGGGCTCGCGCCGCGTGTGCGATCCACCCAGTCGCGCGCGACGTCGAAGTCCGTGCCGTCATCGAAGACGAAGTGCGCGATGTCGATCGCGAGCGCGCCGCGGTGACCGCTCGTCGACTCGCCGCCGTGCTCGGGACGATAGAGCGAGAGATGACCGACGCGCGCGATGCTCGCGGCGCGCAGCACGCGGGACCACGCAGCGAGCGCGACGAACAAGCGACAGTCGCCGACGAGCGGACGCGGACGGTGGTGGCCGCCGTGCGCGCCGATCACGACGCCGAAGACGGTGCTCGTGAGGCGCACAGGGAACGCGACGCCGGGAAGCGGTTCGTCGGGCACCGTGATCTGCACGCGCTGCGGGTGGACGAGGTCTCTCGCGCGGGTGGCGCGCACGAGCGCGATGCAGCGCTCGGCCGACGCGAGCCTGCGCGGCTCGTCGGCGCGCCCTCGGGCCCAAGGCGCGGGGCGCCAGCCGGGCACGGCGTGCGGATCGACCTCGGGAGAAGGGTCCTGCGCGCGGACCGCGCCCGCGCCGAGCGCGAGGAAGAGGACGAGCACGATGGCAGCACGAGCAGTCGGCAGCTGCGAGCGGCAGGGCATCGAGTGACTCACGCTCGCGCGGACCGAGCCTGCGTCGGCGGTCGCGCGCGCCGCGTGTTCGCCTCGATCGCATCGATGAGCTGAGGCCAGAGCGCCTCGGGGACGTCGTGGCCCATCGTGTCGAGCACGACCATCTTCGCATCGGGGATGGCGCGCGCCGTAGCCTCGCCGTGCGGCAAGGGCAGAAGCGGGTCGAGCCGGCCGTGGATCACCGTCGCCGGGATGCGCAGCGAGCGAAGTCGCGGCGAGCGCGGCGCGTCGGCGAGGATCGCTGCGAGCTGACGCGCCGCGCCGATGCGGTACGTCGACCGCTCGATGCCACGCTCGACCGTCCGTCGCGCGTCCGCCTCGTCGAAGTGCGCCGGGCTCCCGATCGTGCGCAGCACCTTGATGCCGTACTGGATCGCCGCCTCGCGCTCGCTGGGCGGCTTCTGGACCAGCACGCGCACGGCATCCGGCTTTCCGCGCGGCAGTCCGTCGTCGCCGCAGCTCGATGCGTAGGAGACGAGCGAGCGAACACGCTCCGGGTGCTCGATGGCGAGCGTCTGTCCGATCATGCCGCCCATCGACATGCCGACCACGTGCGCGCTCGCGAGGCCCAGCGCGTCCATGAGCCCGGCGGTGTCGGTCGCCATGTCGGAGAGCGAGTACCGACCCGCGATCCGAATGCCGAGGAGCGTGCGCGCGAGCAAGCGCAGCGGGATGCGTGGCACACCCTGATCGTGGAGCTTCGTGCTCAGCCCGACGTCGCGGTTGTCGAAGCGCACGACCCAGAACCCGCGCGCGGCGAGCTGCCGGCAGAAGCCGTCCGGCCAGAGGATCATCTGCGCGCCGAGGCCCATGATCAGGACGATCGGCTCGGCGCTGCGATCGCCGAAGCCTTCCCACTCGAGAGCGATGCCGCGGCCGACCTGTGCTTGCGCCATGAGACCGAGCCTAACGGGAGCGTGGCCACCACGTGACTCGCATTCTGAGCCGCGAGCGCATCTAATGCGCGTGCCCGCATGACGCATCCCTTCGAGCGCTGGTTCGACGCCTCTCTCGGACCGCTCTTTCGGGCCTCGCTCGTGCTGAGTCTCGTCGTCATGGCGGTGCTCGGGACCGTGGACGCCGGGCTGCGCTGCCCGAGCGCGCCTCTCGGGATCGTGTCGTTCGAGATCGCGGGGGCGAGCGGCGCCGGGCCCATGCTGGCGGGGTGGTCCGAGGCGCAGCGGCGCGACGCGATCTTCGTGCAAGGGCTCGACTACCTGTTCTTGCTCGTCTACTCGACCGCGCTCGCGAGCGGCGCGCTGCTCCTCGGTCGTCGTCACGCGTCACGCAGCCGCGGGCTGGCGGGACTGGCGCGGCCGGCGGCGTGGGCGCTCACGCTCGCCGGCCTCTTCGACGCGATCGAGAACACGCCGATGACGGTGATGCTGCGCACGGGCGAGGCGAGCCCGACGGGCGCCACCATCTCGCTGGTGTTCGCGAGCGCCAAGTTCGTGCTCCTCGCGCTCGGCATCGGCTACGTGCTGATCGCAACGCTTGCGCTCGCACGGACCCGCGCCTCCGCGTAGCATCGCCGCGTGGGCTCTCACCGCGTTCTGGTCGTGGATGACAGTCGAACGGTGCGGCGGGTCGTCGAGCGGATGCTCGTCGACGCTGGGTTCGACGTGGAGCTGGCGGCCGACGGGAGAGAGGCCCTCGAGCGGGCGGCGGCGCGCACGCCGGACCTCGTGCTGACCGACTTCGTGATGCCGCAGATGAACGGCCTGCGCTTCATCCAGTCGCTGCGCGCGATCCAGAACCTCGCGTCGGTGCCGGTCGTGCTCATGAGCGCGAAGGCGGATCGCATCGGCGAGAGCTTCGTCGCGCAGACGGGCGCGCTCGACGCGATCACCAAGCCCTTCTCGCCCGAGGCGCTCCTCGCCGTCACCACGCATGCGCTCGCGCGCGCCGCCGCCGAGTCGATGCCACCACCGCCTCCGCTGCCGGTCGACGCGGCCGATCCCGTGAAGATCACGGCCAACGGCATTCCCGCGGGCGCGATCGACGACACAGCAGCAGAGGATCCCGCGCGCGCTGCGGCCAGCAAGCGCATCGCGCGCACGATCGCCGAGCTCGTCGTCGGCTCGCGCGTCGCGATGAACCTCGACGTGGTCGCCGCATCGATCGAGCGTCATGCGACACCCGACGTGATCCTGTCCTGGGCCGCGGATCTCGGGGCCCTGGTCCCGGATGGGCGCGGCGATCGCGCGCTCGAGGGCGTGATCGAGCAGGTGCCGCTCGGCGACATCCTCGAGCTGCTTCGCCACGGGCGTCAGACGGGGACGCTCGAGATCGAGGGCGCGAACGCGGCGCCTCAGGCCGGGATCACCATCTGTTTCTCGCAAGGCGCGATCGATCTCGCGCTCGAGCGCTCGGGGCGGCGCGAATTCCGGATCGGGCGCTACGCGGTGGAGGAAGGCCTCATCGACGAAGAAGAGCTCGAGCGCGTGCTCGCCACGCGAACGGGCGCGCGACAGCTGCTCGGCGCGCACCTCGTGAAGCAGGGCTATCTGCGCGCCGAAGATCTCGCGCGCCTGCTGACGCGGCAGACGAGCGAGCTCGTGTACGAGGCCCTCCGCTGGCGTCGCGGGCACTATCGATTCGCTCGCCTCGCGTCCCGCCCCGAGGCCTCGCTTGCGCGGCTCGCGATTCCCGTGTCGGCCGTGCTGATGGAGGGCATGCGCCGCGTGGACGAGTGGCGGCTCGTCGAGGAGCAGGTGCGATCGTTCGACGACGTGTTTCGACCGGATCCGGACGCGATCGCGCGCATCGATCGGGCACGGCTCTCGCGTGAAGAGCGCAGCGTGCTCGACGCGGTCGACGGCACACGCAACGTGCGCGACCTGGTGCAGCACGTACGCATGGGGAGCTTCGAGGTGGGCAAGATCCTGTTCCAGCTCGTGACCTCGCGTCTCGTGAGGCGCTGACGCTTGGCGGCGCGCTACCGGGCCGGAGATCTCGTCGCCGATCGATTCCACATCGAGGCCGAGGCGGGCTCGGGCGGGATGGGCGTCGTGTACCGCGCGCGCGATCGGCAGAGCGGTGAGCGCATCGCGCTGAAGGTGCTCGCGCAGACGGATCCGATCGACGCGTCCCGCTTCGAGCGAGAGCGCGCCATCCTCGCGGAGCTCGATCATCCGGGCATCGTTCGCTACGTCGATCACTCGCGTGGCACGGAGCATCCGGCGTGGCTCGCGATGGAGTGGCTCGAGGGCGAGACGCTCGCCGCACGTCTTCGCAGGGGGCCCCTCGGCGTCGCCGCCGCCGTCCGCACCGTGCGCGACGCGGCCAGCGCGCTCGGTCGTGCGCACGCGCTGGGCATCGTGCATCGCGATCTCAAGCCCGCGAACCTCTTCGTGCTCGCGGAGGACCCCGAGCGCGTGTTGGTCCTCGACTTCGGCATCGCGCGGCGAACGGCGAGCGATGCGAGCACGCTGACGACGACGGGGACGGTGCTCGGCACGCCCTACTACATGGCGCCAGAGCAGGCGCGCGGGAGCCGCGAGATCGATCCGCGCATCGACGTGTACGCGCTCGGCTGCGTGCTCTACGAGTCGCTCACGGGTCGACGGCCCTTCGAGCACGAGAGCGTGGTCGCGGTGCTGGCCGCGGTGCTGCTCGAGGATCCGCCATCGCCGCGCGAGCACTCTCACGCGGTGCCGGATGCGCTCGATGCGCTCGTGCTCACGATGCTGAGCAAGCGCGCCGCGCTTCGGCCCGCCGACGGCGAGCAGGTGAGCCGCCTGCTCAGCGAGATGCTCGACGATGAGGCCTCGCTGCGCGCCTCGACCTCGCCGACACCGCGCGCACTGACGGGACGCGAGCAGCGCGTCGTGTGCGTGGTCTTGGTGGACGGCGGCGGGCTCGTGCCCGAGAACGGACGCACGCTCGCGACCAGCCAGGGAGAAGATCTCGCCGGCCGCGTGCGCGCCGTCGTCGAGCCGCTCTCGGGCGAGGTGGTCACGCTCGCCGACGGCTCGCTGGTCGTCACGCCCGACACCTCGGGGACGGCTACCGATCAGGCGGCGCGTGCCGCACGATGCGCGCTCGCGATTCGAGAGGCCGCGCCGCTGGTCGCGATCGCCATCGCCGCGGGGCGCGCGCTCGTCACCGGCCGCGTCCCCGTCGGAGAGGTCGTTCAGCGCGGCGCCGACATGCTCCGAGGGAGCGGCCTGGCCGCGTCGCCACAGCGCGCGGCGATCCGGCTCGACGAGGCCGTCGCGAGCCTGCTCGACGATCGGTTCGTCATCCGGATCGAAGGCGGCTTGCCGCATCTCGACGGCATCGCCGGCGAGCCCGACACGCCGCGCGACTCGCGCGCCGGGTCACCACCTCTGCTCGGCCGCGATCGCGAGCTCGCACAGCTCCTCGCCATCTTCGACGAGGCTTGTGCGGAGCCGATCGCACGGCTGGCCGTGATCACGGGCGTCTCGGGTTGCGGCAAGTCGCGCTTGCTCGACGCATTCCTCGCCCGCGTCACCTCGCGCGGGGCGCGCATCGTCTCCGTGCGTGCCGACCCACTCGGAGAGAGCGCGCCCTTCTCGCTCGCGGCCGAGCTGGTCCGCAGCGCCGCAGGGATCGCCCGCGGTGAGCCGCTGGCCGAGCGACGACAGAAGCTCACGCGACTCGCCGAGCGCAGCGCAGGGATGCGGCTCGCGGTGATGCTCGGCGAGCTCTGTCGGGCGCCCTTCGACGTCGACGACGACCCCGTGCTCGCCGGCGTCCGCCGCGATCCCGTCCTACGCGGCGACCTCGAGCGACGTGCGTTCGAAGACTGGCTCGAGCTCGAGTGCGGACGCGGCCCGGTCGTGCTCTGCGTCGACGACGCGCACTACGCCGACCGCGCCTCGCTCGGCTTGCTCGACGGAACCGTGCGGCTGCTCGGAGCGCGCCCGATCGTCCTCTTGATCGCGGGGCGCTCGGGCCCGGACGAGGCCTACGCCGAGGTCTTCTCGGAGCGTGACCCCGCGCGCATCGCGCTCGGACGACTCTTGCCGCGCGCGGCGCGGGCGCTCGTCGAGCGGGAGCTCGCGCTCGGCACGAGGGTCGTCGATCCCGACGTGGCGCAGCAGATCGTGGAGCGCGGCGACGGCAACCCGCTCTACCTCGAGGAGCTCGCGCGCGCCGTGCGCGAAGGGAACACGGAGCTGCCCACCAGCGTGCTCGCCATGGTGGAGGCGCGGCTCGCGATCCTCGCCGCCGAGACGCGACGCGTCGCGCGGGCCGCGAGCGTGTTCGGCGTGCGCGCGCCCGATCCCGGCATCCGCGTTCTGGTCGGCAAGCGCCCCATCGACGACGCGCTCTTCGATCTCGTGGAGCGCGAGATCCTCTCCGAGGAGCGCTCGACCCGCGGAGACGTGCGCTGGCTCGCCTGGCGGCAGCCGCTGATGTGCGACGCGGCGTACGCGATGCTCACGGAAGACGACCGCGCGCTCGGCCATCGCCTCGCGGGCGAGTGGCTCGCCGAGAACGCGGAGGTGGAGCCCAGCGTGCTCGCGCGACACTTCGAGCTCGGCGGCTCGCCCGACGTGGCCGCGCGCGCCTGGGCCGGAGCGGCCGAGCTCGCGCTGGCCGCGAACGATCTCTCGGGCGCGCTCGGGCACGCCGCGCGAGGCCTCGCGCTCGCGACGGACGCCGGGGCACGCGCGACCCTGCTCGCGACCCTGGCCGAGGCCCACCGATGGCGCGCCGAGTACGGGCCTGCGTTCGCGCGTGCCGAAGAGGCGCTCGCCTGCGCGATCGAAGGCGCGCCCGCGTACTTGGCGGCTGCTTCGACCTTCGTGTCGGCGGCGCTGCGGCTCCATCGCTCCGCCGAGATCTCGAAGCTCTCGGCGAGACTCGAGGCGCTGGACACGACGGTGAGCGAGCGGCCCTCGCAGATCAGCCTCCTCTGTCGCCTCGCGTCGCACGACCTCAGCGTGCGCGACGAGGCCGCGTTCGAGCGGCGCATGACGCGCGCGGACGCCCTGGCCGCATCGCTGTCACGCCCCGATCCGATCGCGAGCGCGTGGATCCGGACGCTTCGCGCGTCGCACGCGTACGAGGTCGGTGAGCTCGACGAGTTCGTGGAGGGCACCACGCTCGCCGTGCGCGACTACGTGGCCGGGGGCGACGCGCGTGACGCGTGCAACCAGCGCGTGCGCCTCGCCCATGGGTGGCTCGCCCTCGGAGAGCCGGCGCGCGCCGAGTCCGAGCTCGCGCTGGCGCTCGACGATGCGCGGCGCATGGGGCTTCGTCTCGTCGAGGGCTATGCGCTCCAGAACCTGGGGCACGCCCGCGCTCGCGCCATGCGCACGCCGGACGCGATCCGCACGCTGGGTCGCGCGATCGAGATCGCGGCCTCGGTGGGCGACGCGATGCTCGAAGCCGGCGCGCGCGTATACCTCGCCGAGTGCGCGCTCGACGCGGACCAGATCGACGACGCGATGCGTGAAGCCGCGAGGGCGGTCGCGCTCGCAACGGGCCCTCTCTTCGCGATCGCAGAGTCCGTGCTGGCGCGTGCGCTCGCACGTGGTGGTCGACACGAAGAAGCCCTCGCGCGCGCGCGCGCAGCGAGGCGAGCCGTACCCGCCAGCGACTCCGAGGCCGACGCCCACGTCACGCTCGCGCTCGCGGAGTGCCTCGCTGCATGCGGCCAGAACGACGACGCGCGCGCCACGGCCGCGTCGGGCCTGGCGCGCGTTCGTGCGCGTGCGGAGCGGATCGGCTCGCTCGCCTGGCGAGAGGCCTACCTCACGCGCGTACCGCAACACGCGCGCTTGGCGGCGCTCGGCCAGTGACGACCGAGACGCCCTAGCCCACAAGTACCTCGCTACAGGGATCTTGATCGATTGCCCGCGTCGGCGGCGGGCATCCCTCTGCTTCGCCCTTCGGGCACGAACGACGGTGCCCTCGACGCTCTTCAGAAGGACG
>JAYVCF010000443.1:0-5201 GCA_043750095.1 Deltaproteobacteria bacterium
TCGTGCGCGCAGTCGTAGCGAAGGGAGAGCGCGGACGTCGATGGCGCCGCGGCGAAGGTACCGCCGCTCTCGACCTCGACGAGCACGCGTGATCGAAGCTGGACGTCTGCGGTGCCGTGGTTGGAGATCGAGAGCGCGACTCCGTCCGCGGCAGCCGCCACGACGAACGACAGCGTGGGCACTGCACCCGGCGGCGCGACGGGCACGTCTGCCGTCCGCGCTTCTGCGCTGACTGCGACTGCTTCGGCACCGGACGGCGTAGCCTCGGCCGCCTCGCTGGCGGGCGGGGCCGGTCGGGTGGGCTCGGGCTCGCCACCACACGAGGTGAACGCGAGAGCAATCGAGAGGCATGCCGCGCGCATGTCGGTGACGAACTCTGGCACGTCGCTCGCAGTGATGAGAGAGAGAAATGGCAGGAGCGGTGGATAACGGGTTCGAGAAGCGAGCGCTCGCGATCGGAGGAGTCGAGCTCGTCATGCAGAGCTATCGCGTCGGCGCGCGCTGGGCCGCCAAGCTCGAGACGAGCGACGCGGGCAACTCGATCGGGCGTGGAAGCGGCGAAAGCCGTCAAGCAGCAGAGGAAGCGGCCCTCGACTCGGCCAAGATGGTGCTCGACATGCGCAGCGCGGCTGCGGCATTCCGCACCTGTGCGAGTCGCCTCAAGCCCTGAGCGCGCGCGCTCGATCTGCTGGGGCCGGATTTCGCGTCTGCAAGCCGGAGCGCGCAGATCTGAAACGGAGCGGCCTCCTTTCGCGGACGCGTCAGCCCTTGCGTCCGACGCGCAGGGCCTCGCGCGAGAGCTCCACGGTGTCCGAGAACGGGAGCACGAGCTTCTCTTCGTTCGCCGCGATCGCGCGCGCCGTCGTCACCGCCGCCTTCACGGAGTCTTCGGCGTCGCGCGCGCCGCGCGCATCCTTCTCGATGTCGAGCGACGTGGCGCGGCGCTCGAGCACGGGGATCACGTGGGTTCGCACGTCGTTCATCACCTGTGCGAGTCGACCTCGGACGCGCTCGAGCGGTCGCGCCCAGACGAAGAAGCCGATGGCGATCCCGAGAAACACGCCGAGGCTGGTCGCGAGGGCCGGAACCATGGGTCGATCCTATACGCGATGGATCAAGGAAACACGAAGATCGCGTCCTCGCCGTACATCTCGACGAGCGCCGCGACGTAGGAGATCAACGCCTCGCGTCGATCGAGCAGCGCGCGGATCTGCGTGTCGTCCTGTAGGTTCCCACCGATCTCGTCGACGAAGGCCGCTTCCACATGCGCGCGATCGAGCGCGACGAGGCGCTCGTACGTGTGGCGCGAGAACGTCTGTGTTCGGCGCAGCTCGGTGAGCACGCGCTCCATGTTGCCGTCGGTCGGCCGCGCGGCGAACGCGAGGCTGTGGCCGCGGATCACCACGCGTCGAACGCCCTCGTTCGTCACCGTGCGAAGGTTGCCGCCGCTCATGCGATCGACGTTGGCGATCAAGAAGTCGAAGAGCGCCATGTTCGAGAGGTCGCGCGCGATGAGGCGACTCTCGCTGGGGATCTCCGCGCCCGCTTCCAGCCACGCGCTCCAGCGCAGGATGCCCGCGACGGAGTCGAGATCGCTCGTGCGCTCGAGGTTCGGCACCCAGTAGCTCGCCGATCCGCGGAGGCCTCGAGGGCTGAACACGAGCGAAGCGAAGAGCGCGTCCACGTCGCCGTCCCACTGCGGATCGATGTGGCGACGCAAGCGCTGTCGATCGATCACGGTCGCGACCGTCGGCGGGACGTTGTCGAGGTCGAGCAGCTCGGCGATGCGGAACGCGCTAATCTCGTTCAACCACGCGCGCGGCGTCTGGCGCGACTCGGGCCGGAACGCGGCGTCGATCGGCCCCTCCAGCTGCAGCTGGAAGGTGACGGTGATCGTTCCGAGCGGATGGAAGTTGTCCTCGTGCGCCGTGTAGAGCGCGGCCACGATCGAGGCGATGGTGTTCGTGGACGACGCGAAGCGGCGCGTGTCCTCGCGGCCGTCCTGCGCCCAGAGCGCACTCGTGCACACGCCGCTCGCCAAGGCGAAGGCGGTCAAACCGAGCAGGACTCTTCGATCAGCAACGTTCACTTGGTGTGGGCAGCAATGCGGGGCGGAGCCCAGCCGATCTTCATTTGTACTGAGCGAGCACGTTCTTCGCGATGACCATGCGCTGCACCTGAGAGGTACCCTCGTAGATCTGGAGGATCTTCGCGTCGCGCATGAGCTTCTCGACGGGATAGTCCTTCATGTAGCCGTTTCCGCCGAATATCTGCACGGCGTCGGTGGCGACCTGCATGGCCGAGTCTGCGCCGAAGGCCTTGCTGTAGCTGGAAACGATCGAGCCCATGGGGTTCGGGGGGCGACCCCCCGAAGAAGACAGTGCGCCCGTGTCGATCATCCAGGCGGCCTTGAGCGTCAGGAGGTGGGTCGCCTCATACTTCATGGCCATCTCGGCGATCATGAACTGCACGGCCTGGTGGTTCGCGATCTGCGTGCCGAAGGTCTTGCGCTCCCAGCAGTAGCGGCCGCACTCGTCGAGCGCGCGACGCATGATGCCGCAGGCGCCCGCCGCGATGTCGGGGCGCGTGCGATCGAAGGTCTGCATCGCCACGCGAAAGCCATCGCCTGCTTCGGCCAGGACGTTCTCTTTCTTCACGACGACGTCTTCGAGGATGATCGTGGCCGTGTCGCTCGCGCGCTGGCCCATCTTGTCTTCCTTCTTGCCGATGGAGAGACCCGACGTCTCGCGATCGACGATGAAGGCCATGATCCCCTTGTGGCGCGTGGTGGGATCCGTCGTGGCGAAGACGATGTACCAGCTGGCCCACGAGGCGTTCGTGATGAAGCACTTCTGGCCGTTGAGGACCCAGTCGTCGCCGACCTTGCGCGCGCGACACTGGATGCCCGCGGCATCGGAGCCCGCGGCCGGCTCGGTGATGGCGTAGGCCGCGTAGATCGGGGCGGCGGTGAGCGCGCCCAGATACTTCTTCTTCTGCGCTTCGGTGCCCGCGATCATCACGGGCGTCGCTGCGAGCGCGTTGGCCGTCATCGACGTCTGGATGCCGGTGCAGCCGTACGCGAGCTCTTCCGTGATCAAGACGTGCTCGATCTCGTGCAGGCCGGGACCGCCGTACTCTTCCGGAATGTTCGGCGCGACGAGCCCGAGCTTCCAGGCCTCGTCGAACACGTCGGTGGGGAACTTGCTGTCGTGATCCGCCTTGGCCGCGATGGGGACGATCTTCTGCTTGGTGAACTGCCGCGCGACGTCGCGGAGCTGTTCCTGTTCGTCAGAGAGCTGAAAGCTGAGCATGTTTCCTCGAGCGTTATTTTTTGCGTTCGCGTTCGCGTCGGGCCAGCTCGGCGCGGGCGGCGCGAGCGCCCATCGAGTAGCCGATCGCGATTCCGATCATCAGCATCCCGGGGATGAACAGGACGTGCTCGGCGCTGGGAAGGCCCATCGCTCAGTCCTTCGTCCCGGACTTCTTTTCGGGCGACGCGACCGGCTCGTTCGTGCGCTTGGCGAGAACCGCCTCGAGGCGCGCGAGCTCCTTGCCCGCCGTGCGCTGCATCATCGTGAGATAGAGCACGTAGAGCATCAGCACTGCGAGCGCGATCGCGTACGCGGCGACGAGCAAGTTTCCGCCGGGCACATCCTCGTGGGCCGATCCGCTGACGGCCTGGAAGCTCGTCGATCGATCGCCCGTCTCTTGCGCGAGCGCGAGCGCCGAGAGCCCGTTCGTGGCGAGCGCCGTCGTGAATGCGAGAAGCTTGGATCGACCCATCACGCCGCGTCCTCCGTCAGGCCTTCGCTCGCCGCGGTCTCGGCGAGGACCGCGAGGCGATGCTTCACCATCTCGGCGCGCGCGCGCGTCCACACCAACACGATCGCGAGGATCGTGAACACCAAGAACCCGAAGAGCAGGGGCGGAACCATGCCGGGATGAAGCCCGCCGCCGTTGCCCATGATCACCGTGGGGTGCTGACCGCGCCACGCCTGCACCGAGTAGTGGATCACGGGAAGCAGGAAGAACCCGACGACGCCGAGCGCAGAGGCGAAGCGCTTCTCCGCTTCTCCCGCGGCACCGATCGATCGCAGCGCCACGAACGACGCGTAGATCATCGCGGCGAGGAGCGTCGTGGTCAGGCGCGGGTCCCACGTCCAGTACGTGCCCCAGGCGTTGCGTGCCCAGAGCGGCCCCGTGATCAGCACGATGACGCAGAAGAGCAGCCCGACCTCGGCGCCCCCGACGGCGAGTGCATCGGCGCCCGGCGTGCGACGCCAGAGGTATCCGACGCTGCCGATCATCGCGAGCGTGAAGCCCACGTACATCGCGTAGGCGCTCGGCACGTGGAAGTAGAAGATCTTCTGCACGATCCCCATCTGCAGCTCGACCGGCGCGTTCGCGATCAGATAGAGGTGCCACGGGAAGAGGAACGCGAGGGCGACCACGAGAGAGCGCAACACGCCCTCCTGGTGCGCGACGAGCCACGCCCACACCGGACGGAGAAACCACACCAGCACCGGCCGCAGGACCAGCAGGATCAGCCGCAACATCGAGGCGACGCTATCGCACGCAGCCCGATGCGTCGAGACCAGCATCGAGGGTCGCGTCGAGATCGATCCCCGATGCGTCGAGGCAAGGGCAGTCCGCCAACACGAGCGCCGCGGCGGCGACGCAGTTCGTGCCTGCGCAGGGTGTGACCACGCCCTCGTGACGGTACTCGCACTCGGTCGTCGTGCAGCACGTCTGCACGGGCGTGCCGCGGCAACTGACGCTCGACTGGCACGTGTAGGCACCGGTCGGGGTGCAGCCGATCCCTGCGGCGACGACAACGAGCGCCGCCGCCGCGCGTCGCAGCTGCGTCGCC
Organism: Deltaproteobacteria bacterium; assembly: GCA_043750095.1. Lineage (GTDB taxonomy): Bacteria > Myxococcota_A > Polyangia > Polyangiales > Sandaracinaceae > JBBSAT01. Next base: position 4,871 of record JAYVCF010000443.1, read on the forward strand.
ATCCCGCCGATCACGGAGCGCTCCGGCGCTCGAAGCGCTGCCACAGGCCATCGATGCGCCGCTCGTGCGGGAGGAATGCCAGCTTGTAGCGCATGTGCGCGCTCTCTTCGATCGCGAGCCCGAGGTAGACCCAGCGCATGCCGAGCTCTCTCGCGAGCGCGAGCTGCTCGAGGATCGAGTAGGTGCCGATCGAGAGCTTGGCGAGCGTGGGATCGTAGTAGGTGTAGACGGCCGAGAGCGCCGTCGCAGATCGATCGGTGATCGCCACCGCGACCAGCACGTCGTCCATGCGGAAGCGCTGCTCGAAGCCATCGGCGCAGGTGTCCACGAG
>JAYVCF010000444.1:0-8926 GCA_043750095.1 Deltaproteobacteria bacterium
GGCTGGCGCGTCGGGCGTGATCGCATCGCGCGACGCGGCGCGCGCTCACGGCCTCGCGCACGAGTGGCTCGACGCGAGCGCGATCCGATCACGCTTCCCCATGTTCGCACCGGACGACGACGACGCGGGCGTGTTCGAGCACGACGCGGGCGTGCTCTTCGCCGAGAAGATGGTCGCCGCGCAGGTCGAGCTCGCCATCGCCGCAGGCGCCGACGTGCGCGCGCGTGAGCGTGCGACGCGCGTGGAGATCTCGCGCGAGGGCGTGCGCGTCACGACCGATCGCGGTGTGCACGAGGCCGATCGACTCGTCGTCGCGCTCGGCCCCTGGATGAGCGAGCCGCTCGCGGGCTTCTCGCCGCTGCCGATCCCGCTCCGCGTGGAGCGCCAGGTGCAACTCTGGCTCGCGCCGCGCGATCCCTCGCTCTTCACGCCGGATCGCATGCCCGTGTTCCTGCGCTTCGGCGCGCACGATGCGTTCTACGGCCTGCCCAGCCTGGTCCATCCGGGCGTGAAGGTCTGCCAGCACCACGGCGGCGAGCGCGCGGCGCCCGACACGCTCGATCGATCCCCGCGCGACTCGGACGAAGCGCCCGTGCGTACGTTCGTTCGTCGCTACATGCCCATGGCCGACGCGGCGTTACTCGGAGCGCGCGTCTGCATGTACACGAACACGCCCGACGAGCACTTCGTCGTGGGCGTGCATCCCGAGCACGATCGCGTGCTGGTGATGGCGGGGTTCTCGGGCCACGGGTTCAAGATGGCGCCGGCGCTGGGCGAGCTGATCGCCGAGCTCGCCACGCGAGGGACGACCACGCTCGATGCGTCGTTCTTCGATCCGAAGCGCGTTGCTCTAGCGAGCGCGCAGCAAGCGGAAGCCTCGCGCCGGCAGTGAGGTCGATCCGCCGCTCGCCATCGTTCCGCTGATGAGATCGTCGTAGCTGCCCGCCGGGATCATCACGCTCTGCGCGCTGTCCGCGCGGTTGATGGCGACGATCACGTCGCTCGCGCCCATGCATCCCGTGCGGCGATAGACCCAGGTGTCGCCCGTCGCAGCGAGCGTCACGCGGCGACCGCGACCGAGGACTTCGTTCGCGCCGCGCGCATGGGCGAGCGCACGCACGGTCGCACGGAGCGCGAGCTGCGGCGCGAGCAGCGTGCTGTCGTCCCAGGGCATCGAGCGTCGGTTGTCGGGATCGCCACCGCCGGCGAGGCCGATCTCGTCGCCGTAGTAGATCATCGGCACGCCGCCGTTGGTGAGCATGACGACGAACGCGAGCGCGAGCCGCTCGTAGGCCGCGCTGGCGGTGGGCTGTGGGAACGTGCTCGGCGTCCACGAGTTACCGACGTAGCTACCCTGGCGGCAGTCGGTGATCTGACCGCTCGCGAAGTGGATGGCGCGCGGGATGTCGTGGTTGCCGATCCACGTGCTCATCAGCGCGCCGTCGCCGTAGAAGTGATCGTTGTCGTCCATCCACGTCGAGAACGCGTCGAGCCCCATCACGCGCGAGAAGAGCGCCTCGCACGCGCGCGCCTTGAAGGGAAAGTCGAACTGGCCATCGAGCATGGTGGCGGGATCGACGAAGCGATGCAGGAGCGCGCGGTCGTCGTAGCTGAAGGTCTCGCCGACCATGTAGAAGCGGTGGCCCGCGGGGGTCGGAAACGTCGCGTGCACGCGCGAGCGCAGATCGGTGAGCCACGTGAGCGGCACGTGCTTGATCGCATCGAGCCTCAGGCCGTCGAGGTGGTACTCGTTCGCCCACCAGACGGCGTCGCTCACCGACCAGACGCGCGGCGCGTCCTGGTAGTAGTCGAAGCTCGGCAGGTACGTCGTGAACGCGCAGCGCGTGCCCCAGTAGCTGTCGTCCCAGACGTTGCCGTCGGCACACGTGCGCACGGGCGAGACGAACCAGCTCGGATGCGCGGCGTAGAGGCCGCTCTGATCATCGACGTGCTTCATCACGTAGTCGAACAGAACGCGCATGGGATGTCCGTCGGCGCCCATCGTCGCGTGCGCGCCGTCGACGAGCGCGTGGAGATCGGTCGCCGTTCCGATGCGCGGCTCGACCAGCGGCGTGGGACTGCCCGCGGCGAGCGCACCGCCTGCCGCGTACTCGACCGCACCGGGCGAGGGCCAGTAGCCGTGATAGCCGGAATAGAGGTGTGGGTCGCTCGCAGGATCTCCGGCCGCGCCGGTCACGTTGCGGTTGTCGTAGGGAGCGGAGAGCCAGATCGCGGTGACGCCGAGGTCCTGGAGATAAGGTAGCTCCATCGTCACGCCGCGAAGATCGCCGCCCTCGTATTGGCCGCTCGGGCCCGTGCGTGCATCACCGTCGCTCGCGCCGGCGACCGGATCCGAGTGCCCGTCGGAGTCGCGGAAGCGATCGGTCATCACGAAGTAGAGGACCGAGTCGCGCCAGTCCATGTCGGTCGGCACGCCGCAGCTCGCGCCGCACACGTCGATGATGCTGTTGAAGCCGCCGAAGCCATCCGACTCGCGCACCGGGTTTCCGGGATCGGGGATCCACGTGGTCGAGCCATCGATGATCAGCTTGTAGCGATGCGGACCGAAGGGCGTGACGAGCGTCGTGACGGACCAGAGACCGCTCGTCGCGTCGCGCATCATCGCGAGCGCGCCCGTCGCGGGCGATGTGGGCCAGGTGCCCGCGGCGTCGGCGAGCCAGTCGCCGGTGATCCAGACGGTGCTCGCCGTCGCGGCCATGAGCGTGAACGTCACTTGATTGCATGGCGGAGGAGGAGGCCCCGCGTCAGCCATGCCCGCGTCGTCCATCGGCATCACGCCACCCTCGCCGCAGGTCGCGTCGCCGACGGCACCGTCGCCCATGCAGTCGCGGAAGATGGGACGCGGTCCGCCGTCGCGGTGATACGTCGCGTCGTAGTCGAGCGTTCCGGGCGGAGACGCACAGCCGAGCACCGCAACCCCGACCCAGGCGAGCGCGAGCGCGCCGGGGAAAACTCGGTACCGGAAGGCCATTTCCGGATGCTCCCTCATTTTGTTGAACCCGCCCAGCGATCCTGCGCGTTCTACTGTCCGAGAAGCACGAGGATGTCGCTAGCGATGCGGACGGCGGGGGCCGAAGACGAGGCGGGGGAGGCGGGCGGAGCGCGGGTCATCGCGATCTCCGAGCGCGTGCTCCTCGAGCGCCATCGCCGCGGCGATCCGGATGCTTTTCCTGCTCTGATCGCGGCGTTTCGTGCGCCGGTGTTCGGCTATCTGACGAGGTGTGGCGTGGCGACGGCAGACCGAGACGACTTGTTCCAGGAGGTGTTTCTGCGCGTGCATCGCGCGGCGGGACCCTCGGGAACGTCCGATCTGCCGACCGGGCCCGTCGCGCCCTGGCTCTTCACCATCGCGGTGAACCTCGTGCGCAGCCACTTCCGCAAGACCAGCGTGCGCAAGGTCGTCGTGCTCGACACCACGGCCGGCGAGTCGACCGCGAGCGCCACCGAAGCGCCCGACCGCGCGCTCGAGAGTCGGCAGAAGCTCGTCTGGCTCGAGGCCGCGATCGCACGGCTCCCGCTCGAGCAGCGCGAGGCGCTGGTGCTCTCGACGATCGAAGGGCTCGAGCTCGCGGAGGTCGCGACCGCATTGGAGATCCCTGCCGAGACCGTGAAGACACGGGTTCGACGTGCACGGCTCGCGCTGGCCGAGGCACGAACGCGCGCGAACGTGCGCGCAGAGAGAGAGGAGGCGCGATGACCACGCTCTCCTGCCAGCAGATCCGCGAGCGGCTCGTCGATGGCGACGAGGACCCGACGCTGCGCGCGCACGCAGAGGCGTGTGCGGAGTGTCAGCCGATCCTCCTCGCGCTCTCGGATCTCGACGCCGATCTCGAGGCGATGTCGCCCATCGATGCGCCCGATGCGCTCGTCGAGACCACGCTCGCGCGCGTTCGCGAGACGAACACAGCAGAGATCGCACAGCTGACCGTGGGCGCGCCCTCGCTGCTCGGGGCCGCGTTCGCGATGCTCACGAGCGCGATCGGTGCCCTGCTCGTCGCGCCCTTGATCGCGATCCGCTGGTTGCTCGGCGTCGGGACCGAGCGCGCGAAGGCTTCCATCGAGGACCGCGGCAAGACGGACCGGGTCACGCGCGGGTTCCGCATGGGGCTCGCCCCCACGCTCGCGTTCGGCTCCACGCTGATCGGCGTCATCGCGTTCGCGACGTGGCAGACGCTCGGCGTGACCGTGGGGTCGAGGACGCGCGGCGCCGAGGGCGTGGTGAACGCGCTGCCCATCGCATCGCACGACGGCTACGAGGGCGACGACCGGGGCTACTTCGAGGCCAACCTCGATCAGCCAACCACCGCTCAGAGGCAGAGCGCGGACTCGTGGGCCGCGCGTGCGCAAGCGCCCTCGATGCCGACGACGGCCCCGGCCGCCGCGGGGTTGGGTGACTGGCAGCAGGCCGATAGAGCCGGGGCCGCGGGCGATGAGCTCACGGAAGCGGACATCCCGGCGTTCGAGCACGGAGCGCTCGGAGCCGCGAGCGGGAACAGCCGCGGGCTGGCTGCGACGCCTACGCAGACCGGCACGTTCGGATGGGACGACGCGGACGAGACCCTCAACGGCATCGACACCGATCGCGAGCTGGCGCAGGCGCAAGGGACGCGGGCCCATCAGGCCGCCGCCGCTCCGGGCCTCCCGCGTCCGACGACGATCACGGAGGACACGCTCGCGCTCGCGCTCGACGGTCGCTTCGCCGCGGCGGGTGAGGGCGCAGCCGAGCCGGGCCGCACGCTCGGTCCGACCGGAACCACGACGGGCACGCCCGAGGTCCGTGAGCGCGTGCTGCGCGGTGGGCGCGACGAGCGCGATTCGATCGAGGATGGCGAGGTGTTCCGCAGCGCGGAGACGACGCCCGCCGCACCGAGCTACTGGGATCTCGCGCAGGCCACGAGCGGGCTCACGTTCGCATCGAGTCAGAGCTGGTGGGCCAACACGTACGTGCCTGGTGACGCGCGGCTTCGAGTCCTGCATGCACGCCTCGCTGCGTCGCCGTCGGCGCTGCCCGGAGGCACGCTGAGCGCGCTCGCCCTCGCGGAGAGTGCCGCACCGACGGTGCCGGCCGTCGCCGCCCCGACCGACCGTGCTCTCGCGATCGGCGTTCACGCGGACACCACCGCCATCGAAGGACCGACGCGCGTTCGCATGGAGATCGCTCTCCGTGCGATCGATCAGGCGGCCGGTCGCCGCGGGGCGCTTCGGATCGCGCTCGTCGTCGATGCGCGCGGCGGGCTCGGCACCGAAGAGGCCGCCCACCTGCGCTCGCTGCTCGCGTCGCTCTCGCACTCGCTCTCGCCGCGCGATCGTGTGGTGCTCACGGCGGCAGGCCCGGGCGGTGGCACGCTCGTTCCGCTCGGCGTACTGCGGCACGGACAGGTCGAGGTGGCACTCCGTCATCTCGCGAGCACGACCTCGACTGCGGGCGAGGCCATCGCGACGTCGCTCGAAGATGCCCTCGCCGCAGGCCTCGAAGCGGTCGCCGTCGACGACGATGGTGCCGGTCTCGCGCTGCTCGTCACGCCGAACGGTAGCCACGACGGAGGCGTCGATCAGGCGCTGCATCTCGGCGCGGTCGCGGGTGTCCCCACGACGGCCGTCGGCATCGGCACGGCCGCGACGACGTCGAGCCTCGATGCGATCGCGCTCGCTGGTGAAGGCCGCCGCCGCATGGTGCTCAGCGACGACGACGCCACGCGCGCCGTCCGCGAAGAGCTCACCGCCGCCTCGCGCCTCGTCGCCCGCGCGCTCCGCGTCCGGATTCGTCTCGCCGACGGTGTGCAGCTCATCGACGTGGTCGGCTCGCACTCGCTCGACGCGGACGAGACGCGCCGCACGCGAGAGAGCGAGCGCGCGATCGATCAGGAGCTCGCGCGTCGGCTCGGCATCGGGCAGGACCGCGACGAGGAGGACAGCGGCGTGCGCATCCTGGTGCCCTCGTTCTACGCGGGCGACTCGCACACCATCGTGCTCGACCTCCTGGTGACGCGCCCCGGCCCGGTGGCCGACGTGGACGTGCGCTTCAAGGATCTCGTGCGGCTCGGCAACGGAACGGCCTCGTCGGCGCTCTCACTCGAGGCCGGCACCGAGCCCCGCGGTCCGCACGAGCTGCGCGTGGTGGCGAGCTACGTCGCTCACGACGTGGCGGGTGCGCTCGACGAGGCCGCCGATCGGCTCGAGCGTGGCGATGCCGCAGGCGCACGCGCTCAGCTCACGACGGTACGCGCGCTGCTCGACCAAGCTCGCGCATCGGTCGACGGTCTCGCTTCCGTGAGCTCCATCCGCACCGACTCGACCTTGCTCGATCGCTTCATCGCGGCGATCGACGCAGCGAGTGACCCCGCGCTCGTCGCGAGCTCGCTCCACTACGCGGCCGCGCGCCGCATCGTGATCCCACAGCTTCAGGCCTCCCCTTAGTTCCCGGGGCCGATACTCGGCCCCCTCCCTCGGGAGTGAATTCCGATGGAGGCTCCCCCTCGTTCCGCTCCGCGGGACCGTTCGACAGGAGACAGTCATGAATCGCACGACGACGTGGGCCCGAGCGGCCCTCGCGATGGCTTTCTGCGCCCTCGCGTTCCCCGGCTCCACCCACGCGCAGACCGAAGGCAGCGTGCAAGTGCCGCTCACCGAGTGGCAGCGCATGACGGGCGGCGGCACGCACACGATTCCGCCTGCCGCGCTCGGCGTCGCGACGGTGGACGTGGACGTACACGACGAGGGAGGTCGCATCGTCGCGCTCGCGAACGCATCGCTCGTGGTCCGCGCGACAGCCGAGGGATCGATCGCCGTGCTCTTGCCGCCCGGCACCGCGATCGAGTCGGCCACCGTCGATGGTGAAGAGATCGCTCTCATCACGACCGGCGATGGCCTCGCCTGGATCGCCGACGGCGCGGGCGTGCACCACGTCTCGCTCACCTACCAGATCGAAGGGCAGCGATCGGAGCAAGGCGTGTCGGTCGCGCTGCCGCTGCCGCCCGCGCCGTCGGTGCACGTGCATGCGTCGCTCCCGCCCGAGGCGAGCGATGCGGCCATCGTGCCTGCGGTCGCCGTTCGAAGCGCGCGATCGGGGGACACGCCGACGCTCGATGCGACGGTCCCCGGTGGTGGCGCGACGCAGCTCGCCTGGCGCGCGCTCGGTGCGGCCGAGATCGCCGCGCCCAGCCGCGCGACCTATCACGGCGTGCTCTCGCTCTCGGGCACGAGCGAAGACGCCGTGCGCTTCGACGTCACGCTCGACGTCGATCTCGGCTCGGACGCGCCCGCGCCGATCACGCTCTTTCCCATCGACGTCGCGCTCGGCAGCGTGACGGTCGACAACGCCGACGCGCCCATCCGCGTGGTCGACGGTCACTTCGCGGCGATCGTCTCGGGTCACGGCCGGCACACCATCCGCGCCTCGATCGAAGTGCCCATCGATGGATCGAGCGGTCTGCCCGCGGCCGACATCGCCATCCCCGAGGTGCCGGTCTCACGTTTCGAGATCGAGCTGCCCGCCGGAAAAGATCTGCGCGTGTCGCCGACGGTCGCCGTGTCGCACGAGCACACGCGCACGGGTGACCTCGCGGTGTTCCACGTGCCGCTGACCGACACGGTTCATCTCGAGTGGCCCGAAGCGCTGCCCGACGAGGCCGCCGGGACCGAGCCTGGTGAGACCGAGGTGCGCGCGAGCGCGACGCTGGTGCACGTGCTTCGCGCCGAAGAGGGCCTCCTTCGCGGCCGCGTGCATGCGGGCTGGGACGTGGCGCACGGCGCGACCAGTCGCTTCGAGCTCTCGATTCCTCCCGGCGTGGACGTGAGCGCAGTGAACGTGGACGTCGCGACGGTGGCCGACTGGCGCGTGGGCGAGCCGCATGGCGACGTGCGCACGCTCTCGGTGTTCCTCGATCGCGAGGTGTCGGGACCCGTCGCGATGACCGTCGACTTCGACGTGCTCCGCTCGGAGACGGCGAGCGCGACGCCGGCACCCTTCGACGTTCCCTTGCTCGCGGCGAGCGGCGTCTGGCGACAGACCGGCATGCTCGCGCTGCTCGCGACGCACGATCTCGTGCTCGAGCCCGGCGAGACGAGCGATGCGGCGCGGGTGGGCGAGAACCAGCTGCCGTCCGAGGTGCGCTCGGAGATCGACGCGACCATCGCGCACGTGTTCCGCTGGACGGACGCACCGCCGCACTTCACGGCGGCGATCCATCCGCGTCCCCACGAGGACGCTCGCTTCGACGTGCGCGTGGACACGCTGGTCACGCTCGGCGATGTCACGACCACGGCAGGCGCGGCGTTCGACGTGCACGTGAAGTCAGGCACGCTCACGGAGCTCTCGATCGCGCTCCCCGATGGCGCGAGCGTGCTCGAGGTATCGGCACCGTCACTGCGCGAGCATCGCGTGGAGGACGAGTCCGGCCATCCGGTCGTGCATCTCTGGTTCACCCAGGAGATGGAAGGGGATCTGCGGATCGAGCTGCGCTGGGAGCGTATGGGCGCCGCCGGCGAGACCGATGTGTCCGCGCCCATCGCGCACGTCGAGGGCGCCGACGTCGAGCAGGGTCGCATCGCCATCGAAGCGACGGCCGCCGTCGAAGTCTCCGCACGCGATGCGCAGGGGCTCTCGCCCATGGACGTCGGTGAGCTCCCCGAGGATCTCGTGCTCCGCAGCGCGAGCCCGATCCTGCTCGCGTTCCGCTATGCACACGCGACGCCGGCGCCGTCCCTCGCGCTCGCCGTGGCGCGTCACACCGAGCTCACGCTGCGCGACGCCTCCATCGACGAGGCCGCCTATCGCACGCTCGTCACGGACGACGGGCTCGCGGTCACGACCGTGACCTGGACGGTGCGCAACCTCGGCCTGCAGTTCCTCCGCATCGCGCTGCCCGCGGGCGCCGACGTCTGGGCCGCGCGCGTGAACGGCCGC
>JAYVCF010000445.1:0-5226 GCA_043750095.1 Deltaproteobacteria bacterium
GAACGACCGTCGCGCTCGCCTGTCGGACTTCTGCTTCATGGAACACTCCTCGCGCATCTTCACGCTATCCGGGGTGTCCGCCAGCCGGCGTGATCCTCACAGCGACCCAGATCCCGTTCCGGACCAGTGCGACAACTGTCCGATGATCGCGAACGACCAGCGCAACTGCAATGTAGACGCCGAGGTCGTGCAGAGGGTGCCGGCGCTGGGAGATGCCTGTGATCCCCAGCCCTGCGCGGACGGATGGATCGAAAACCGACCTAGTGGTGCACCCCGCATCGCCGACGTGGTCATCCCCGTCGACGGCACGGCGCTGACACTGGCCGCGCTCGAGACCGGGTTCCGTTTCTGTCCGTGTGCCATCGCGCGGGGCGGCATCGACTCGCGCCTCCAGTGCGAGCCTCTCCTCGGACCAGAGCTCGCTGGCGGTTGCGTTCGAGCCCGTCCCGACCGCTACGTCTCACGACGCGGCATCGAGCCCATCGATTGGCGTTTCGTCACTCTTGACGGCCTCGACCCAAACGGCGAGCACCTCCTCCGATACGATCTGGCCGTGGGGCCGACCTTCACCACGACATGGGACGTGTCGGGAAGCGATCGCCCGCGGTGGTCGGGTGCCACGTTCGGGTCGCTGTATCCGTCCGGCGTGCCCGCCGAGACACCGATCGCTGGCGTCATGTGGCACCGGACGCTCGCCGCCAGCCCGTTCGTCCGCGAGCTCACCAACCACTACTCGAGCAACCTCATCGCCGAGAGCAACACGGGTGGACCGGGCATCTCCCTGCCGCCGGCAGAGAACATCGTGCCGGTCCTCCCGCTGCCGATGAACAACGACTTCTGCCCATACTGCGGCGACTGGCTCCCTGTTCCGTGGCTAGTCCTTCCCTGCGCCGGGCACGACTGCACGGCGGTGGACCCAGCGAGCCCAGCAGTGGCACTCGGGGGTAGACTCTTCACGCCAAGGGCAGAGCCGAGTTTCGATCCACCGGGCTTCAGTTTGTTCGGATCCGCCGAGCCGACACGCTGGGCGGCAGTAGCGGAGCAGCCCGAGCTCGCGCCGGACGGCACGCTTCGGTTCGTCGGTCTCTCGAGCATCGGCGCCGCGCCAGTCCGCCTACTCGCGATGCGGGGGGCCACCGTGCAGACCTTCCTCAAGTCCGAATGCCCCCAGGGTCAGTGCATCGGATTCGGCGTGCCGGGCGGCGTTACTGGCTCCGTCGACGACGTCTCGGCTGCCCTCGCGACCGTGGCTCAGCCCGATCCGCCGCGCCACGGCTATGCGATCGCAGCCTCTGCCCACTGGGCGAGCGCTTGGATCGCCGGTGGCACCGGAATGGACGGCGCCGAGCTGCACGACATCTGGCGCTTGGGCGCGCGCTCCGGAACTTGGCGCGAGATCGAGATCGACCGCGAACTCGGTCGGGTCCTCGCGGTCGCATACTCCCCCAGCGATGCGCAGCTCTACGTCCTCGACGAGTTGGTCACGCGCCATGTGGCGAGCGTCCGCCTGTTGCGGCTGCCTCCGGAAGGAGGGCACGCCGTCGTGGAGGCGAGCTGGCGACGGAGCCGCGACATCGAGACTGCCGTAATGGCCGCCGACGCTAGCGGAAACCTTTGGGTCGGCGCGTCCCAGCGGCACAGTGGTGGACACGCGGTGATGCGCCTGCGGCGAAGCCGATCGGGCTCGCTCCTTTTCGACGGCCGTGCGGTCGGCGCAGGCGCGCTTCAGCGCGACGGCGCGTACGCGGCACGTCGAGGGCTCTCGCTTGCCGTCCGGGTGGGTCATCGGGTCCAGGTCCTTGGGTATGCGGCCTCGGCCCTGGTGCCTCACGGTTGTGGCGAGGACCTCTTCTGAGGAGGTGGTCGTGCTGAGCATCGCAGGACGCTTCGTTCGCTGGCGGCTGCTGCCGATGCTCGCACTCGGGGCCTGCACGGGGGGCGATGCAGGCTATTGCCTGCCGTGCTTCGACGCTGGGCTCGACGCCCCTGCGCGCGACGCGCGTGTCAACGATGCGACCGACGCTCTGCCGGATGTGGCCGCCACGTCCGACACGAGCATGCCAGCGATCACGTGGGTATCGCTCCCGAGTCTGCCGGCAGGGTGCTCGTTGGAGCGCGCGGTTGATCCCGAGCACATCCCCCCGTTGGCTTGGCAGCCGTGTGGCGACGGCTGTCAGCGCGCGCCTTTGGGTACGACGTACTGGCCGATCGCGGGCTTCTACCAGAGCTCGCGTGCGTGGTTCGTGTTCATCAGCGACAGATTCGGCGGCGGCGCAAGCCAGATCATGGCCCTCGCTCCAATCGACGGGCCGCCGGTCGCAGCGTGGCGCTATGGTGCTCCTACAGCCGAGACCCCGTACTGCCGCGTCAACCTCATCGACGTGCACGAAGACTGGGCCGCAATGGTGGTCGACTTCATCGCGGACGACGCGGCCCTGGTCATCGAGGATCGCATCTATGCGGCACCTATCGACACGATCGGGAGCGAAGACATGCCGCTCGCCGTGTTGGACGCGCCCGACGTGGGCTCCGGCGTCCGCATCGACGAGATCGCGGTCGGCACTGGTGTCGTTGTCGCGGGGATCAGCGGCCGCGTCCTCGTCGCGCACGACGCGAGCGTCAGCGAGGCGCTCCCGCGAACCGCGACATCGGGCGGCTACTACGTCGCGGCCGGCGCCGACCATGCCGTGTTCGCCGAGACGCTCACGGACTGGCGCCTGCGCGACTGGACGCCCGATGGTGGCGCAGCCGTCTACTACGACCCCCCGAGTGACGTGGGCCGGCCACGTGTCGATGGCACGACCCTCACGTGGATCCAGTACGCGGACTTCGTCGGCGGTTCCGCGACGCGCGCAGAGCTCTGGACCTCGAGCTTCGCGCGGAGCGGCGCGGCCCTCGTTCCGATGCTCGTCCATCCGAACGTGGAGCCGAACGATGCGGTGCTCGGAGACGGCACCTACGGCTGGTACCTGCCGGACGCGGTGCACCTCGTCGACGTCGCCACAACAACCGAGCGCACGCTCCCTCTTCCGAGTGGAGTCGTTTGCCACCCACAGCGGCTCTACTATGTGTCCCGCTCCGACGTGCTGATCGGGTGCGTGCCGCCGGGCGAGACCACCCTGTACGCGTACCGGTTCGATCCGCGCATCCTCGCGATGTGATGATCGGCGCCACGAGGAGCACGAGGATGCGCGTCACCTCGTCGCGGTTGTCGTCGCGGGGCGCTCGCCATGCGTTCGAAGCTGGATCTGGAACGTCGCCTCCGATGCCGACACGTCGACACTCGGTGCACGGGTACCCGCGGCTCGGGCTCCGAGACACGCGACACAGAGGTGCGCCGATGAGCGCCAATCCGCAATGGTGGACGCGCATGCTCCTTTCGGCGGCGGTGGGGCTCGTCGCATGCACGGACCCGCTCCCACGCTGCTACTGCCCACCCACGCCCCACTGTCCATGTGAGATCGGACGCCCGCCTGACCCGATGTGTGCGGCCGATAGTTGTGCCGGACGCCGTTGCACAGGATCCTTTTGCAGCCCGGATTCGGGTCATGGTGACGCCGCGACGGATACGGGCAGCGCGTCGGACAACTGAGGGGTCGCGGTGGAAGCGGTGGAAAGGGAGTACCGAACGCGCCGAGCACGACTGGCCAGCCGTTGCGACCCGGCCGAGGGAACGCATCGCCGTCGAGTCGCTGAGCGACTCAGCGTTCGCGATCTACGAACCCTCGTGCTCGCAGAGACGCACGTGGAATGCGTCTTTCGATACGACGACCACCAGACACCGAGCATCCGCACACGCTGTGCACACCCCGAAGAATGGTGCGCCGGCGTGCCAGACGGTGAGGGCGCTGCCGAAGTCGACCTTCTTGCGGCACAGCGAGCACTCGTAGAGACCCTCGTGTCCATCGCGGCGCACGCGCTCGAACTCGGCGTCCGTCACGACTCGCTCGCGGTCGTCTCGGTGGAGGTCGCGCTCGGAGGATCGAATGCAACGCCGGGCGCGGGCGTCGCGGGCGCGCGCACGTTTTCCTGGCCGCTCTGAATCCCTGCGAGCGTCAGCGTGATCGGACGCTTCGTCCAGTCCGCGTTCAGCTTCGGGAGCTCGCGGTTGAAGATGTCGCCCGCGAGCACACGGCCCTCCTCGGGCGTGAGCACACCAACGCGGACGAGCTTCTCGACCATCGCCGTCATGCGCTCCGGATCGCGCGTCACCGGCGTCTGGCTACGGAACCGCCAGAAGCGGATGCCCATCGCGCCGAGGAGGCGCCGGTTGATCACGTAGTCGAACTCGTCGCGCTCGGGCGCGAACACCTGATCCTCGGCGAAACGCAGCGCGGACTCGCTCGTCGAGCGGTTCATCTCGCGGCTGTCCCCACGCAGGAGACGCGGCAGTCGGAAGGAGCTGCCGACCTTGTCGATGTTGCGCTCGTCGTAGTTCGCGAAGAGCGCGTCCTTCTGCTGCGCGTCGGTGAGCGGCTGCATCTCGATGCGAGCGCGCGCCTCAGGGCTCGTCTGCGTCCCCTGGCTCTCGGCCTCGACCACGAGCACGCGGTGGAAGTTGCGCTTGCCCTTGATGTTCTCCTCGAGGAACCGCTCGATGCGCGCTGCAGTGCCATCGGCGAGGCGACCGCCCGAGACGAGGAGCGCCAGCGGCGGCACGCTCTTGTTCTGGAAGTAGGTGTAGTTCACCTCCTCCATCTCGCGGCTTCCGAGCACGCTCAGCATCGCGCCGATCCAGCGCGGCACGCCGTACGCCGAGCCCGGCGAGTGGATCGCGAAGTGGAGGATCTCGGTCGCGGGCGCGTCGTCGCTCCGTGCCGCTCGCAGAGCCTCCACCGATTGGAACACCGCTCCTGTGCGGCGCGAGACGACACGCGGGTCACCGAGCTGCTTGAAGCAGACCGTGACGCCCAGCTGGATCTGGACGAACTTCCGAAACCGACGCACCACGGGTGCGCGGCCGACGGTGATCGGTGAGATCCGGAACGGCTCTTCGACCTCGACCGCCTCCGTCTCGAGCGGCATCAGCCGCATCGTGTGCGACGGGACGTAGACGAGCCGCGCGATCTCGCCGCGGTTGTTCCGCAGCACCTCCCAGTACGCGTTGCCCGTGACCTCGAGGTCGAAGCGCGTCGCGCGTCGCAGCTGGACGAACGACTGATCGAGCGCGCACTGGCTGAAGAACGACTCGAGCTGCGCACGCTCGACACGCGCGAGCCGAACGAG
>JAYVCF010000446.1:0-24641 GCA_043750095.1 Deltaproteobacteria bacterium
TCGGAAGCACTTACACAAGTCCGGGTCATGAGCAGTTTGTGATGTCCGTCCTCCATCCTTCTATTTCGTGGCCCTGAGCTCGCCGGTCGGGACCTCGTCCGCTCGTTCGGTTCGATCGTCCAGGTGGCTTCCAGTGAGTCAGGCGGCTCGTTTGCGCCGAGTGGTCGGCTGCAGCAGCGCGCTCCCGTTCGGCGCGTACCGAGCCAGCACGCGGTCCAGGAACGTGACGGCGAGCGTGCCGTCGAGCAGGCGATGCACTCGGACCGAGCATCGCGCGTAGCTCGGTCGCTCGGCGCTCTTCGGGAGCTGGAGCGAGATGCTCTCGAAGCTGACGACGCTGTCCTTGCCGACGATGCGCTCGTGTTGCTCGGCGAGCACGAGCTCGAGATCGATTCCGGCGAGCGGGACGAACGCAGAGCCGGTGTCGGTCGGCTTCACGGTGAAGCGCTTGTTGAAGTCGCGGACGAAGATGCGCTCGAGGTACTTGTTCGCGTCCGGGTAGTTCGTGATGCCTGCGACGCGAAGCTCTTGCGGCAGTCGGCCCTGGATCGTCCCGAACGCTCGCTCGCTGCGCCCACGTGCTTCCGGCGAGCGCGCGAGAATCTGCCGTATCCCGAGGGTCTTGAGCGCGCGCGAGACCTGCCCGTCGGTCTCCGCGGGCCCGCCCGCCTTCGGTGTCCTGCAGAAGTGGCTGCCGCGGTCCGTGTAGAGCTCGCAGAAGCGGCCGTAGCGCTTGAGCACGGCGCGCAGCGCCTCGAACGTCGAGTGCGTGCTCTCTTGCTCGACGAAGCGCGCGAAGAGGATGCGGCCGTCCGCGTCGTCGAGCACGACGATGAGGTCCCACATCGGCAGGCCCGCGATCCACTCGTGCGTCGAGCCGTCCATGTGGATGAGCATCCCGACCAGCGGCCGACGCTCGCGCTTGCGGCGGTACTGGCCTCGACCCGCTGCTTTCTCCACGAGCCCAGCGTCCTGCAGTGCCGAGCGCATCAGCGTGTAGCTCAGCTTCAGCTTGTGCTTCTCCGTCGCCGCTTCGTGGAAGTGCTTCATCGAGTAGTCCGCGTACACGTCGCGCTTCAGACGGCAGACCTCCTCGAGCGTCGCGAGCGGCACTCGACGCGCTCTGCGCCCGCCCGAGCGGCCGTCGCGCACCGCAACGTCCACCCCGTACCGATCGAACTTCGCCTTGATGCGCCGCATGTGCCGCTCGCTCACCCCGAGGCACCTCGCCGCCACGACCCACGTGATGGCCTGAGCCACCGCCTTCATCACGATCTCGCGTCTCGTCATCTCCCGCGCCTTCCTGGCGACCTCGTCGTGCAGTGCGTCCATCGCCCTGCTTACGGGCCGCCCGAAGGGCGGACATCTTTAAGTGCTCATGCCCCGGACATGTTCACTGCTTCCTACATCGCGCGTGTCGTTCCTCTCGCGGTGCGCCGCGCGCTCTGGCACCATCAGCGGGTGACGAGCGCGCTCGCTCCTGGTTTTCTCGTGGCTGCCCCCGCGCTGCGAGATCCGAGCTTCGTTCGCACCGTCATCCTCGTCGTGGAGCACGGTGAGAGCGGCTCGCTCGGCTTCATCGTGAACCGGCCCTCGCCCGTTCGCTTCTCCGAGGTGGCCACGGCGCTCGGCCTCTCGATGGCGCGCAGCACGAAGGTACCCGTCTTCGTCGGCGGGCCCGTGTCCCCTCAGTCGGGGTGGGTGTTGTTCGACCCGCGCGACGTCGCGCAGGACCACCTCGACGACGCCATCGTGATCAGCGAGTCGCTCGCGGTGAGCGCCTCACGCAAGCTGCTCTCCTCGATCGCTTCGTCGGGACGCTCACGGCGCCAAGCGCTGGCGCTCGGTTACTCCGGATGGTCGACGGGTCAGCTCGACGAGGAGTTCCGCCGCGGTGTCTGGCTCCCCGCGCCGATCGACCCGGCGGTGGTGTTCGAGACCGAGCCGGAGAATCGCTGGGCGCGCGTGCTGCGCGACCTCGGCATCGAGCCCGGCCGGATCGTGAATCCCCCGCGGGATCTCAATTAGTAGTCAGTTCGTCGTCGAGTCGTCGCTCAACGCGGGATGGCGTCGGCGGCCTTCTTCTCGATGATGTACTCGTTGACGGCGTCGTCGACGGGGCGGTTCCAATGAACCTTCTGCGACGCGATCTCGCGCAGCGAGGTGACCGCAGGGCGGTTCTTGCTGGCGACGAGCGCCGGAGCGCCCTTCATGATCTGACGCGTCCGGAGCGAGGCCAGGACCACGAGGGCAAAGCGGTTCTCTTCGTGCTCGAGGCAATCTTCGACGGTGACGCGGGCCATTCTTCATCTCCGCGATTCGTCTGAAGAATCGCTCGTTGTACGGAAGGGCGGCGACCCTAGCGTACGAAGGAGGTGTGAGCAAGGCCGCGAGCCCTCGCGCCGCTGCGCCTTGCCGCCGGATCGGACGCATGGTACCTGGCTCATCCCGTTTGGTCGGGACTCGCTAGAGAGCGGCGCTTCGTGCACCACTCTTCGCCTTCGGGCGGGCGCCATCGAGAGCCGTGCTCTCGGGTTGCTGGTGGATCGGACCTCTCGGGGAGCCCGCGCGGCTCTACGTATCGGTGTGATCCAGCCCCTCTCGAAGATGCTCGACGACCCCCAGACCAACCCTCTGACGACCGTGATCGAGCCTGTGTGCGTGGCGCACGGGGTCGAGCTCGTCGACGTGTCGATCGCCCGTGAGCCGGGTGGGGCGGTCCTGCGGGTGTTGATCGATCGCGAGCGCCCCGAGCTCGTGACCGAGGGCGCGCCGCCGCAGCCCGGTAGCGGTGTGTCGCTCGAAGACTGCCAGGCCGTGAGCCGCGACCTGTCGGTGGCGCTCGACGTCCACGAGAACGTCGCTCCGAAGATTCGCTATCGCCTCGAGGTCGGCTCGCCCGGTCTCGATCGCCCGCTCACGCGCCGCCGCGACTTCGAGCGCTACGCAGGCCACGAGGTCCGCGTGCAGACGCGACTACCTCTTCCTGGGGCGTCCTCTTCCGAGAGTGCGGCGCGTCGCAAGTTCAACGGCGTCCTACGCGGTGTCGAGGGCGAGAACGTCAAGGTGATGGACGGGCCGGAGGTGTTCGACATCCCGATCACGGCCATCGCGAAGGCCAACTTGGTCTATCGGTTCGCACAGAAGAGTTCGGGCAAGCAGAAGTAATCGCGTCTTCGACGCCTCTGGTCGAAAAAAGTAGTCGTTCGACAATACCCATGTTTGAGAGTGCGCGGCACGTCAGCCGCGCTCGGAAGGTGGTTCGAGATGCAGGGCTCGTCGCTGCAACAGGGAATCGATCAGGTCAGCAAGGAAAAGGGGATCGACCCCAAGGTGCTGATCGAGACGGTGGAACAAGCGATCCTCACGGCGGCCAAGCGGTCGTTCGGGATGGCGCGCGAGCTCGAGGCGCGTTTCAACGCAGAGAGTGGGAACGTCGACCTCTTCCAGTACATGACGGTCGTCGAGGCCGTCACCAACGACGAGCGAGAGATCGCTGCGGTGGACGCCAAGCGCTACGGCCTCGAGGCCGAGCTGGGCGAAGAGCTGGGCTTTCAGATCTTCTATTTGCCCGACGACTCCGACAAGGCGCGCCAGCAGGACAAGGACTTCGGCGACCTCCTGAAGATGCAGCAGCACCGCCGCGGCTTTGGTCGCATCGCGGCGCAGACGGCCAAGCAGGTCATCATCCAGCGCGTGCGCGACGCAGAGCGCGAGCTCGTGTTCAACGAGTTCAAGGACCGCCGCGGCGAGCTCATCTCGGGCGTGGTGCGTCGCTTCGAGCGCGGCGACGCGATCATCGTGGACCTCAACGGCCGCACCGAGGCCGTGCTCCCGAAGCGCGAGCAGACTCCGCGCGAGAACTACCGCCCCGGCGATCGCATCGTGGCGCTGCTCAAGGATATCGATCGCGAGGCGCGTGGCCCGCAGGTCGTGCTCTCGCGCAGCGACGTGGGCATCCTCGTGAAGCTCTTCGAGATGGAAGTCCCGGAGATCTACGAGGGCATCGTCCGCATCGTCACCGCCTCGCGTGAGCCCGGCGCGCGCAGCAAGATCGCGGTCACCAGCCGTGACTCGGACGTGGATCCGGTCGGCGCCTGTGTCGGCATGAAGGGATCGCGCGTTCAGGCGGTCGTTCAGGAACTGCGCGGCGAGAAGATCGACATCGTCCCCTACGATCGCGACGCAGCGCGCTTCGTCTGCAACGCCATCGCGCCGGCCGAGGTGTCGCGCGTGATCATCGACGAGGGCAACCACTCGATGGAGCTCGTCGTGCCGGATGCGAAGCTCTCGCTCGCGATCGGCCGTCGCGGCCAGAACGTGCGCCTCGCGTCGCAGCTCACGGGCTGGCGCCTGGACATCATCAGCGAGTCGCGCTTCCGCCAGATCGAGGATCAGGCGCTCGAGTCGCTCACGCTCATGCCGAGCGTCGAAGAGAACCTCGCGAAGTCGTTCTACCGCTCGGGCTTCCGCACGGTGGACGAGGTCGCCGAGGCGTCGGAGACGGAGATCGCCGGAGTGGAGGGCGTGGGAACGCGCGCCGAGAAGCTGCGCGGCGAGGCGGCGGGCGCGATGGATGCGCACCGTGCGCGTCGCGTCGAGCAGCTGGTCGCGCGTGGGGACCTGGTCGGCGAGCGCGATCTCATGGTGCTCGCGAGCGGCGTCACCGAGCGCGTCGCCGACGCTCTCGAGCGCGGCGGCTATCGCAGCGTGACCGACGTGATGCGCGAGGGTGACGTGGATCGCCTGGCGATCCGCACGGGCCTCGGCAACGCGAAGGCGCGTGAGCTGAAGGACGCCATCCAGAAGTTCGTGGACAAGGACCTCGAGCGCATCCGCGCCGCGCAGCGTGCGAACGTGGCGCGTGCGGAAGCGGCGCCGCCCGTGGGCGAGCAGCCGAGCTGAGCGGACGATGGAGGCGACCATGACGAACGACGATGCAAAGGCGCGCGCGGAGGCGAAAGACGCTTCCGAGCGCACCTGCGTCGGCTGTCGTGAGGTCGCCCCACGCGAGACACTCATTCGCTTCGCGATCCGCGTGGAGGACGGCGCTGCGAGCGTCGTCCCCGACATCGCGCACAAGCTGGGCGGCCGCGGCGCATCGACGCACGCGAGCCGCGCGTGCATCGAGCAGGGCGTCAAGCGCGGAGGCTTCGCGAAGGCCGCCTCCGCTCGCGTCGACGTCGCGGCGAGCGAGCTGGTCACGATGGTGGAGGGCCAGCTCACGCAGCGCGCGCGCGGGCTCTTGCTCGGTGCGATCCGCGGCAAGCTCGCGACGCTGGGCGCCGACGCGACGGAGAAGGCCATCACCGCGCGTCGTGTGGTGGCGCTCGTGCTCGCGAGCGACGCGTCGTCTCGCACGGGAACGGTCGCGGACGCGATGGGTCGCCTCGGCGGCCGCGCGATTGGGATGATGATGACGAAGGCCGAGCTCGGTGCCTTGGTCGGTCGTGACGAGGTCGCCGTCATCGGAATCGATGACGAGGGGATTGCCGCAGCGCTCGCGCAGGTCGCGGAGCAGCTGCGGGGCGTGCGTGGTGAAACGGCTACTGGCAACGATGATTCGAATGGCGAGCGACGGCGCTCACCTTCGGAGGCGGGATGAACAAGGTGCGAGTATACGAAGTGGCGCGTGAGCTCGGGCTCGAGAACACCGAGCTGATGAAGCGTGTCGAGCGTCTCGGCATTCCAGTGCGCAACCACATGAGCTCGCTCGAGCCCGCCGACATCGATCGCGTCAAGCGCGCGATCGACAAGGACAAGCTCGAGAACACGGTCGAGGAGCGCATTCGTCCGACGGTCGTCCGTCGACGCACGATCGCGCAGCCTCCGGCGCCCGTCATCGAAGCGGCGCCCATCGCGCCGGTCGCGGCCGCGCCGATCCCGTCTGTCGAGGCACCGCGCCCGGCTCCGCGCCCGGCGCCGCGCCCCAAGGCCGTCGAAGCCGCTCCGCCCGCACGCGAGCACGAGCGCGAAGAAGCCGCTCCGGTGCAGGAAGCTCGCGTCGCCAAGACGCCGACGCCCGCGCCCGCACCGGAACCCATCGAGGCGGCTGCCGTTGCGGAGACGGCGTCCGTGGCCGACAGCGCGCCCCCCGCGCGCCCTTCGGCTCCGCCCGGGCGCAAGTTCGACTACGCGATGCTTCCGCCCGGCGTGACCCGCAGCGGAGATGCGGTCGCCCCGGCCGCGCCTCCGCTCTCTGCGGAAGCTCGCGCGCGCATCGTCCAGCAGCACGCGCAGCAGCACCAGCGCACGTCGACCTACGTGCCCGACGGCATGGCCAAGCGTCGCGTCGAGGTCACGCGCACGGGGCTCGGTCAGCCGGGCCGTCCGGTCCAGCAGGGCCGGATGATGGGCAAGAAGAAGCTCATGCCCGGCAAGAAGGGCGCGAAGACCGAGATCACCACGCCGGGCGCGCAGAAGCGCGTCATCCGCATCGAGGACAACATCGGCCTGCAGCAGCTCGCTCAGAAGATGAGCCTCAAGGCGACCGACGTCTTGATGAAGCTCATGACCATGGGCAAGGGCGGCGTGAACATCAACAGCACGCTCGACTCCGACACGGCGATGCTGCTCGCGAGCGAGTTCGGCTACGAGGTCGAGAACGTCGCCAAGAGCGACGACGATCTGGTCAGTGCCGCACGCGGCACCGGCGGGCCGGAGATTCCGAAGCAGCTACGCCCCGCGATCGTGACCGTCATGGGTCACGTCGATCACGGCAAGACCTCGCTCCTCGATCGCATCCGCAAGGCCAACGTGGCGGGGGGCGAAGCCGGCGGCATCACGCAGCACATCGGCGCGTACCGCGTCGACACGCCGAAGGGGCCGGTCGTGTTCCTCGACACGCCCGGTCACGAAGCCTTCACGGCCATGCGCGCGCGCGGCGCGAAGGCGACGGACGTCGTCGTGCTCGTGGTCGCAGCGGACGACGGCGTCATGCCGCAGACGCGTGAGGCCATCAACCACGCGAAGGCGGCGGAAGTGCCGATCATCGTGGCGGTCAACAAGATCGACAAGCCGGGCGCGCGGCCCGATCAGATCCGCAACGAGCTCGCGGGCCTCGGTCTGAACCCGGAAGAGTGGGGCGGCTCGACGCTCTTCGTGAACGTGTCGGCGCTCACCGGCGAAGGCGTCGACAAGCTCGTCGAGACCATCGCTCTGCAGACCGAGATCATGGAGCTCCACGCGAACCCGACGGGTCCGGCGGAAGGCGTCGTGCTCGAGGCCTACATCGACAAGGGCCGCGGCGTGGTCGCGAACATCCTCGTGCAGAACGGCACCCTGAATCAGGGCGACGTGCTGCTCGCAGGCACGGCGCTCGGCCGCATCCGTGCGCTCACCGACGATCGCGGTCGCCGCGTGAAGGACGCCGGCCCCGCGACGCCGGTCGAGGTGCTCGGTTTGCCGGATCTTCCCTCGGCGGGCGACCCCTTCGTGGTCGTCACCGATCAGAAGAAGGCGCAGGAGGTCGTCGACGCCCGCAAGAAGACCGTGGCCGCCCGTCAGAAGGCGACGACGTCGAAGGGCCTCGAGGACATCTACAAGATGATGCAGGCGGGCGAGGTCCACGACCTCAACCTCGTCATCAAGAGCGACGTGCAGGGCTCGATCGAAGCGCTCGTGAAGGCGCTCACCGAGCTCTCGACCGACAAGGTGAAGGTCGTCGTCATCCACACGGGCGTCGGCGGCATCACCGAGAACGACGTCATGCTCGCGAGCGCGAGCAAGGCGATCGTCGTCGGCTTCAACGTGCGTCCGGCGGGCCAGGCCGGCGCGCTCGCCAAGAGCGAGGGCGTCGACATCCGCGCCTACACGATCATCTACGAGGCCGTCGACGAGGTGAAGAAGGCCATGGCAGGCCTGCTCGCGCCGGTGATGAAGGCCAAGGAGCTCGGCAAGGTCGAGGTCCGGCAGGTCTTCAACATCCCCAAGGCGGGCACCATCGCGGGCTCGTACGTGCTCAGCGGTACGATCAAGCGCAACGCCAAGGTGCGCGTCGTGCGTGACTCGATCCAGGTCTGGGAAGGCAGCATCGCGTCGCTGCGCCGCGTGAAGGACGACGTCAAAGAGGTCACGATGGGCTTCGAGTGCGGCGTCGCGCTCGACGGCTTCAACGACGTCCACGAGAAGGACATCCTCGAGTGCTACGAGCTCGAGGAGACCGCTGCGGTGCTCTGACGCTGCCGTGCTTTGACGTAGACCATGGTCGTCGGCATCGCGCGGATCGTGCTCGGCATCCCGGAAGCGCGGTCTCTCAAGGACAAGCGCTCCGTGGTGCGGCGCGTGATCGATCGCGCGCGCGCGAAGTTCAACGCCGCGGTCGCGGAGGTCGGGGACAACGACGTCCACCGCCGTGCCGTGATCGGTGTCAGTGTCGTGTCGAACGACCGTCGTCACGTGAACGAGATGCTCGACACCATCCTTTCCTTCGTCGCCGGCGCGTCCGAAGCGCAGGTGCTCGACAGCGCCATCGAGATCGAGAGCTACGAGGACCACTTCGGAGAAAATCTCGATGGCTGAGAAGACCGCCCCTCGCCCTTCCTCCGGCGCCACCCGCGAGCCCGAGAGTCACCGTGCCGCGAAGATCGGCCAGCGGATCCGCGAGGAGCTGACGGACATGCTGCTCCGCGGCGAGATTCACGACCCGAACGTCGAGGGCTGCGTCATCTCGGAGGTGTCGGTGACGCGGGATCTCTCGCTCGGCCGCGTCTACGTGCGTTTGCTCGAGGTCGCGCCTAGTGTGCCCCAACAGAAACGGGTCGTGCGGGCGCTCGAGCGCGCGAACGGTTTCATTCGTCGGGCGATGGCCGGACGGCTGAAGCTGCGTCGTGCACCCGAGCTCCGGTTCGCCTGGGACGACGTCGCCGATCGCGGCCGTCGCGTGGAGGAGCTCTTGCACGAGATCGGCCGAGAGAAACCTGGGACCGGATCGCGATGACGCGCGCCATCGCGATCGAGAAGATTCGTGCGGGCAAGCGCTTCCTCGTCACGTGTCACATCCGCCCCGATGCGGATGCGCTCGGCTCGGCGCTCGGTCTGGCGGCGACGCTGGACGTGCTGGGCAAGGAAGTGGTCGTGTACAGCGAAGGCGGCGTGCCGCAGCTGCTCGCGTTCCTCGAGGGGAAGGAGCGCGTCGTCGATCGCGTGCCCGACCTGGTGTTCGACGCCACGTTCGTGATGGACGCCGCTGCCGAGGAGCTCGTGCCAGCGCTTCCGCCGAAGAGCAAGACGGGGCCGGTGATCATCGTCGATCATCACACCGCGCACGACGGATTCGGCGATCTGGCCGTACGCGAGATCGATGCCTGCGCGACGGGAGAGGTCGTCATTCGAATGACGCACGACCTCGGGATCAATCCCGTCCCGAAGGCGGGCGCGCAGCCCATCTACGCGGCCATCGTGGCGGACACGGGTGGCTTCCGTTACGCGGGCACGCGCGCGGCCACGCACCTGCTCGCGGCCGAGCTGCTCGGGCAAGGCGTGGATCCTTGGAACGTCGCGTCCAACCTGTTCGAGAAGTGGTCGCTCGGCCGCATGTTGCTGCTCGGTGAGGTGCTCCGCGCGATGAAGACCGAGGACGGCGGTCGCATCGCGATCGTGTTGGTCGATCGCGCGATGCTCGATCGCAGCGGCGCCACGGACGACCTGATCGAGGGCATGGTCAACTACGGCCGCATGATCGAGGGCGTGCGCATCGCGGCGCTGCTCTGGCAGCAGGCCGGCAAAGACGGCGAGACCAAGATCAGCCTTCGCGGCGGCGAGGGCGTGGACGTCGCCTCGGTGGCGGTCTCGCTCGGGGGCGGCGGCCATCGCTCGGCGGCGGGCGCCACGCTGAAGGCAACGCTGGAGCACGCACGAGTTCGGGTGCTCGACGCAGCGCGCGCGGCTCTCGTCTAGCGTCGTCCCGAGAGCGGAGGGGATGATGGCGCGTGACTCCCACGTCCACGGCGTCCTCGTGGTCGACAAGCCCATGGGCCCGACCTCTCACGACGTCGTCTCGTGGGCGCGGCGAGCGCTCGGGACGCGGGCGGTCGGCCACGCGGGTACGCTCGATCCGATGGCGACCGGCGTCCTCGTCCTGGCCATCGGCGAGGGGACCAAGCTCGTTCCGTACCTGACGCTCGACGAGAAAGAGTACGAGTTCGAGTTCGGCCTCGGGCGCGCGACCGACACGCTCGACGCGCAGGGCCAGACGACGGCCGAGGCGCCGGTCCCGACCCTCGACGAGGAGGTCGTGCGCGCGGTCGCCGCGAACTTCGTGGGCGCGCAAGTGCAGCGGCCGCCCGTCTACAGCGCCATCAAGGTCGATGGCATCGCGCTCCACAAGCGCGCCCGCCGCGGTGACGCCGTCGAGGCACCGCTCCGCGACGTCACCGTTCACGAGCTCACGCTCACCTCGCTGGTGCCGCTCACGTTTCGAGTGCGCGCCTCGAAGGGATTCTACGTGCGCTCGCTCGGTCGTGACCTGGCCGTCGCGCTCGGCACCCTCGGCCACATCGTGGCACTTCGCCGTATCGCGAGCGGGCCGTTCCGCATCGATCACGCGGTGTCGGGCGATGCGCTTGGGGCGGCGCGAACGAATCCGGAGCTGGCTGCGTCCATCGCCTCGCGCGTGTTGTCGCTCGAGGCGGCCGTCGCCACGTTTCATCGTGTTTCGCTCGACGCCCGTGGCGAGAGCGACGCGCGCGCCGGCAGGCTGGTCCACGCGGCGCTCGACGTTGGAGAAGGCAGTGTCGTCGCGATGCTCGGGCCGACCGGGTCGCTCGTCGCCATCGGCGAGCGGCGCGGTGATGCGTTCGTCGTGCGCCGCGGCTTCCGCGCGTTCGCGGTCGACGAGTGAGCGAGCGCGGCCCACGATCGGCTCATGCTTCGTCTTCTCTTCTTGGCCAGCGTCGGTTGGGGCGTGCTCGCGAGCGGCTGTTCCAACGGGCCGATCACGGCGACGGACGCGGGCCTCGACGGTGCGCTCGACGCGACCGATGCTGGCGCGAGCGACGCGGGCGTGTGCGACATGGCGTGCCCGGCGGGCCGCTCGTGCTGCGTGGGCTCCGACGGCACCCAGAGCTGCGTGGATCTCGCGAACGATGTCGCGAACTGCGGCCTCTGCAATCGTGACTGCGTCGCGTCGCGTCGCGGCGACAGCTGTGCCCACAACCAGTGCGGCTGCGGCGACTTCGAGATCGGCTGCACGGGCGCCGAGAATTCCATCTGCTGCCCCGGCGCCGCTGGGATTCGACCGTACTGCGCGAACCCGGGCCTCAACTTCACGGACTGCGGGGGCTGCGGCCGACCCTGCGACGCCGCGCAGGCCAATCAGTGCTCGGGCGGTTTCTGTCTCTGCGGCGACTCAGGAGGGCACTGTGCCGGCACCGCCAGCGATCTCTGCTGCCCGGACCCGGCGGGGGCGTTCGCGTGCGTCGACACGCGCAGCGATCAGGCCCACTGCGGACGCTGCGAGCACCGATGCACCGCGTTCGAGCGCTGCGTAGCGGGCGGTTGCGTCGTCACGACGATCGGCGATGCCGGGGCCGCCGACGCTCCCTGATCTCGAAAGGAGTGCCCGGTTCGCCGGGCCGACACAATTGTGTCGCGTCCGCTCCGCGGACGACTCCGGTCGAGATCATCGCGCCCACAGCGCTTGCGCGCCTCGTCCGGGGAGCGGTAGATGCTGCGCATGCGCGTCGCTCTTGCCCTCTCGATCACGGTGCTGACGCTCGGTTGCTCGTGCGCTGACGACGCGGGTGCGGCCGCCCCTCGGCCCACGCATCCGGCTGCCGCGCGGCACGCGGACTCCGAGGACTACGCAGGCGGGATCGCGTGGCACGTCGATCCGCCCCTGGTCCCGCACGCGACGACGAGCGCGATGCGCGCCGCCGAGTACGTCGTGTCCGATCACCCTGAAGCCACGCTCGCGGTCTTCCATTTCGGCGCGGGCGAAGGCGGTTCGGTCGATGACAACGTCAACCGCTGGGTCGATCAGTTCACGCAAGCCGACGGACGCTCGTCTCGTGACGCCGCTTCGATCACCACCCGCGAGGTCGGCGGCATGCCCGTCACCTTGATCGACGTGTCCGGCTCGTTCAGCGGGATGCGAGGCAGCGAGGCCACGGTGACCGCCGAGGACCAGCGCATGCTCGGCGCGATCGTCGAGGGTCCCGAGGGACTCGTGTTCTTCAAGCTCACGGGCCCCGCCGACATCGTCGAGAGCGCGTCGCACTCGTTCGACGAGATGATCGCGTCGATCCATCCGGCGACCTGAGTCGCTCGACGATTCGGTTACGACGACGCGGGCTCGGTCCGCGGCACGAACACATCGGGGTTCGACTCCCGCGGAGGTGCATCCGCTGATGTGGGCGCGAGCGTCGGGGCCTTCCGTACGGGTCGCACGATGAAGGGGCGCTCGGTCTGTACGCGCTTGTCGGCTTCCAGCGCGGCCTGACGCGCACGCTCGGCGAAGAGGCGCTGACAACGCGTGCCGGTGCTCGCTGGAACCCGCTCGTACGCGCCCGAGGGGAGCAGCTGGTGCGTCTTCACGTCGTCGCGCAGCTCGACCGCGAGGATCTCGTCCACGAGCCGCGCCTTCAGCTTCGGGTCTTCGATGGGGAAGAGCACCTCGACGCGGCGCTGGAAGTTGCGCTGCATCCAGTCGGCGCTCGCAGCGTAGACCTCGGTCGCGCCGCCAGCCTCGAAGACGAAGATCCGCGCGTGCTCGAGGAAGCGATCGACGAGCGCGCGCACGCGGATGGTCTCGGACACGCCCGGAAGTCCGGGACGCAGGCAGCAGATGCCGCGCACGAGCAGATCGATCTTCACGCCGGCGACCGAAGCGCGATAGAGCGCGAGGATCACGTCCGGATCCACGAGCGAGTTCATCTTCGCGATGATCCGCGCGGGTCGACCGGCGCGTGCGTGGGCTGCTTCGCGCTCGATGAGGCCGAGGATGCGCTCGTGGAGCCCGAGCGGTGCGATCACCAGCTTCTTCCAAGCCGCCGGCGCCGTGCACGACGTGAGCAGATTGAACAGCGAGCTGGTGTCCTCACCGATGTCGGGACGGCAGGTGAAGAACGAGAGGTCGGTGTAGATGCGCGCGGTGTTGGGGTTGTAGTTGCCCGTCGCGAGATGCACGTAGCGCCGCAGCTCGCCCGCCTCGCGACGCACCACCAGGGCGGCCTTGGCGTGCGTCTTGAGCCCGACGAGGCCGTACACGACGTGCACGCCGGCCTCCTCCATCTTGCGGGCCCACTGGATGTTGTTCTCTTCGTCGAAGCGCGCCTTGATCTCGACCAGCGCCGTGACCTGCTTGCGGTTCTCCGCCGCGCGCATCAGCGCCTTGACGATGGGGCTGTCACCGCTCGTGCGATAGAGGGTCTGTTTGATCGCGAGCACGTTCGGATCCGAGGCTGCTTGCTCGATGAACTGCACCACGGGGTCGAAGGACTCGTACGGGTGATGCAAGAGCACGTCACGCGTCGCGATCACCGCGAAGAGGTCCTCGGCCTCGCGGAACGGCGGAAGAATCTGCGGCGGAGTTGCGTCGTCGTGCAGGCCGGGCTCGTTCTCGAGCGGGTCACCCAGCGACACGAGATCCGGCAGGGAGAGCGGGCCCTCGACGCGCAGTACGTACGCCGCCTCGAGCGCGATCGCCTCCTGGAGCATCTGGACCGCCTCGGGCTGCGCACCCGAGTCCACGAGCGCGAACACCGCGTTTCCGCGATCGCGGCGCCGCACCTCCTGCTTGACGCTCTCGAGCAGATCCTCGGCCTCCTCCTCGTCGATCGAGAGATCGAAGTTGCGGATGACGCGGAAGGGCCACGCACCGAGGCAGTCGAAGCCGGGGAACAGGTCGCCGACGTGCGCGCCGATCAGGTCGTCGAGCAGAACGAACGCGGCGCGAACGCCGTCGTGCTCTTCGGGCGGAACGCGAACGAGCCGTGGAAGGACACCCGGGACTTGAACGACGGCGAAGGCAGGCTCGTCGAGGTTCTTCGGACTGGCGCCTCGCCCGGCACCGCTGAGCATCGCGATGAGGTTGAGGCTCTTGTTGCGCAGGTGCGGGAACGGGTGGCCGGGGTCGATCGCCAGCGGCGTGAGAACGGGCAGCACTTGTGTGTGAAAGTGCCGCTGCGCATGCGCGAAGCCCGCGGGCGAGAGCTCGCGCGTCCGCAGGAGCTTCACGCCGCGGGCCGCGAGCTCGGGCAAGAGCTGGCCGACCACGACCTCGCTCAGCTGCGTTCGCATCTTGGCCACGCGCGCCGTCACGGCGAGGAGCTGGTCGGACGGCGAGAGCCCATCGGCGGTGTGCACGCTGACGCGGTCGCGCTGCTGGCCGACCAGGCCGGCGACACGCACCATGAAGAACTCGTCGATGTTGCTCGCCGAGATCGCCACGAACTTCAGGCGTTCGAGCAGCGGCACGCTCGGATCGTGCGCCTCGTCGACGACGCGCTGATTGAACTCGAGCCACGAGAGCTCGCGGTTCAGGAAGAGCTCGGGGCTCCCACGAACGAGATCGAGGCCATCCTGTCCGGCGTCGAGCACCGAGCGAAGACTAGGGCTCCCGACATGCGAACGCATTTCGTCCAGGTGCCGTTTCGGCGACTTCCGTCTCAGGTGTCGCCCTCCGGATCGGAATCGTTGCCCTCGTCGTCAGGGCCCTCGCCGCTCGGGCGGCGCGCACCGCGGCGGCGTCGATCGGCGCGCGGACGGCCGCGCTCGCTCGCGACACGCGGCCCCACGCGTGCTTTCACGTTGGGCGTGATACCTCCCGAGTCGTTGGGGACGAAGCGGATCTCGGTGCGGATCTCGAAGCTCAACGTCGTGAGCACCTTCTGGAGCTCCTGGGCCAGGTCGGCGGCCTCGAGGAACTCACGGACCTCGCGCGCGACCACCCGCACGACCGCGTTCTTCGTGTCGTCCACCTGCGAGAAGACGTATCCGGCGACCTCTTTGGGGAGCTCGGTCTTGCCAACGACGCTGCGGATCGAGTCGTTCGCCGACGAGATCGAGCCGATTCCGGTCTCGATTCCCTTTTCGATGGCGCGCTTGATCAGGCCTGGCAAGAGGCGCTCGAGGCGCCGGCGTCGCCCTTCCGGATGTGCGTCGGACTCGACCTCGGGTTCCGGAAGTTCGTCTCGACCAGAGTGCCCGGCCATGCCGGGCCGATCGTCTCGACCAGAGTGCCCGGCCATGCCGGGCCGATCGTCTCGACCAGAGTGCCCGGCCATGCCGGGCCGATGGTCGACTGCCGGAGCGGCATCTTCGTCGCGATCTTCGCCTTCGGCCACCCTCGACGTATACCACCGGTGCGCGTCGATGTCGGAGATCCTGTTCGTCAGTAAGCCGATCGCTCCGCCGTGGAACGACGGCAGCAAGACGCTCGTGCGTGACCTCGCGGGCGCGCTGACGCGGCACGAGCCGGTGGTGCTCGGCGTGCGGGGCGTTCCGCTTCCACTCGAGCGAGGGCGGGTGGAGCCGTTGTTCTACCAGCCGAACGAGGGATTCGGCCTCTCGGGCACGCCTGCGATGCGGCTCGCCGCGCGGCTCGCGTCGGGGCGTCGTGGGGATCTCTGGCACTTCGTCTTTGCGCCCAATACGCGCACGAGCCGCACGGCGCGCGCGCTCTCACGTCTCAGGCGCGTGCCCACCGTTCAGACGGTGGCGAGCGTCCCCGAGCCGGATGAAGACCTCGACGTCGTGCTCTTCGGCGACCGGATCGCGGTGCTCTCGCGTCGGACCGAGGCGCTGTTTCTCGAGCGCGGAGTGCCCGCCTCTCGCGTGCGGCGCATCGCGCCCTGCGTAGCCCCGGTCATGTCGAGCCCCGACATGCGCGCGCGGGGCCGTCGTCTCGCGGGCCTGCCGAGCGACGTCCCCGTCGTGCTCTTCCCAGGGGATCTCGAGCGCGATCGAGGCGCGAGGCTGACGCTCGAAGCGGTCGCCGCGATGCCCCGCTCGCTCGGCACGCTGCTCGTCATCGCAGCGCGTCGCAAGTCGCACCGATCCGCCGACGCGGAGCGCGCCCTTCGGGAGCTCGCGGTCCAGCTCGGGGTCGCCGATCGGGTGCGCTGGGTCGGCGAGACGGCACACATGCACGCGCTCTTGGCAGCGGCCGATGTGGTCGCGCTCCCGGCCACCGACCTCATCGCGAAGGTCGATCTGCCCATCGTGTTGCTCGAGGCGCTCTCGCTCGGCATTCCCGTCATCGTGGCGCGCGGGAGCTCGGCCGAGGACCTGGCGGAGGAGGGCGGCGCGCTCGCGGTGGAGCCGAATCGCGAGGCGCTCACGAGCATGCTCGACGGAATCGTCGGCGATACGCAGGCCCGCTTGCGGCTCGTCGAGGGCGCACGCGCGGCGTTCGAGCGCTATCGACCCGCGCGGATGGCCGCGGCCTACGAGGCCCTCTATGACGAGGTGCTTCGATGAGCGAGACGCGCACGAAGGCTTACTACGACGACTTCGCGACCACGTACGAGGTAGGCCGCGACCGTGGGTATCACGCGCTCATCGACGAGCTCGAGGCCTCGACCGTGATCCCGCACTTGGCGGGCAAGCGTCTACTCGAGGTCGGGTGCGGCACCGGCTTGGTGCTCGCGAAGCTCGCGCCTCACGCCGCCGAAGCGGTGGGTGTGGATCTCTCGCCAGCGATGCTCGAGCACGCGCGGGCACGGGGACTGACGGTACACGAGGGTTCCGCGACGGCGCTCCCGTTCGGCGACGGGTCATTCGACGTGGTGTGCAGCTTCAAGGTGCTCGCGCACGTCCCTCAGATCGAGGTGGCGCTGAGCGAGGTGGCGCGGGTGCTTCGACCGGGAGGCATCGCGGTCCTCGAGTTCTATAACCGCCGGAGCCTGAGGTATCTAGCGCGACTCGCCGCGGGCGCGAGGCGGGTAGGGCGCAGCCATCGTGAGGACGACATCCCGACGCGCTGGGACACGCCCAGCTCGATTCGCGAGGCGATGCCCAGCTCGCTCCGGCTCGAGAGCTTCGTCGGTGTGCGGATCGTGACACCGGCGGCGGCTTTCTACCGGGCTCCGGTCCTCGGAATTGGGCTCGCCGCGGCGGAGCGCCGTCTTGCTCGGGGGCCCCTGGCGAAATTCGGTGGGTTTCTCGTAGCCATCGCCCGAAAGGCTTGATCCAGCGATTCGCGCCGTTGCACCCCGTCGGCATCCCGTCTATACGAGCCGACGTGACCGAGGAGAGCGGCGTCGATCATCTGCGCCGGCGGGCCGAGCAGGCCATCGCCTCCGACCAGGGCCGACGCGTGATCGTTCCGTTGCTCGAGCGGCTCGTGACGGTCGCGCCGGACGGCAGCGCGGCGTCGCTCTATGCGCATCGGCATCTGGCCGAGTACCGAGTCGAAGAGCACCCCTGGCGCGCGCTCTTGAGCCTCCGCAAGGTCGTCGCGGCGCAGCCGGACGATGATGTCGTGCACGCGCTCATGGGGCTCGCGCAGGCGCTGCTCTCGAACTTCCGTGCAGCGGTCGAGGCGTATCGCCGCGCGCTCGCCATCGCCCCGCGCAACCCTTGGTACCATCACAACCTCGGTCACTTGCTCGACGTTGCGCTCGAGCGCCCCGAGCAGGCGCTCCGGCACCTCGAGATCGCGCACAAGGCGACCGCGCCGAACGACGCGGAGATCGCTGCGTCGCTCGCGCATTGTCTTGCCCGACTCGGCAAGCTCGAGGCCGCGCGCACGCTCGCGTCCGGGGCGGCAGCGGCAGCACCGCGCAACGCCGACCACAAGCGACTCCTCGAGTGGATTGATCGTGGTGCGCCCGCGGAGACGAAAGTCTCGCCCGCGCCGACGCGCGTCTCGCCGATCAACAACGGCAGCGTCAACAGCTCGCCTCTTTCGGCCACGCAGAGCGGGTCGGGGCAGACGTCTTCGCCGAGCGGCGCCTCGCTCGCGGTCGTGGGGCCCTCGTCGTCCTCGTCCTCGTCTTCAGCGCCGTCGGTCTCCGCGTCCGTCGGCGGCACCGCGGCACAAGCGGCGGCTCAAGTCGGTGCGCCCGCGCCGGCGCCGCAGCCCGTCCAGTCGATCCCGAGCGCCCGCGCGGCTCGCGCGTCGGCCGATCTCGAAGCACTCGACGCGCATGATCCCGTGCTGCCGATCATCGCAGACGCGATGCGCGAGGGCGGGTTCACGCGCGAGCACGTCACGCGCGCGCGGCGCCTCTGGTCCGACTATCGCGAGACACGGGGCTCGTGGGAGCTGCTCAAGCCCGACGTCTGTGCGGCGGCGCTCGAGTACGCGATCGCACGCCTCCATGGCCTCGACGGCGTGACGCGCGCTTCGGTCGCTCGCCGCTACGGGGTCAGCGCCAGCGCCATCGCCGACCGCTTCGACGACATGCAGGTCGTGCTCGCGCTTCGTCCGGCCGATCCCCGCTACTACACGAACTGAGCCGCGGCTCCATCGTCGATTTGACCGTGCCGCGCGCGTTCGACGCCAGGGCGATCCCGAAGGATGTGCACCGGATCGCGGAGATCATCCGCGCGGGCGGCCATCGTGCGTGGATCGTCGGAGGCTGCGTCCGTGACGTGCTGATGGGTCGCGCGGCGAAGGACTGGGACCTCGCGACGAGCGCCCGGCCCGAGGAAGTGATCGGTCTCTTCCGACGCGTCGTGCCGACCGGCATCCAGCACGGAACCGTCACCGTCGTTCTCGGCGGGGTCGGGTACGAGGTCACGACGCTGCGTGGAGAGGGCGCGTACTCGGATGGGCGCCGGCCCGACTCGGTGCACTTCGTCCACACCATCGAAGAAGACCTCGCGCGCCGCGACTTCACCGTGAACGCGATCGCGTACGACCCCATCGACGATCAGCTCGTCGATCCTTGGGGTGGTCTTTCCGATCTCGATGCGGGGCGCATCCGCGCCGTCGGAGAGGCGAGCGAGCGCTTCGCCGAGGACGGGCTGCGTGCGCTCCGGGCTGCGCGCTTCGTCGCGACGCTCGAGATGGAGCTCGACCCGGGAACGGAAGCGGCGATCCCCGCGGCGCTCGACACGTTCGCGAAGGTGTCCGCGGAGCGTGTGCGCGACGAGTGGGAGAAGGCATGCAAGGCCGCGCGTCCTTCGCGGGCGTTCGCGGTGATGCGGCGTACGGGGATGCTCGCGCGCACCGCTCCGATGACGAGGACGCTCGACGAGCCGACCTTCGCGCTCTCGCTCGCTCGGATGGACCTCGTGCGACCCGAGATCGCGATGCGCGTGGGTGCGCTGCTTCGTGACGTCGCGATCACGCACGCCGAGCTCGCGGCGTGGCTCCGGGCCTACCGCTTCTCGAATCCCGATCGAGAGCGCGTGCTCGGCATTCACCAAGAGGCGCAGCGCGGGCTGCACGGTGACATGGAGGCCGCCGATCGCCGGCGCCTGCTCTCGAAGCTCGGCGTCGAGACGATCTCGGCGCTGGTCGAGGTGGCGAGCGCCGACGCACGCGCGCGTGGCGTGACCGATGTCGCGGCCGTGTTCGGCGCGCAGGTTCGCGCGGACGTCGACGCGAAGGTTCCGCTGACGACGCGTGACCTGGCCGTCACCGGTCACGACCTCATGAACGCTCTCTCGCTGCCGCCAGGGCGCGAGCTCGGAAAGCTGCTCGAAGCGCTGCTCGCCCTCGTGCTCGAGGACCCAAGCACGAACGAGCGCGGCAGCTTGCTCGCGCACGCGACGAGGCTCCGCAGCCCCATCTCATGACGGGGCTACGTTCAGCTTCATCGGCCCAACGTTTCCGCTACGGGGCGGGCTCGGCCACGGCGCTCGTGTCGAGGGCGACCGTGGTTCGCGAAAGCACGCGGCCGGTGATCGATGCGCCCGCTCCGAGCGTGACCGCCGCCTCGGCCATGATGATTCCTTCGCAGTGCGCGCCGGCCCCCAGAGCCGCAGCGGCGCCGACATGCCAGAAGACGTTCTTGGCCAGTGCCCCACCGGTCAATTGGACCCGCGCGGCGGCGGCCATGTCCAGGGCCGCCCCGATCTGGAAGAGCCAGACATCCGTCGCGCTCCCCGTGAGAGTGACGGGCGTCGCGATCGAGAGCGCAGCGGTCCAGCGATAGACGCCAGGACCGAGGGTCAGCCCGCCGATGTCCCCGGCGCCAACGACGGTGACGTCGGGGACTCGCCCCGTCGCCTCTGCGAACGCAGCCAACATGTGACCGATAGCCGTGCTCAGCTTGGCCGGCGTGGGCGCGAGGTGGTCGGCAGCGTACGCGCGCCCGAAGACCTGCAACGAGGTCGAGAACGTATTCGAGGGGTCCGCCGTCCAAGCGAATCCCGTCATCTCGCCGGTGGTGGCGGCGCTGTCGCCAATATCACCCCTGACGGCGGATGGCGGGGTGTTGGTGACTGCGCCCTGCGCGAGGATCACGAAGTTGATGGCGGTCCCGAGATGGATCGGCAGCGCGGACGGGCGCCCGCTGTCGGTCGCGGGCCCGGTGTCGGACGGGCGCCCGGTGTCGGTCGCGGGCCCGGTGTCGGTCGCGGGCCCGGTGTCGGCCGCGGGCCCGGTGTCGGTCGCGGGCCCGCTGTCCTCGGACGCCGCGCTGTCGTCGGAGGCCGCGCTGTCGTCGGACGCCGCGTCGTCGGGCTCGGAGTCGGGAACGTCAGCGTCGGTCGCACCCGAATCGGGGGTGTTGCCGTCGTAGGCCGTTCCTCTCGCGAGCGTGCAGCCGGGGATGACGAGACTTGCGAGGGCAGCGACGAACAACGCGGCCCCCCAGTTCGACGAGACTTGGGCAGGCACTTGTCTCATCGGGCTCCAGGCAGCGCGATGTCTGGTGGCCTCGAAGACCTCTTGTCGCCACCTCATGTTCCGTACGGGACATTCAACTGAAGTCAACGTGGCTCGGCGACGCGAGCACGATTCGCGCGGCGCATGCTTGCGCAACCGCTAAGCTGCGCGCCGCCATCTCATGAGCGGCTACGTCGATCTGCATCTGCACTACGTCCCTGGCGTCGATGATGGCGTCCGCACGCTGGACGAGAGCCGCCAGATGCTCGAGGGGCTCAAGGCCGTGGGCTACGAGCGCTGCGTCGCGACGCCGCACATTCGCTCTGGCATGTTCGAGAATCGGAAGGCGGGTCTCGAGCAGGGCTTTCGCGACGTGAGCGAGCAGCTGGTCGGCGCGGCCATCCCTCTGCTCGGCCTCGCCAGCGAGCACTTCTTCGACGACGTGTTCTGGCAGCTCTTCGAGCGGCGCGAGGTGCTGCCTTATCCGGGGAACAATGCGATCCTCGTCGAGCTTCATCCCGATCGCTGGCCGCGCGGGCTCACCGAGCGCTTCTTTCAGATGCAGGTGCGCGGCCTCCGCCCGATGCTCGCGCACCCCGAGCGCTACTCGCCGCTCGCGAACGACACCGACGCGCTCGACGCGCTGCTCGACGCAGGCGCGATGACACAGCTCGATCTCATGTCGCTCGTCGGGCACTACGGCGATCGGCCGCGCCGCGTCGCGGAGCGAATGCTGGAGGAGGGCGCCTACGACATCGCGTGTAGCGACGCGCATCGGCCCGAGGACGTGGACCGCGTCGCGAGCGCGATCGAGCGGCTCCGCGTTCTGGTCGGGGCCGCCGAGGTCACGGCGCTGCTCGCGACCAATCCGGCTGGCGTGCTCGACGGAACGTACGATCCGTAGTGCCCTGGCCTACGGCGCCTGGCAGTAGTGGACACCCCAGGTCGTCGCGAGCCCCGTGCACGTCGCGGGCGCGACGCAAGTGTCCGGGGTGGCGGTCGAGTCGCAGACGTGGCGACACGACGCGACGCCCGCGCTCGCAGCGCAGATGAGCGAGTGGCCGCAGCTACCCGCCGTGCCTCCGCAGGGCATGCCTTCAGTCTGCGTGCCGGCCGGGCGGCACCCCGTGTAAGGAGCGCTCGTCTCGGGGTTGCGCACCAACGTGCAGGTGTCCGTCGCGTTCGCGCAGTCTTGTGTGTAGATGTTGCACGCGGGAGGGAGCGCGCGGCACACGTTCACGCAGACGTCTCCGAACGTACCCGTGCACACGTAGCCCGTGTCGCAGGCACCGACGGAGCGGGTCGGGCACATGCGATGACAGCGCGAGCCTTCGGCCACGGAGAACGTGAGGCAGAAGAGGCCCGGCTCGCAGTCGTTCGGGTGGAGGCAGGGCATCTCGAAGCCTGCCGGGGTGGACGAGACCGCCTGACACATCGTCCCGGTCGCGCTGGGACGACACGCCATCGTCCCGCACGAGGCGGGGTCGAAGGGGTTGCACGTGCCCGCGGGCACGCAGGGTCCGCCGTCGGGAACGTTCGCGTCGGTGAGCGGGCTCGCGTCGACCGCGCTCTGGGCGTCTCCCGCCGGTGCGCCATCCGCGCTCGCGTCGGACGTGCTCATCGCTGCGTCACCGCCGTTCGCGTCGCCGCCGTTCGCGTCAGCGCCGTTCGCGTCAGCGCCGTGCGAGGCGTCGTTCGCCGGTTCCGACGTGCTGCTGCAGCCCTCTGTGAGAACGAGCGAGACGAGAACGCAGAGCAACACGAAGCAACGCATCCGCGGAGGATACCGCATCACGCACGCGAGCCGCGTCGGACCCGCTCTTCACGCATGGCGATGGCCGCCCCGATCTCGGCCGCGGAATCGGCGAGCCCACGCGTCCCGAGTCGCTCGACGAGGAGCCCCATCGCGAAGATCGTGAACGCTTCGTCGTGCGGGACACGGGCGTATGCGCTCGTGAAGGCACGCGTGCTCGCGCGTGTCTCCTCGTCGCCATCGAGCGCCGCGGAGAGCAGCGCGGCGAACGCGAGCAGCATCGTGCGTCGCCATTGGTCGCCCGTCGCGAGCACCGCGTTGGCACGATCCACGTATGCCGCGCGCGCGCCCTGGGGATCCCCGCGCAGAAACGTCAGACGTGCTTCGAGATCCACGCACGCGGCGAGGCCCTCGTCATCGCGGGCAGCGATGGCTTCTGCTCGTACTTCGCCGAGGACCGCGGTCGCCTCGCCGAGGCGCCCAGCGACCATGAGCGACTCGCCCAGGTTCAGCTGCGCGATCCGCGCACGCCACGGAAGGCCCGCCGCGAGCCGGTACCGATGGCAGCGCTCGAAGCACGCGATGGCCTCGTCGGTCCGCTCCCGAAGCACCGCGAGGTCGGCGAGCCGCTGTGCAGCAGCCCCGCCGATGGCAGCGAGATCGGGGTCGTCCATCGACGCGCGCGCCTCGCACGAGCGAGCGATGCGCTCTGCGTCGGCGAAGCGGTCCTGGTAGAACGCGACGTCGGCCTCGAACGACTCGCACGAGAGAACGAGTAGCTCGTCCTTCCCCACGCGCGCGATCGAGAGCGCACGAGAGAGCGCGATGCGCGCGGCGTCGTACTCGAGCGCGTAGTAGCGCACCCGGGCTTCGGCCAGCGCGAGAGTCGCGCGCGCACGGGACATGGGCGCCTCGCCGTCCTCGTCGAGCCAGCTGGTGGCGGTCGCGAGGTACGCGTGCGACGTCGTGCGATCACCGGCCCACGCGGCGGTCTCGATCGCGTGGAGCATCCGATCCCATGCGCGGTCCTTCGCGCCCGCGCGGCGCAAGAGATCGGCGACCGCGGCGGCCACATCCGAGCGGTCCTTGCCGTGCCGCGCGACCAGGCCGTTCGCGACGTCGAAGTACACGCGAACGCGGCCGGGGCTCGCCTCGAGCCGCATCATCAACGTCTCCTGAACGAGCTGATGATCGAAGCTGAAGAGCGAGCCGCCCTCCGCGCGCACGATTCCGTGCAGCAGTGCGCGATCGAGCACCGCATCGACGGCCTTGCCGAGCGCGCGGTCCGAGGAGACGCACGCCCGCAGCGTCGGGTCCTCGAAGAACGCGCCGAGCAGCGCCGCGCGCGAAAGGATGCCCTCGGCGACGCCCGCCTCGGACTCGAAACCCGCCAGCATCGCCTCGACGCGGGCGCCGATGAGGGTCGCGAGCGGCCGGTCGCCGAGCAGATCCATCAGGCTCGCGTTGCCGCGCGGCGCGAGCCCCTCCGGACGACTCTCCAAGAGGTCGCCCGCAGCGAGCGCGCGCACGACTTCGACCAGCAGCATCGGTGATCCGTCCAGGCGCTCCACCATCTCGTCGACGAGCGCGGGCGCGAGCGGGGCGAGCTTGCTCAGGACCGCGCGTCGATCGGCTTGGTCGAGCGGCTCGAGCGTGCGCGTGATGGCGCGCGGTGACGCGAGCAAGGGGCCCAGGCGCGCGCGCGTCGCCTCGTGCTGGAGCGTCCCGGAGCGGAGCGTCGCCACGATCAGCACACGCGCGTCCTGCTTGGTCAGCAGGCGCTCGACCAGATCGATCGCGCCGTCGCGCGCCCATGCGAGGTCATCGAGCCAAAGGTATACGGGAGCTCGCTTGCCGAGCGCGCGGATCACCGTGTGCGTGATCTCGACCACCTCGGCGATCGAGGGACGCTCTGCCGACTCCATGGCCGTCGCGCCGATCCAGCGATGCAGCCGCTCGAGGTCCAGGTTGTTCGCCTGGAGCCAGCTCCAGCCGATGCGCGGGCTGCGCGGGTTGCCGAGCCAGCGCGTCAGCAAACGGAAGAGGCCTCCCGAGACGTCGGCGCCGCGTGCGTCGAAGCCTGTCGCGGCTCCCTCCATCGTGCCTGCCCGCTCGACGTGCTCGAGGCCGAGGCGCGCGAGTCGGCTCTTGCCGATGCCGGGCTCG